>CAYUYM010000206.1:0-5798 GCA_964449305.1 uncultured Chromatiales bacterium | reverse complement strand
CGCGGTCCACCATCGTGTCCAAGGGCATCTCGGCCGGGCACAGCCAGAACACCTATCGCGGCCTCGTGAAGATCCAGCCGGGGGCGGAGGGGGCGCGCAACTTCTCGCAGTGCGATTCCATGCTCATGGGAGACGCCTGCGGCGCGCACACCTTCCCGTACATCGAGGTCAGGAACAACTCGTCCCAGGTGGAGCATGAAGCAACCACCTCGAAGATCGGCGAGGACCAGATTTTCTACTGCAACCAGCGCGGCCTTTCCACCGAGGACGCCGTGAACATGATCGTCAACGGCTTCTGCAAGGAGGTGTTCCGCGAGCTCCCGATGGAGTTCGCCGTCGAGGCCCAGAAGCTCCTCGGCATCAGCCTTGAAGGCAGTGTTGGCTAACCACTATTCCGGAGAATGTGAACCATGCTTGAAATCAAGAATCTGCACGCATCGATAGACGGAAAGGAAATCCTGAAGGGAATCGATCTCACTGTGCGCGCCGGCGAAATCCACGCCATCATGGGACCGAACGGCTCGGGCAAGTCCACGCTTGCGCAGGTGCTCGCCGGGCGTGACACCTTCGCGGTGACGGAGGGCGAGGTCCTCTTCAACGGCCGCAACCTTCTGGATCTCGCCCCCGAGGAACGCGCCTGCGAGGGAATCTTCCTCGCGTTCCAGTACCCGGTGGAGATCCCCGGTGTGAGCAACACATACTTCCTGAAGGCCGCGCTCAATGCGGTGCGCAAACACCGCGGGCTCGAGGAGCTCGACGCCGCTGACTTCCTCAAGCTCATCCGGGAGAAGGTGAAGCTCGTGGAGATGGACAGCTCCCTGCTCAACCGCCCGGTCAACGAGGGCTTCTCCGGCGGGGAGAAGAAGCGGAACGAGATCCTCCAGATGGCAGTGCTCGATCCCGTGCTGAGCATCCTCGATGAAACCGACTCCGGTCTCGACATCGATGCCCTGCGCATTGTGGCAGGCGGTGTCAATGCACTGCACCGCCCTGACAAGGCCGCCATCGTGGTGACGCACTATCAGCGCCTGCTCGACTACATCGTGCCCGACTTCGTCCACGTCCTTTACAAGGGCCGCATCGTGAAGTCCGGCGGCAGGGAGCTCGCGCTCGAGCTCGAGGAGGAGGGGTACGACGACATCCGTGAGCAGGCCGACCTCCGCCACGGCGGAGCGCAGGGGTGACCATGACCGCACCCGCCATTGATCACTACCGCGCGCGCTTCGACGCATTCACCGCGGCTGCGGACGGGGCATTGCAGCCGCTGCGCCGCGCCGCCTTCGACCGCCTCGCCGCGGCAGGCTTCCCGACCAGCTCCATGGAGGAGTGGCGTGGCACGCCGGTCGCCTCCCTGCTGAAGCACCCGTTCACGCCGGCCACCAGGCCCGAGCGGTTCCCCACCATCGCTGACGTCCGCGCCCTGACGGGACTGCCCCAGCCGACACACGGGATCGTCTTCGTCAACGGCGCCCCCGAGCCCTCGCTCTCCACCACCGGCACGCTTCCCGATGGCGTCGTCATCGAGTCCCTCGGCGAGGCACGTGTCGCCGGCCACATCACGGACGACGCGCTTGTGGAACCCGCGCACACACGCACGATCTTCGCGGCGCTGAACACCGCCTTCCTTCATGATGGCATCGTCATCCACCTCCCGCGGCGGGCCGTGATCGCCGAACCGGTGCACCTCGTGTTCCTCACCGCCGCCGGCACCGGTGCCCCAATGACGGCGCCGCGGATCGTCGTGCACCTGGAGGCGGAATCGTCACTCACACTCATCGAGCACCACGCCAGCCTCGATGCCGGCATGCACTTCACCAATGCCGTCACAACGGTGAATGCGGGGCAGGCCGCGCAGTTCGAGCATCACCGTGTCCAGGTCGAGAACACGGCCGCCTTCCACATGTCGAACCTCGTGCTGCATGCACAGCGCGACGCACGCATCGCATCACACACCTTCAGCTTCGGCGGCGCATTCGTCCGCAACGACACGGTGGCCGTGCTCGACGGGGAGGACATTGAGTGCACCATCAACGGACTCACCATGGCCGACGGCGGCCAGCATGTGGAGCATCAGACGCTGATCGATCACGCGCATCCCCACTGCACCTCGCACGAGCTGTTCAAGAACATCCTCACCGGCTCGGCCCATGGCGCCTTCACGGGACGCATCATCGTGCGGCCGCATGCGCAGAAGACCGATGCGAAGCAGTCGAACAGCACGCTGCTGCTGTCTGATGCCGCGACGATCGATGCAAAGCCGCAGCTCGAGATCTTCGCCGACGATGTGCGCTGCACCCATGGCGCCACCATCGGCCGCATCGACGAGGAGGCCCTGTTCTATCTGCGCACCCGCGGCATCGGCCTCGCCGAGGCCACCGTGGTGCTGACGCACGCCTTCGCGTCCGACCTCCTCCGCCATGTGACGCCGCCCGATCTGGCACAGGCGCTGGAACACCGCATCCACACCCGTTTCTGATCACCTCCACCACGCCGCCCATGAGTCCCAACTCCGCGAAGATTGACACACTGCCCCGCACCGGAGCGCTGCCCTTCGACCCCGAGCGCATCCGCCGGGATTTCCCGATCCTGCAACGCAGCGTCCGCGGTCGCCCGCTCGTGTACCTCGACAATGCCGCCACCACGCAGAAGCCGGAGCATGTGATCGAGACACTCGACCGCTTCTACCGCGACGAGAACTCGAACGTCCACCGGGGGGTCCACTACCTGAGCCAGCGTTCCACCGAGCTCTACGAGGGCGCGAGGGAGACCGTCCGGGCCTTTCTCAACGCCCCGTCGGAGCGCGAGATCATCTTCACCCGCGGCACGACGGAGGGCATCAACCTCGTGGCCTCCACCTACGGGCGCCGCTTCATCCGTCAGGGGGACGAGGTGCTCGTCTCCGCCATGGAGCACCACTCGAACATCGTGCCCTGGCAGATGCTCTGCGAGGAGACGGGGGCGGTGCTGCGCGTGATCCCGATGAACGAACGCGGCGAGCTGCGGATGGATGCCTTCGAGGAACTCCTCACGGATCGCACGCGCCTCGTCGCCGTGGTGCACGTGTCGAACGCCCTCGGCACCGTCAATCCCGTGCGGCGCATCATCGAGCTGGCCCACCGCCGCGGCGTCCCCGTGCTGGTGGACGGCGCCCAGAGCGTCGCCCATCTTGAGGTGGACGTCCAGGCGATGGACTGTGACTTCTTCGTGTTCAGCGGGCACAAGCTCTACGGACCCACCGGTATCGGCGTGCTCTACGGCCGCCGCGAGCTTCTCGAATCCATGCCACCCTACCAGGGGGGCGGCGACATGATCCTCTCCGTGACCTTCGAGAAGACGCTCTACAACGAGCTGCCGTACCGCTTCGAGGCCGGCACGCCCGACATCGCCGGGGCCATCGGCCTTGCCGCCGCGATCGACTACCACACCTCGCTCGATCTCTCCGCCATCGTGCTGCACGAGCGGACGCTTCTCACACGGGCCACCGACGCCCTCGCCGCCATCCCCGAGGTGTCCATCGTGGGCACGGCCCGGGACAAGGCCAGCGTCCTCTCCTTCGTGCTCTGCGCCGTGCATCCGCACGACATCGGCACCATCCTCGATCAACAGGGTGTGGCCATCCGCGCCGGGCACCACTGCGCCCAGCCGGTGATGCGGTTCTTCGGCATCCCCGCCACGGCCCGCGCCTCCTTCTCCATCTACAACACGCAGGACGATGTGGACCGGCTCATCGCGGCGACCGTGCACGTCCTTGAGGTATTCGCATGAACGATGACATCCGTGATCTCTACCAGGAGATCATTCTCGACCACAACAAGCGTCCGCACAACTTCCATGTGATGGAGGATGCCCACTGCTCGCTCGAGGGCTACAACCCGCTCTGCGGCGACCACTACACCTTCTTCGTGAAGTTCGATGGCGACACCATCGCCGATGTGAGCTTCCAGGGCTCCGGCTGCGCCATCTCCAAGGCCTCGGCATCCATCATGAGCGCCGCGGTCACCGGCCGATCACGCGCCGAGTTCGAGCGCCTGTATCAGCTCTTCGTGGACATCGTCACCGGCAGGCAGGATGCTGATGACCACCTCGACGAGCTCGACAAGCTCGCCGCATTCGGGGGGGTGTCGGAATACCCCATGCGCGTGAAGTGCGCCACGCTGCCCTGGCACACGCTGCACGGCGCCATCGACGGGCAGAACACCACCGTCACCAGTGAATGACCGGAGACCGCCATGCCCCTCACCGACCATGACATGGACCAGATGGACAGCGACATCGTCGATGCGCTGAAGACCTGTTACGACCCCGAGATCCCCGTGGACATCTTTGAGCTGGGCCTGATCTACCAGATCCGCATCAGCCCTGACGGTTCCGTCGTGATACGCATGACCCTCACCTCGCCGGCATGCCCCGTGGCCGGGTCCCTCGTGGACGAGGTGCAGGAAAAGGTGGAGGCGGTGACGAATGTGACGAAGGTGCGCGTCGAGCTCGTGTGGGAGCCCGCATGGAATCCGAAGATGATGACCGAGGCCGCCCGCCTCGAGCTCGGCATGTTCTGACACCAGGTCCGCCGGAACACTTGGGCGACCACCGGACATGCGCACACACCCTGTGACACACACCTGCGGCGGAGCGCGATGACGCCGTCCGCATCAACCGGATGCATGATCCGTCCGCGGATGCCCGTGGACCATCTCCGGAGCACACTGATCCACCATCCATCGAAAGGTTCACACCATGTTCACCATAGATCAGCAACCGCAGTATGATCCCCAGGCCGTGGAGCCGATGCGCCGCGAACTTGTCGACGTCGGCATCGGGGAGCTCCTGACACCGGAGGCTGTGGACGCGGCCATCAGCGGCACCGCCGGCACACTCTTCGTTGTCATCAACTCCGTCTGCGGCTGCGCCGCCGGCTGCGCCCGCCCCGCCGTGGGGCTCGCGCTGCAGCACCGGCTCATCCCCGACCGTTCCGTCACCGTCTTCGCCGGGCAGGACAAGGCTGCGGTGGCCCGCGTGCGCCATCACCTGCCAGGCCTGCCGCCGTCCTCCCCCTCCATGGCATTGTTCGAGGACGGCCGCGTCGTCTGGTTCATGCCGCGGCACGAGATCGAGGGCCGCTCAGCAGACGACATCGCCGCCCAGCTTGCCGGCCTCTTCGAGAAGCACTGCACACGCACAGGGCCCTCCATCCCGGCGGACGCCTTCGCAGAACTGGAGTTCGCGAAGGTGTGCGGCTCACGCATCCCCCGGCTCCATCCGCATCAGTGACCGATGAAGTTCAGCTCACAGGAGGAATACGGCCTTCGCTGCCTGCTCCAGTTCGTCCGGAGCGGCGGCACCGCGGCATCGCTGACGATCAACGACATCAGCCGTGCTGAGGGCCTGTCCACGGCCTATGTGGCCAAGCTCCTGCGCATGCTGCGACTCTCGGGATGGGTGGAATCCACCCGCGGCCAGGTGGGCGGCTATGCCCTCGCGCGGCCTCCGGAGCAGATCCTGGTGCGTGAGGTTCTCGACACACTCGGAGGGCGCTTCTATGCGGACGACTTCTGCGGCCGCTACCCCGGCAACGAGGAGGAATGCACGCACTCCGTGGACTGCATCATCAAGCCATTGTGGAACCGCGTCCAGGATGCCATCGACCGCGAGCTCGCGGGGCTGACGCTCAGCGATCTGGCGTCCGGCATGCGGCTGTCTGCCGACAACAACCGGTTGATCATGCCCGAAGGATTGCGCATCCTCGGACAGACCTGACACACGTCCACCACGGACACCCCATCGTGCCCGGTGACGCATTC
>CAYUYM010000205.1:0-5925 GCA_964449305.1 uncultured Chromatiales bacterium | reverse complement strand
GGGAGTCAACATCATGGAGTTTTGCAAGCAGTTCAATGCACGCACCCAGGAGAAGGCCGGCCTGATCATCCCGGTGGTCATCACCGTGTACGGTGACAAGTCGTTCAGCTTCGTCACCAAGACCCCGCCGGCAGCGGTGCTTCTCATGAAGGCCGCCAAGCTGGAGAAGGGCTCCGCCGAGTCCAACAGGACCAAGGTGGGCAAGGTGACCGAGGAGCAGGTGCGGGAAATTGCAACACTCAAAATGCCGGATCTCAACGCCCACACGGTCGAAGCCGCGATGCGGATGGTGGCCGGCACGGCTCGCAGCCTCGGTCTCACGGTAGAAGGATAGGAGACGCCACAATGAAACAGACCAAACGAATGAAAGTGCTCCGCCCGATGGTGGACAAGGCCAGGGAATACTCCTTCCAGGAAGGCGTCGAGCTGATGAAGAAAACCGCCAAGGCGAAGTTCGACGAGTCTGTCGACATCGCCGTGAAGCTGGGTGTCGATCCCAAGAAATCTGACCAGATGGTGCGTGGTACCGCGTCACTTCCGCACGGCATCGGCAAGGATGTCCGCGTGCTCGTTCTCACCAAGGGCGGCCGGGAGCAGGAAGCCCGCGACGCCGGTGCGGAACATGTCGGCTTCGACGACTACATTGCCAGGATCCAGGAAGGATGGACGGATGTGGATGTCGTGATCGCATCGCCCGATGTGATGGGTGAGGTGGGCAAGCTCGGAAAGATCCTCGGAACACGCGGCCTCATGCCGAATCCGAAATCCGGGACCGTCACGAACGATGTCGGTCAGGCGGTGAAGGAAGTGAAGGCGGGCAAGATCGCCTTCCGCGTCGAAAAGGGCGGCATCGTCCACGCCATGGTTGGCAAGTGCTCCTTCGACGCCGACAAGCTTGTGGACAACATCAAGTCCTTTGTCATGACACTCAACCGCATGAAGCCTGCTGCTGCCAAGGGCGTCTACATCAAGGGTGTGACGATCTGCAGCACCATGGGCCCCGGCATTCATCTCGACAAACAGGAGGCAGCCCTGCTGCACTGATCATAGATTCTCCCAGGCCCGCATCCGGCCCGTTCACGCACTCAATGCTTCTACACCCAATTCACTGAACCATTCCAAGTTCCATCGTATCAACTTGGGGACTACATGCTGAAAGAACAAAAATCCGAGATTGTACAAGAAATGACTGCGCGGCTGGCGAACGCGACAGGGTTGTACCTGGTGAACTTCACCGGGATGACCGTGGAGCAAGCCAACAATCTGCGCAAGGAGTTTTTCAAGCTCGGCATCGAATATGTTGTCGTCAAGAACACGCTTCTGAAGCGCGCGTTGAGCGAGGTGGGGGGCCATGACGACCTCTACCCGTACCTCGTGCAGCAGACCGGCCTCGTCCTTTCCTTCGACGATCCCATCCAGCCGGCACGCGTTCTTGAGAAATTCCAGAAGACCAATGCCGACAAGCCGGTCGTGAAGGCCTGCTCGATCGAGAAACAGGTGTTCGACGGACAGCGCCTCGCCGAGGTCGCCGCTCTTCCGACACGCAATGATCTCCTCGCCGGCATCATCGGTTCCATCGGCGCGCCCGCATCGGGCATCGTCGGCGCCATCAACGCCGTCATCCGCGATCTGGTTGGTGTCATCGACGCCATCGAGAAGAAGAAGGCCGCCTGATCTCCCAGCGAAACGTAATTTTTCCCACTTCCTCACAGGAGTCATACAATGTCAGTCATTCAGGAAATCGTTGAGAAAATTGAAAAGCTCACCCTTCTCGAAGCATCGGAGCTGAAGAAGGCCCTCGAAGACAAGTTCGGCGTCACAGCAGCAGCCCCGATGATGATGGCCGGTCCCGCCGCCGCAGCCCCCGCAGCAGAAGTCGAAGAGCAGACCGAATTCAACGTCGAACTCATCAGCTCCGGTGCCAACAAGATCAACGTGATCAAGGTCGTGCGCGCCGCCACAAGCCTGGGTCTCAAGGAAGCCAAGGACCTGGTCGATGGAGCTCCGAGCATCGTCAAGGAAGGCATCCCGAAAGCCGATGCAGAAAAGCTGAAGAAGGAACTCGAGGACGCCGGCGCAACGGTCGTGTTGAAGTAACCCGTTTCACCAACAGTCGGTACGCTCTCTTACGGAGTTTTTGTAGACACGAACGCGTTTACAAGCAGCCAATTCGACAAGCAGCAAATTGAAATGCGTTCAATTTGCTCTTGTCGTTTTGTTTCCTAGCACTGGCGCAACCTTCGTTGCGATTACGATCAGGAATTTTCGGCACGCATATAAAGGAGCATGGAATTGAGCACACATTCACCGAGCCGCATCCTTGAGGCAGTGGAGAACATCGGTCTGAAGCAGGTTCCCAATGGCCGGTACAGCTTCGGACGCATCTCCCGGGACATCAAATACCCCAACTTTCTCGACGTTCAGCGTGAATCCTACGAGAGCTTTCTCCAGGAACGCACGCCGGCGATGCAGCGACTCATGGCGGGGATTCAGTTGGTGTTCCACACCAACTTCCCCATCATGGATGCCCGCGAGAACTACATTCTCGAGTTCATCGATTACTTCATCGAAAAGCCCAAGTACTCCGTCGTGGAATGCCAGGAACGCGGGCTGACCTTTGCCGTTCCTCTCAAGGCACGTCTCCGCCTGTCCAGCAAGACCGATGATCCCGGCAGTGCCGATTATCTCGAGACCGTGGAACAGGAAGTCTATCTCGGCAATCTCCCCTACATGACGGACCGCGGCACCTTCATCATCAATGGCGCCGAACGTGTGATCGTCAGTCAGCTCCACCGTTCCCCAGGTGTCTTTTTCGGTGAATCGACGCACCCGAATGGCACCAAGATGTACTCGGCCCGCATCATCCCCTTCCGCGGCTCCTGGGTGGAATTCGCCACCGACATCAATGCCGTGATGTATGCCTACATCGATCGCAAGAAGAAATTCCCCGTCACCACCCTCCTCCGCGCCCTCGGCTTCTCGAGCAACCGGGAGCTGCTCGAACTCTTCGAACTCGTGCTCGATGTGCCCCTCACCTCCGCCGCCATCGACGATCTCGTCGGCAAGGTGCTCTGCGAACATGTGGTGGACGAACAGACCGGTGAGCTCCTTGTCAACGCCGAAACCGAACTCGACGAGGAGATCCTCCGCTCCATCCTCGATCACAGCGTGAACTCGGTCCGCATCTACAAGACCGACAACGAGAACGCCCTCGTCATCGCCAACACCATCCGGAAGGATGATGCCAACGATGAAAAGGAGGCCCTCGAGATGATCTACAAGCAGATGCGCTCGGGCGAGGCGCCGGATCTCGACACGGCTCGCGGCCTCATCGACCGCCTCTTCTTCAATCCGAAGCGCTACGACCTGGGCATCGTCGGCCGGTATCGCCTCAACAAGAAGCTCGGTCTCACCGTCGACCCCGAGATCACCACCCTCACGCGTGACGACATCGTCGCCATCGTCCGGTATCTCATCAACCTGCTCCAGGGCCAGCAACCGGTGGACGACATCGATCATCTGGGCAACCGCCGTGTACGCACCGTGGGTGAGCAGCTCGCGGCTCAGTACAACGTCGGCATCGCCCGCATGGCGCGCACCATCAAGGAGCGCATGAACATCCGCGATGTGGAGAATTTCACCCCGGCCGACCTTGTCAATGCCCGCACCATCTCCAGCGTCGTCAACGCCTTCTTCGGGACCAACCAGCTCTCCCAGTTCATGGACCAGACCAACCCGCTGGCGGAGCTCACCCACAAGCGCCGCATGTCGGCACTCGGCCCCGGCGGTCTCACCCGCGAGCGCGCTGGCTTCGAAGTCCGCGACGTGCACTACACGCATTATGGCCGCCTCTGCCCGATCGAGACCCCGGAAGGCCCGAACATCGGCCTCATCTCCTCCCTCTGCATCCATGCCCGCATCAACGACTTCGGCTTCATCGAGACGCCGTATCGCGTGGTGCGTGACAGCGTCGTGACCAGCGAGGTCGTGTATCTTGATGCCGAGCAGGAGGACGCCGCGGTCATCGCCCAGGCGAACGCTCCGCTCAATCCCGACGGCACATTCAAGAACCCGCGTGTCAAGGCACGCTACCGCGGCGATTTCCCGATCGTCGATCCGAGCGAACTGCATTTCATGGACGTCGCTCCCAACCAGATCGTGAGCCCGGCCGCCGCGCTCATCCCCTTCCTCGAACACGATGATGCCAACCGTGCACTCATGGGCTCCAACATGCAGCGCCAGGGCGTGCCCCTCCTGCGTCCGGAAGCCCCGGTGGTCGGGACCGGCCTCGAGGAAAAGGTCGCCCGTGATTCGCATGCCATGATTGTGGCCAAGCACGACGGCGCGGTCGTCTTTGTCGATGCGACCAGGATCCGCGTCCAGTATGACCTCGGACGGACCGCCGACGACAACCTCGTGGCCTTCGATTCGCAGGGCATAGAGGAGTACGATCTCATCAAGTTCTTCCGCACAAACCAGGACACCTGCATCAACCAGCGGCCCATCATCAAGCCGGGGCATCGCTTCAAGAAGGGCGACGTGCTCGCCGATGGCAGCTCCACGGACCATGGTGAGCTGGCACTCGGTCGCAACGTGCTGGTCGCCTTCATGCCGTGGCGCGGGTACAACTTCGAGGATGCCATCATCGTCAGCGAACGCCTCGTGGCCGAGGATGTGTACACGTCCATCCACATCGAGGAGTTCGAGCTCCAGGTGCGCGACACGAAGCGCGGCGAGGAGGAACTGACGCGTGAGATCCCGAACGTCTCCGAAGAGGCGACGAAGGACCTCGACGAGGACGGCATCGTTCGTGTCGGCGCAGAGGTCCGCGAAAACGACATCATCATCGGGAAGATCACCCCGAAGGGCGAATCCGATCCGACGCCCGAGGAGAAGCTCCTCAAGGCCATCTTTGGCGACAAGGCCGGTGATGTGAAGGATGCCTCCCTCAAGGCGCCCCCGGGCATGAAGGGTATCGTGATCAAGACGAAGCTCTTCTCCCGCAAGAAGCGCGAGGCGGACACCAAGCGCGAGGAAAAGCTCCGCTACGAGCGGCTCGAACTGGAATATGAGCAGCGCCGGCGCGATCTGCTCCTGCTGTTCGCGCAGAAGCTCACCACCATTCTGCTCGGCCAGAAGCTGCGCGGAATCCAGGACACCAGCGGGGAAAGCTGTGTGCGTGGCGGCACCACTGTCAGGGAGGACACCTTTGCGAACCTGCTCGATCAGCTCGAGCGTCTGGATGCCAGCAAGCCTTGGACGGACACCGATCGCCTCAACCAGCTCGTTGCACGTGTCTATGCCAACTACCGCATCAAGAAGCATGATGTGGAGGAGGAATACAAGCGCGACAAGGGGAAGATCCAACTCGGTGACGAGCTTCAGCCCGGCATCGTCCAGCTCGCCAAGGTCTACATCGCCAAGAAGCGCAAGCTCTCCATCGGCGACAAGATGGCAGGCCGTCACGGGAACAAGGGCGTGGTGTCCAACGTTGTGCCCGTGCAGGACATGCCCTTCCTCGAGGATGGGACCCCCGTCGACATCGTCCTGAACCCACTGGGCGTGCCTTCGCGAATGAACCTGGGCCAGTTGTATGAAACGGCTCTCGGTTGGGTGGCCAAACGCATGGGGAACCGCACGCGCTTCGCGACGCCGATCTTCGACGGCGCGGAATGGAGGCACATCCAGGATCTCCTCGTCTCCGCAGGGCTGGAACCCACGGGCAAGACGATTCTGTACGATGGTCGCTCGGGCGTGCGTTTCGATCAACCGGTGACTGTCGGCTACATCTACATGCTGAAACTTTCCCACCTGGTCGACGACAAGATCCACGCGCGGTCGATCGGACCATACAGCCTCATCACCCAGCAGCCGCTCGGTGGCAAGGCTCAGTTCGGCGGCCAGCGCTTCGGTGAAATGGAAGTG
>CAYUYM010000204.1:2111-5933 GCA_964449305.1 uncultured Chromatiales bacterium | reverse complement strand
CGTGGGGGGGCGCGCGGGGGCGTCGGGGTGCCCGCGGGCCGCCCCGCGGGCGGCGGTGATGTCGGTGCTCACCGCGGAGCCCGCCTTCAGGTGGTCGATGCCGCGAAAGGGGATGTCCGCGTTCAGCGCGGCGTGGATGCCGGCGATCATGCGGCGGCGATGCCCCGCGAGGTAGTCGAAGAAGCGCCGGGGAAAAGCGTTGGCAAGTGCGAGCTCCTCCCGTGGCACGCCCGCCTCAAGCAGCCGGCGGAAGATGCTGCGCTCCGCGACGACGGGCATCGTGGTGGAGTAGAGATACGGCCCGAAGTGCCTGCCGACGAGACGCGGGCAGTTGACACCCGTCAGCAATGTGGCCTGCCCCGTCCCGCTCTGCGGCAGGCCGGACACGCCAAGGCAGGGATCGGCGGGGATGCAGACGGCCGAGGATGAGGTGATCCGCGCCGCCCGCATGGACGGCTGCCGCCCGAGCTGCGCGGTGAGGAAGGGCATGGTGCCCGCAAAGAAGGGATTGATGGACGCATCGGCGCGGCCGATCCCCACGCCATCGAGGAAGATCAACAGGGCGCGCGGCAGCCGACGCCATGCTGCGCCGCTCACTGTTCGCGCCCGTATTCGGATCTGGATTTCACGGTCACCGTCACCGGCCCGTCGTTCACCAGCTCCACCTGCATCATGGCGCGGAACACGCCGGTCGCCACGCGCTCCGCTCCCAGCATGCTCCGCAGCCCGGCCACGAAGCGCTCGTAGAGCGACTCGGCGAGCCCCGGCTCCGCAGCGTGCGACCAGCCCGGCCGGTTGCCCTTGCGCGTGTCGGCATGGAGGGTGAACTGCGACACCACGAGCAGCGAGCCACCGATCTCCTCTGTGGAGAGGTTCATCCGCCCCTCGTGGTCATGAAACAGCCGCATGCGCACGACGCGCCCGGCGAGGTAGTCGGCCTCCGCCTCCGTGTCCCCTTCACGCACGCCAAGCAGCACGAGCAACCCCGTGCCGATGGAGCCGGTCACGCGTCCGTCGACGGTGACCGATGCGCGGGAGACGCGTTGGAGGAGGGCGATCATGCCGTCAGCTTCCCCTTCACCGCCGTGATCGCCTCGATGAGGCGACGGATCAACGGGTGGTTGAGACGCTCAGCGAGGGGGAAGTACACCGTCTCAGTCTCCTCGATGTATTTGAACGGATTGCGTCGGACACCGTACTCGAGGCAGCGGAAGTTGTCGAGGCGTTCGGCGAACTTGATGATCTTGCAGTCGATGCTGGACTCCAGAAGCCGCTCCATGTACATCTGATCCTCCTGTTCACGAAGCACGCCCAGGACGCGCCGCCGTTTGGTGAGAACTTCCACGATGTAGGACACATAGGGCCCGAAGTTGTAGGTCAGCACCTCGGGGGTGATGATGTCGGAATCCTCCATCACATCGTGGAGAAGTGCGGCGGAGATGGCGTCGGGATTGTGGTATCCGAGCTCGCGGACAAGGATGCGTGCCACGCGTGAGATGTGCCAGAAATACGGCGTCGCATCGGGGCGGAGCTGGTATTCATGCACGCTGGAGGCCATGTCGAATGCGCCAAGGATCATGGTCAACCCCGCTGGAGGCACATGGGGAGCGACGTCCGCGATCAGCTCCTCCCTCGAGTAGGATGTCTGGTTGTACAACGGCAGCGTCGAATCCATGGATGCCTTTCAACGCAAAACGGGATGCCGAGCCGGCACCCCGTTTGCGAACGATGACGGGGTTACTTCTTGAATCGGGCGAACACGTCCTCGATGAGCATCTTCTCACCCTCGATCCTGATCCGGCGCCACTGGTCTTGGAAGGCCTCGGATCCGTCCCACGTCCCGGCGCCGCCGGAATTCGTGTACTTGTAGATGAGGTCGCCCTCTTCGAGGTCCACCACCAGAGTCCAGATGTTGTTGCCATACACCTCGTCGCCGTTCTCGCCATTGTCCCACATGCGGACAACGTTGGGCTCAAGGTTGCCGAGTTCCTTGCGGTTGCCCACGATGAACACGGAGGTGATCGCCTCGCGGTCCACGAGCTTGGAGACGAAGGTGACGCGTGTGCGCTTCTTCGGTGGCTGCTGCACACGGCGCGCTTCCATCGGGATCGACGCCATGAGGCCGTCAGCTTCCTGCGCCTTCATGCCCAGGGCTTGGGCAAGGAGGTTGCGGAACTGCTGCTCCATGGGCTTCACCGGGTAGGTGCCGGTGGTGCGCTGGGCGAAGGTCTGCGGCCACTCGGCGCTGGTGGCGGCGTAGAAGAAGTTGAGCGGGTTGCCGGTGAGGGTGGTGAGATTGGCCACGGAGGTGTCGGCCGCCGCGGTGATCTTCTCGCGGGCGGTGGCGAGGGCATCCCAGGCCTTGTTGCTGTAGGTGTCACCGATCCATGCGTTGAAATTTCCATCCACCGATGTCCCGGCGGAGATCTTGTTGAGCACGGGGAAGTTCTCGGCCTTGTGGGCGGGGATGCCACGTTCGCGGTTGCCGTCCATGTATTCGGAGAGCGTCACTGCGATGATGGTACGCTTGTCGAACATGCTGTTCACCTTGCGGTAGAGGCTGTTGATGAGGCCCTTGCCATCGGTGTCGCGCTGGTAGGTCATCCAGTGCTCGTCATTGTCGAGCACCACCGTCACGAGCACGTCCTTGTTCGGGTCGCGCGGCGCAAGCGTGAGCAGATGGTTGACCATGTCGTCGGCGGAGTTCTCCGCATAGTAGTTGCGGTACATCCAGTTGATGCGGTCGTTGATCTGCGTATTGGAGAACACGGCATACATCGGCGCGTTGTCCACCGTCATCTTGTAGGGGGCAACCGGCGTCACCTCGCCGCCCACGCTCTTCTCGAGGATGTTCTGGCTGGAGGTGAAGGCCTGGAACCCGCACTTCTTCAGGATGGACAGCAGCTCGGGCGACATGGCGCCGTAGGCAGGCGAGTAGATTGTGGGGACCTCGCGGAACCAGGTCTTGTATGCTGTGAGCCCCATCAGGATCTGGGCCTCGGCATCAGCCGGGCGGGCAAAGGGCTTGGGCATGGTGATCGACGGATCCACATCACGTGCAATGCCGTTGTTGATGAGGAGCGGGAGCATGGCATCGCTGAACGACGTGGCGGCAAGCTCCACCTGACCGACGCTCGCTTTGCGGATGAAGCGCGTCTTTTCAATCGTCGGCAGGATGCTCTGCATCACGAAGTAGGCGGAGGCGACGATGCGCTTGCAGTCGTCCTCGGTGATGGCCCGCTTCAGATAGTAGTGGCCGTCGCTGCGGTAGTAGATGAGGTCGCGGAGATCGAGCGAGAGGTTGATGCGCGAACCGGTCTGGATCAGTGTCACATTGCGTTCGAAGAACTCGGTGTCGAAGTGGGCGAAGATGGCCCAGAACTTCAGGGCGCGGAGTTCGTCCACCGTGAACTGCGGGTTGCCCTTCGCATCCTGCCACTTCTCATACAGCTTCACGAGCTCGGGGAAACGCATCAGGCGCGTGCGCGGCATCGTGAAGGCGTTCCATTCGTTCTTGTAGAGCACGGCCTTGTCAGCGTCGGAGAGGCGCTCGGCCGGTGTCAGGGCCGCATCGATCCACGGATCGGTCCTTCCCTTCATGCGTGCGAGGAAGCCGTTGGCATCGATTTCCGCCTTCTTCCCTCCACGCTTCACCTTGTTGATGGTGACGTAGGGCTGCATGCGCTTCACATACACTTCCTGGATCTGCCAGAGCAGATCGGGGGCGACCACCGCCGTTGCATGGATGTTGGGATAGCGCTGGATCACGTCGAACATCTCGAAGTAATCTCGCGTCGCATGCATGCGGACGAAGGGCGCGGG
>CAYUYM010000204.1:0-2011 GCA_964449305.1 uncultured Chromatiales bacterium | reverse complement strand
CGTCGAACATCTCGAAGTAATCTCGCGTCGCATGCATGCGGACGAAGGGCGCGGGAATCTGATCCTTTTGTGGGTCATAATACATCGGCAGATGATGACGCCAGACGAAGTTGAGATAAACCGTTCCACCCTTCTTCTCGTACTTGTCGTTCAGGTTCCGGCGTGCGGGGAACCCCTCGGTCACGAGTTTGTTGAGCTGCGACAGGGTGACGAGTGACGTCACACCACCTGTCTCATAGTTGTAGAACGACAGCTCATTGTTCGGATCGGGGACCAGCGTCTTACCATCGATGAGGAAGGCATACTGGTATGTTCCGGGAAGCACGGTGGCCGAGGCCGTCCATGCACCCGAGGCGCCCTTCTTCATGGGGTGCGCCAGTTGGGACCACCCGTTGAAATCACCGACCAGGGACACGGTCGATGCGTTCGGGTTGTCATACGTGAAGCGGATTCCGTCGGATTCAGCATGGGGCTGACCGATTGCCGCGCCTGAAACCATCAACATCAATGCCGCAAGCGAGAGAATGAGGGTACGTTTCATAGGTTCAGTGCTGTTTGGTGTGGAACTGTTGCCTGTCCGATGGGCGAAACGCCGGGAACGCGGAAAAGTAGCGTTAATCGTGATGAAAACCAAGGCGGAGGCGCATGGACACGGCCGTTTCAGATGATGGATTCGTATCGGTTCGGGAACCTGGCCATGTCCATCGGTGTGTGGTGATGTACTCAACGCGGTCCTCTCATCGTTGTGCGCCGGATACACAGTCCCGATGAACCATGAAGGCGACGGTCTTCAGGCGGAAATAGCGCTCCGACATGAAGATGTACCCATGGCACGGCCCGATGGTTCCCCACGAGTTCTTCAGGACATAGTATTTCCTGCCCCGCGCATCACGGGCGGTCCCCACCACGTGCATCACATGATCCACCTTCGTGCCCAGGTTGTCGATCGCCTTCTGGCGCTCGACCGATCCGATCGCCGCGCCCCCCCCCATCACCGTTGCCATGCATTGTTCCGGCGCCCAGCCCGGTTCGCTGACATCCCCATCCCAGGCCAGGCTGTATCCGTGCGCCAGGGCGCTGTCCGCGATCGCCATGAACTCCTCCAGCGGCACATTGAAGTACCGTTCATGCAGCCAGTTGAAGCGGGTCTCCAGGATCACCGCCTCATGATACGGATGATGCGTGCAGGAGGTGACCTCCACATACGCGTCCGGTTGAAAACGCAGGACGCTGTCGGCGAACACCCGCGGCGTGATGCGGCAACCATCGAGGAGGAAATCCACCGGAGGTGACCCGAGTGTGCGTGCGAGGATGGCCGCAACAGAATCCCGGAAGCCCCGCGACACCCCGCGCCCCCCCGCCACCGTGGCCTGCACGTGATGCAGCAGGGTCGTGTCCAGCATGCGGTGATCGAAGAGCGAATCGCCCGGCAGCCGGCCGGTAAAAGCACTGCGCGGGATGAGCCCGTGATCCCGGATCATGCGCATCACATCGTGCGGCTGCCCGCCGGGCGTGAAGACCGTGGCACCCTCGAAGCGCACATGCCGCTCCGCCTTCAGCATGGTGGCCCACCAGGCCATGGCCATCTCCGAGAGATCCACTCCGCCTCGCCCCAGACGCAGTAGCTCACTCTCAACGAAGGAGATCGTACCGAAACTCCAGCAGGTGGATGACAGCTCCTGGTTGCGCACGGGGGTGTGTGGCAGCATCCGTTCGATCGTGAACCCCGGAAGTGCCTGCGCTGCCACCGTCGATGGCAGCATCACCGCCAGCGCCAGCACCCACCGGCGTATGCGGCTCACTGTGGTCGTCGCCATGCGCGTCTACAGCACCACCCTGCCCTTCACGGAAATCCTCGCCTCACGCAGCCGGCGCATCGCATCCGCCAGCGCCTGATCGGCCGCCTCCTGCGTCTTGAAATGACCGGAGTGCACGGCAAACACCTTCACGTTCTGCACGGGATCGAACACGGATTCCACCTCCATCTCCGTGCCGAGGACACCCTGGAGCC
>CAYUYM010000203.1:0-5934 GCA_964449305.1 uncultured Chromatiales bacterium | reverse complement strand
AACGGCCAGCCGCTGGCGCGGGTGTGGATGCACAACGGCTTCATCAACATCGACAACGAGAAGATGTCCAAGTCGCTGGGCAACTTCTTCACCATCCGCGACATCCTGGACAAGGTGTCGGCCGAAGCCCTGCGCTTCCTCTACCTGCAGACGCATTACCGCAGCCCGCTGAACTTCACCTCCGACGGGCTCGAGGGTTCGACGAAGGGGCTCCAGAAGCTGACGCGTCTCATGCGTGAACTCACGACGGCCACGCCGGGCACCGGCAGCTTCGATGTGACGCCCCACGTGACGCGCTTCACCGAGCATGGCGACAACGACCTCAACTTCCCGGCGGCGCTGGGTGTGCTCTTCGAGCTCGCACGCGATGTGATGCCGCTGCTCAGCGACGGACGGGGACTCGACGCCGCCTCGCTCAGCAGTGTCCGGGACTTTGTGCAGAGCACGGCGGGCGGCGTCTTTGGCATCCTCGCCGGGCGCAGTGATGAAGCAGACAGCGGGCGTGTCGCCCGGCTCATGGATGTGCTCATCACCGTCCGCAAGCGCGCGCGCGCCGACAGGAACTGGGCCTTTTCCGATCTCATCCGCGACGAACTGCTTGCCATCGGCATCAGGCTCGAGGATGGAAAGGAGGGCACCACCTGGAAGGTGGATGACTGATCCGCGTGGCAGCACGCACCCACAAACCGCATCGATTCACTTCAACCCCACACCCGCCATGGCAGAATTTCTCTGGAGAAACTACAGGAACAAGGAGACGCCGCGTGACCTGCGCACGGTGCTGAAGGCCACGCCCTTGTTCGACGATCTCAACCGCCACCATCTCCGCGCCATCGAGAAGATCCTCCACCGGAGGCAGTATGCGCCGGGTGAGTACATCTTCCGTGAGGGCGAGCTCGGTACCGGCATGTATGTGATCGAGAGCGGGGAGGTGAGCATCTTCTACGGCCACAGCACCGACGAGATGGTGCGGCTCGGCGAGGGCGAGTTCTTCGGCGAGCTCGGCATCCTGATCGAGGCCCCGCGCACATCATCGGCGGTGGCGGTGAGCCAGACGCACCTGCTGGGCTTCTTCCAGCCGGATCTCTTCGGTCTGCTTGAAACGCGTCCGAGCATCGGGGTGTCGGTGCTGATGAAGATCGCGCGCATCGTGGCGGAGCGCCTGAGCCATGCCGTGGAGGAGAACCACCGGCTGCTGGAGGAACTCAAACGTCACCATGCCTGAGCCGCGGCCATGAAAACGAACACGAAGATCCTGTTCATCCTGCTGCTTCTTGCCCTCGGTGGTGTCGCCTTCTACACCCTTGTCGCCGTGGGCTCCATCGTCGCACTCGTCCTTCTCGCCTCCATGTTCGCCTTCATGCTCTCCCCTGCGGTGAACGCCCTGGAGCGTATCGGCATGGCGCGGACACCGGCGGCCATCCTCGTCTTCGTGGCGTTCTTCGGCATCCTGGGCTGGGCCATCTACACACTGTCGCCCATTGTCTACGAACAGATCCGGGAGATCCAGAACATCCTCGGCCTCAACAACCTCAAGGGCGGGATGCGCAACATCGAGAAGTTCCTCTCGAAGAACCTGTCCTTCCTCGGCGTCAAGCACTGGCAGGTGGCCCCGAAGATCGAGGCATGGATCGTGTCCATGCTGGACAACGTGGTGAACATCGCCACCGGGGTGTTCAGCTTTGTGCTCTTCATCGTGATGATGCTCATCTCCACCTTCTTCCTGCTGAAGGACGGCAACCAGCTCAAGAAGAGCTTCGTCAGCGTGGTGCCCAACAGCCTCTTCGAGATGGCGATGAGCATCCTCCACAAGATCGAGCAGTCCCTGGGCGGCTACATCCGCGGCGTGCTTCTCGATGCGCTCATCGTGGGTGTGCTGATCACGCTGATCCTCTGGATCGTAGGTGTGCCGAACTTCATCCTCTGCGGCATCATCGCCGCCTTCGCGAACCTTGTGCCCTACATCGGGCCGCCCACGGCCGCGCTGGTCGCGGCGGCGCTCTCGGTGGCATACAACGATTCGAGCGAGCAGGTGATCGTGATCCTCATGATCTTCGGCGGCGTCCGCCTCCTCGACGATGCCATCATCCAGCCGCTTGCCATCGCCCGCACGGTCCGCCTCCATCCCGTGACCATCATCGTCGCCATCCTCATCGGTGGCCAGCTCTTTGGTCTCCTCGGCATGCTCTTTGCTGTGCCCGTGGCGAGCGTCCTGAAGGTGACACTGAAGGAGTTCTACGACGGCATCATCCGGTACAACGTCGTGCACTGACCGGATGCCGGGCGCCATCGCCCGCGCGCATCGGCGGTGACCGGCCGCCCGCACTTCCGCAACGGGAGCGCCTTCCGCACACATCCACCACGTTTCCCTCACCATCGGAATCCACCATGGACGACAGCAGCACCACACTGGATCAGCCCCTGAAAAAGGGGCAGGACATCACCCTGCGCATTGAGCAGGCAGCCTTCGAAGGTCGGGCGGTGGCGCGCGTCGGAGGGCTGGTGGTGTTTGTCGACGGAGCGGTGCCCGGCGATCTGGTTGAGGCATGGATCACGACAAAGAAGAAGAACTTTGCCGAGGCGCGTGTGAAACGGGTGCTCGAAGCCTCGCCGGAACGCATCGATCCGGCATGCGCGCACTTCGGGCACTGCGGTGGCTGTTCATGGCAGTATCTGCGCTACGAATCCCAGCTCGCGTGGAAACGCCGCCAGGTGGTGGACGCTTTCGAACGCATCGGGGGGTTCGCAGCCGTGGAGGTGGCGGACACGACCCCCTCGCCGGAGATGTGGTTCTATCGCAACAAGATGGAGTTCTCCTTCGGGAAGACGCGCTGGCTGCTGCCCGAGGAGCTTGGGACAGTCGATCGCGACGATGAACCCTTCGCCCTTGGCCTGCATGTCCGCGGCCGCTTCGACCGCCTCATGGACATCCGCGAATGCCTGCTTCAGTCTCCGGATTCCAACACCATACTCAATGCGACACGCGCCTTCTTCCAGGAGCGCGGCATCCCCGTGTACGACACGGACAGCCAGACCGGCGTGCTGCGGTACCTGGTGATCCGGGAGGCACGCAACAGCGGTCAGCGCATGGTGTTCCTCGTCACCGCCGACACGGACGCCGGGCTCATCGGCGATTATGGCTCCCTCCTCCGGGATGAGCGCTTCGGTGTCAGCACGCTGGTGCACGGCATCTCGCGCAAGAAGGCCACCATCGCCGTGGCCGATGAGGCGCGCGTGATCTTCGGTGACGGCATCATCAACGACAGCCTGCTTGGCATCCGTTTCGAGATCTCCCCGTCGTCCTTCTTCCAGACGAACACGCGGCAGACGGAGCGCCTCTTTCAGGCGATGTTCGACACCGGCCTCCTCAGGGCGGAGGATTCGGTGTGGGACCTGTACTGCGGCACGGGGGCCATCTCGCTCGTCGTCGCCCCGCATGTGCGGCAGGTGACCGGCGTGGAGCTCAATGCAGAGGCAGTGGCCGATGCGCGGCGCAACGCCGAGCGCAACGGCATCGGGAATGCCGTGTTCCATGCGGCCGACTGTCTGCGCTTCATCCAGGATCCGCCGCCGGGCGTGCACCGCCCCGACGTGGTGGTGCTCGATCCACCGCGTGCCGGCCTGCACCCCGAGGCAGCCGCGCGCATCGCGGCGATGGCCGTGAACCGCATCCTCTACATCAGCTGCAATCCGGCGACCTGCGCCCGTGACTGCCGCATCCTCGCCGATGCGGGCTTCACGATCCACAGCATCCGCCCATTCGACATGTTTCCGATGACCTGGCACATCGAATGCCTGGTGGAGCTGGTGCGGGAAGCCTGACGCGGTCATGAAATGTCCCGGCGAAGGTGGCGATGTCATGGCGACAGGGGCCAGCCGGGCTGTTAACTTTCAAGTGCCCACGATCATCTGTGTTCGCGCTGGCTGGCTTCCTCGGGGAAGCTTGCGCCTCGCACCTCAACAGTTGCACCAGGCAGTGTCCCTGTCCCGATGCGCATTCCGCTTCTGCTACTGTCCGCCTTCATCCACTCCTCTTGCCCATGCCCCCGCTTTCGATTCTCGTGGATTTTTCCGATATTTGGACGATACTCCTTGGTATCACCCAAGCACGATGAAACGCATCTACAACAGAAACAAGGCAGCCACTGCATCATCACGTCGGTCCCTGATCGACCACCTGATGCATGCATCCACCATCCCTCCGGGATTCTCCTCCATCGCCTTGTCTCATCTTCCTGTTTCATCACCAACTTCACGAGGAGAATCCCATGCATTCCGTCATACGCCCTGCTGACGTCCTTCCATCCCTTTCCAAACACATCCTTGTCGACGGCTTCGAGATGGTCGTCGATCTGAAAAAGTCCCACGGCTCGCGCATCTACGATTCGCTGCACGACAAGTGGTTCCTCGATTTCTTCACCTTCTTCGCCTCCAACCCCGTCGGCATCAACCATCCCAAGATGGCGAACGAGGAGTTCAAGGAACGCGTGTTCTGGGCCGCCGTGAACAAGATCGCCAACTCCGACCTGTACACGACGGAGATGGCCGAATTCGTCGACACGTTCGGGCGCGTCGCGATCCCGGACTATCTGCCCTATGCCTTCTTTGTGGAGGGTGGCGCCCTGGGCAACGAGAATGCCATGAAGGCCGCGTTCGACTGGAAGGTGCAGAAGAATCACCAGAAGGGGTACAAGGAGGATCGCGGCTACATGATGGCCCATTTCCGCCATGCCTTCCATGGCCGCACGGGCTACACCATGTCCCTCACCAACACCGATCCGGTCAAGGTGAAGTGGTTCCCGAAGTTCGACTGGCCGCGCATCACCAACCCCGTCGTCCGCTTCCCGCTCACGCCCGAGCATGTGGCCGAGGTGGAGGCGCTGGAACGCCAGGCCTTCAATGAGCTCAAGCAGGCATTCATCGATCACAAGGATCACATCGCCGGCATCATCATCGAGCCCGTGCAGGGCGAGGGTGGCGACAACCATTTCCGCCCCGAGTTCTTCCAGGAACTGCGCCGCCTGGCCGATGAGAACGAGGCCATGCTCATCTTTGACGAGGTGCAGACGGGCGTGGGCATGTCCGGAAAGATGTGGGCCCACCAGTACTTCGTGAAGCCGGACATGATGTCCTTCGGCAAGAAGATGCAGGTGTGCGGCTTCCTCTGCGGCCCGCGTATCGATGAGATCGAGACCAACGTGTTCAAGGTCTCCAGCCGCCTGAACTCCACCTGGGGTGGCAACATTGTGGACATGGTCCGTGCCCAGCGCTACCTCGAGATCATCGAGGAGGAGAAGCTGGTGGAGAATGCCGCCACGGTGGGGGCGCATCTGCAGAAGCGTCTCAACGAGCTCACCGCCGAGTTCCCGGCCATCCTCAACAACGCCCGCGGCCTCGGCCTCTACTGCGCCATCGATTTCGCCACCACCGAACTCCGCAACGAAGCCCGCGCAAAGATCTTTGAACAGGGCGTCATCATCCTCCCATGCGGCGATCTCAGCCTCCGCTTCCGCCCGGCACTCAACATCACCACCGAGGACGTCGATGAAGGCATTGGCGTGCTTCGCTCCGTGGTGGCGGGCATGGGCAGGTAGCGGAAATCACGTCATCAAGGTATCACGTCATCACGTCGGGGTTGATGGTGTGACAGTGTCCATCGACCGTGAATCAACAATCATCCAACGCAAGGCATACAATGGAATTTCTCAAAACACTTGGCATCAAGGAACAGAACGACGGCTGCTCGACCGGCTGTGAATGGATCAGCGGTCGCACGGCCGGAGAATTGAAGATCGCCTCGCCGGTGGACGGCAGGCACATCGCCTCCGTCTGGCAGGCAACGGAGGAGGATTACGAACGGGTCATGGAACGCGCCGCAGAGGCGTTCCGGCACTGGCGGACGGTGCCGGCGCCGAAGCGCGGCGAGATCGTGCG
>CAYUYM010000202.1:0-5947 GCA_964449305.1 uncultured Chromatiales bacterium | reverse complement strand
CGGTGGTGACGTCGTAGGTCTGTGCCGATGCCAGGGAAACGGCACATGCGAAAGCGAGGAGAAGTGTTCGAAGCATGATGGCTCCATGAGGATGGAAATGATGCGGATCGCACGATTCTACCCGGAATATGACGAAAGTTCACGCAACCGGGAAGGGGGACCGTGGCGATCGTCTGATGTCCGCTCGCTGCATGGATTGTGATGACGCGATGTGTCAGGGCTGTGTGGTGCGGACGAGCGCAGCAATCGTGTACCATTCGGGCGTCACCCGTCCCTCCTCACGCTTCACACCGATGGAAGGCGCGAAGATGCGCACGTCACACCACCGCCCGTGCGCATCCGCACACAGACTGTCCGGTGGGATGGCGGTGACGTCACGGCCCGACCAGCGCTCCGCCACCATCGTCACCATGCGTCCCATGTCCACCATGATCGTGTCGACGGCTCCATCGGGGGTTGTCAATCGCAGTGTGAGCGCGGTGAGGTCGTCGCTCGCGGACATCGTGAGTCCGCCGCACTCCACCACCCTCTGTCGCTCATGGCGGGAGAAGGTCAGTGGAGCCGACAGTCGCTCCCATCCGGACACGGTGAGGGCGGCATCGCGCGCGCGCTCGAAGCGCGTGTTGTCGCCGCCTGCACGCATCCATGCGGTGGTGTATTCGACGCCGAGCATCGTGGCGACGGTTTCCGGAGGCAGCGCCTGTGCGAGTCCGTTCCTGTCCTCCGTCAATGCGCTGTCGAACCACGCCTGGATGCCGGTGTATCCGTGTGTTGCCTGCAGGTACCACAGGATGGAACTGATCTCGCGCACTGCCTCCGTGGATGCACCAGACGCCTTCTGCACGCGCCCTCCCGCCAACATGCCGTTCTGCTGGAGCAGGAATTCCAGGCGCGCCACCTGACTGCGTTCGGAGATGGAGAAGGCGCTCCACGGCCCGTAGCTCACGGCGAAGATCGCGATGCAGAGAGCGAGTGGCACGGTCTGCGCACGGGCATCCCGCCTCCAAAGGCCGTGGATGAGCATGGCCATGGACCAGGCACCAAGCGCGAACGCAAGGTACCGTCCCTCCGTGATGCCGTAGTGATCGATCCGATAGAGCAAGGCCAGGGTCATGAGCACCACGAGCGGTGCGGTCAGCACATGCTGCCACGTCATCATGCGCATCAACCACGCATTCCCCCCCTGGTTGCGTAGAGGGTGAAGCAGCAGGCGCACGGTGTGGGACACCACAAGAAAGCCGATCACCAACCCCGTCACCCAGCCGTTCGGCCACTCCCAGGCGATGATCACCCGCCCCATGTAGGCATACAGGATCACGAGGTAGATCACGGCGATGGGCAGAAGGATGTATTGCGTGAAAATGCGGATTCCCTTGGACAGGACGGCTTCGTGCTCCAGGGAGGAAAAATCCCGAGGCATCCCGGCAAGCATGAACCAGGGTGCGAACATGCCCGCTAGCAGCACGCCGAGCTCTCCATAACGTTTCGCGGGCACCGACACACCGAAGAGGTTGTCGAGCGCGGCGAGCGCGATCGCCAGTCCCGCGAACAGCACGCCGGTGAACAGCCCCGTCTGAAGCAGGCGAAGGACCAGCGCCCTCCCGAAGCTCCAGAAGCCCTCGGAGCCGCGGTCCCTCAGCCAGGGCAGGACGGGGACAAGCAGCCCCGCGGCGATCACCAGCATGAACAGGCGGACATGATGCATCTCCGGTGCCAGCGGAAGGTTGCCCGGCAGCGACATCGCGTACACGATGAGGAGGAGGATGCCCGGGGCGTGCAGCAGCATGCTGTGCCGCATGGACAACGCGTGGCGTTCCGAGGTCAATGCCAGCGCGACGAGCATCGGCATGCCAAGGATGGCCGTCCACAACACAGGATACAGAAGTGGGAAGGCTGTCTCCTCCCCCTTCTCGATGAGGATGAGTGCAGTCATGGTGGCGATCAGGGCGCAGGCCATGACCGCGGGAAAGCGTCGCAATGCGATGCCTGCTTCCGTGACGATCTGATCGAACGATGGGAGTTTCATGATGCTTGACCTCTGAGGGAAGTGTGCCGACAATCTACCCACGACGCCCTTCATGACCAAGGGGGTTCCCCGTCAGCAAGAACCCATGCCTTGGCTCCGAAGGACGTACATGGATACCCGCCTCCGTGGGCATGACGACGGAGGGGCACGTACCGAGGGGTGCCGGAGTTGAAGAGTTCAAGTGTTCAAAAGTTGAAGAGTTGGACGCGGAAGGAGAGAGTCCCTCCGTCGTTCCCGCACCTCGACAGGCTCAGTGCAGGCGCGGGAATCCATGCCATGGCTCCGAAGGACGTACATGGATGCCCGCCTCCGCGGGCATGACGACGGAGGGACACGCCTGCGTCCAACCTCTTCAAATCTTGATGAATTCCTGACACTCTTCCCGCAATCCTGATGTCCTCTTCATTTCCTTGTGTGGGATCCGTTCCGAGATTTGTGCAGAACAATTGAGTGGTCCCATGCTTGTCTTCACCATCATCGCCGCCATCATCCTGATCTACCTGTCCTTCACCCTCGTCCATCCGGAGCGGTTCTGACATGAGTGCCGACACCGTGATCCCGGAGACCCTTGTGTTTCTCGGTGCGCTGCTGGTCCTGTCACCGCCGCTCGGCGCCCACATGGCCCGCGTCTATGACGGTGAGCGATCGGTGCTGCACCCCGTCCTTGGCTGGCTGGAGCGTCTGCTGCTGCGCGCAGTGCGGGTTGATCCGTCGCAGGGCATGGACTGGAAATCGTACGCACGCAATCTTCTGGTGTTCAATGCGCTGGGTGCGGTGCTCCTGTTCAGCCTCCTCTGCCTTCAGCACCTGCTGCCCGGCAATCCCGGCGGTGTGGGCCCGGTGGATCCGCTGCTTGCGGGCAACATCGCGATCAGCTTCATGACGAACACGAACTGGCAGGCCTACGCGGGCGAGACGACGCTCTCCCTTCTGTCCCAGATGGCGGGCCTGACCGTGCAGAATTTCCTGAGCGCCGCCACGGGGATGAGCGTCCTGATCGCGCTCATCCGCGGCTTTCGTGCCAGAGGCGCATCGTCGATCGGCAATGTCTGGTCCGATATCATCCGGTCGGTCGTCTACATCCTGCTTCCCTTGTCGCTGCTGCTTGCCATGGCGCTTGCCGTGCTGGGCGTGCCGCAGACGCTCTCCGGGCCGGTGACCGTCACCACGCTCGAAGGGCGGGAGCAGATCGTCCCTCTGGGCCCTGTCGCCTCGCAGGTGGCCATCAAGCAGCTCGGAAGCAATGGTGGAGGGTACTTCAACGGCAACAGCGCCCACCCCTTCGAGAACCCGACACCGACCGCAAACATGCTTGAGCTTCTGGCGATCCTGCTCATCGCCTCCGCGCTCACGCACACCTTCGGACGGATGGTGGGATCGACGCGTCAGGGATGGACGCTGTGGAGCTGCATGATGCTGCTCTTCCTGGCGCTGCTCGGCACCGCCCTGTGGGCCGATCTGCAACCGAATCCATCGGCGGGACTGGGCAGCATGATGGAGGGCCGGGAGCAGCGCATCGGGCCCGGAGCGGGGGCCGTATGGACGGTCGCGACCACCTCAGCATCGAACGGCTCGGTGAATGCGATGCACGACAGCTCCTCGCCGCTTGCGGGCATGTCGGCCATGCTGGCGATGATGCTGGGGGAGATCGTGTTCGGCGGTGTGGGGGCGGGAACGTACGGCATGGTGATGTTCGTCATCCTCGCCGTGTTCATCGCCGGTCTCATGGTGGGGCGCACGCCGGAATGGCTCGGGAAGAAGATCGAGTCGCACGACATCCGCCTTGCGATTCTGGCGGTGCTCCTGCCGAACGCCTGCATCCTCATCGGCGCGGCCATCGCCGCGGCGGGCGGGTGGACAGTGCCGGGCGGCGGCGCGGCGACGCCCCACGACGTGAGCCGTCTGCTCTACGCCATGACCTCTGCATCGCAGAACAACGGCAGCGCCTTTGCCGGCTACGATGCGGGTGCTGTGTTCGCCCTCCTCGCCACCGGCGTGCAGATGCTCGCCGGGCGCTTCGGTGTGATCATCCCGGCACTCGCCCTCGCCGGATCCATGGCGGGGAAGAGGATCACTCCTGCATCCTCCGGAACATTTCGCACTGACACGCCCACGTTCGCCGTCCTCCTCATCGCGGTGATCCTCATCGTCGGCGCGCTCACCTTTCTCCCCTTCCTTTCGCTCGGCCCCATCCTGGAGCAGACCATGATCGGGGCGGGCACCACCATGTGACCACCATGCGCGACACCCCCCCCATCCACTCCCGCATCGCCATAGATGGCGCCATCGTCCGGCGCGCCGTGCGCGATGCATTCATGAAGTTCCACCCGCGCCTGCTGGTGCGCAATCCGGTGATGTTCATCGTCGCGGTGGGCGCCCTGGGCAGCACGCTCACCACCGCGGGCGAGGCGATCGCCGGGCAGGGATCGGCCTTCGGCTGGCACATCAGCTTCTGGCTGTGGGCCACCGTCTTCTTCTCCAACATCGCCGAGGCCGTGGCCGAGGGCCGCGGGCGGGCGCAGGCCGATGCGCTGCGACGGGCCAGGACCGACACGACGGCACGCCTGCTGCAGGGCGGCCGGGAAAGCTGCGTCGCCTCCACCACGCTGCGTTGTGGTGATGTGGTGGTGTGCGAGCGCGGGGATGTGGTCCCCGCCGACGGCGTCGTGATCGAGGGCATCGCCACCGTCGACGAATCCGCCATCACCGGAGAGTCCGCCCCCGTCATCCGCGAATCCGGCGACGATCGGAGTGCCGTCACTGGTGGGACGTGCGTGCTGAGCGACCGCATCATCATCCGCATCACCGCGGATCCCGGCAACACCTTCATCGATCGCATCATCGCACTCGTGGAGGGCGCCGAACGACGCAAGACACCCAACGAGATCGCGCTCACCATCCTGCTCTCGGCCCTGACCATCATCTTCCTTCTCGTCGTCACCACGCTGCCCCCCGTCATGGGCCTCCTCCAGGGAGGCGGCCCGGTGCGCGTCACGGTGCTCGTGGCGCTGCTCGTGTGCCTCATCCCGACGACCATCGGTGGCCTGTTGAGCGCCATCGGCATCAGCGGCATGGACCGGCTCGTGCGGCGCAACGTCATCGCCACGAGCGGGCGGGCGGCGGAGACCGCGGGTGACATCGACGTGCTTCTGCTTGACAAGACCGGCACCATCACGATGGGGAACCGGCAGGCGGCACGCTTCATCTGCGCCGAGGGTGTGGAGGAGATGGAACTCGCCTCGGCCGCACAGCTCGCGTCACTCGCTGATGAGACGCCCGAGGGACGCTCCATCGTGGTCCTGGCGAAGAACCGATTCGGCCTTCGCCCGATGAATGTCGGCGATCTTGATGCGGTGTTCGTTCCCTTCACCGCTCACACGCGCATGAGTGGCATCGACATCAGCACGACGGCTGGCCGCCGTTCGATTCGCAAGGGGGCCCTCTCGGCCATCGCCGCCCACATGGCGGCCCTGGGGAACAGCATGCCCGCGGAGATCACCTGGGCGGCGGAGGAGGCCGCCCGCGGGGGGGCCACACCGCTTGTGGTGGTGGAGAACGCCCGCGTCCTCGGCGTCGTGGAGCTGCGCGATGTGGTGAAGGGCGGCATCCGTGAGCGCTTCGCCGAGCTCCGCGCCATGGGCATCCGCACGGTGATGGTGACGGGCGACAATGCCATGACCGCCGCCGCCATCGCCGCCGAGGCGGGGGTCGACACCTTCATCGCCGAGGCCGCACCGGAGGACAAGCTCGCCTGCATCCGCCGTGAGCAGGAGGCCGGGCATCTGGTGGGAATGATCGGCGACGGCACGAACGACGCCCCCGCGCTTGCCCAGGCCGATGTGGGCATCGCGATGAACAGCGGCACGCAGGCGGCGCGGGAGGCGGGCAACATGGTGGATCTCGACAGCAACCCCACCAAGC
>CAYUYM010000201.1:0-5997 GCA_964449305.1 uncultured Chromatiales bacterium | reverse complement strand
GAAATTCCACTGATCGGCATCTGCAACAGCCTGACCATCGGTCGCATCGTTTGCAACACACACCGGTATTGTGGTTTCTGTCAATTCAAGGCCTTGTGCCCACACTCCGGTCGTTTTTCCGAAACTGTCGCTGAAACAGCATTCCCCAACCACCGTGGTGGCGGGGGTGCCGGGAAGCACGATCTCCGCATACGCGATCAGATCACCTGGATTCCTGGGTTCCAGTTGCAGGATGTCGTACCAGCTCGTGACGGCGAATGTGTCGAGAGTGTTCATGACACCACCTCCCAGTTCATCGTGAGTTGGCAGGCGACCTCGGGATCGCCGGCGTGGTCGGGCCATCCGACAAACATGAGAGCATGGCTTCCCGGAGCTTTCAACGTCACATCAAGCTGCCACTCATCAGAGAATCCGTCACCGTTGGAGAAGAGGATCATCGGCACCGTCCCCTGCGCATCACCCCGTGTGGCCATGTTCTTGAGGAAGGTGAGGCCGATCACAGAGAAGGCGTGGCTCCTGCAATCGAGGCCGAAGCGCATGGTCCACAGTTCTCCGGCACGCATGAACACAGTGTCCTGAAGTGGAGGTGCAATCCCTGCCCCCGGTGCCGTGTTGTGCTGAAAATTCCATTGTGAGGCATTGGCAACAAGGTTGCCATCGGTTGCGTCATTGGCGAGGCATGCAGGCGCCGAGGTGCGGAGCATGGGTTGTTCGGTGAGCCATGTGGTCACCTTGAGGATGGCATCATCGAAATGCAATGCCCCCACCTTGACCACGGAGTCCTGTTGGAGCCGGGCAAAGGCGATGAGTTTCAATGGACTGCAAGGCGGCGTGGTTTGAAAGCCGTTCCAGTCATTGGCGGAGGTCAATGGGGGGGGGGGGTAAAACAGGGCATGCAAACTCCTTGTGTTGTTGGATGTGTATGCGACCAGCCGTTTCCGGCGATGCTGCGTATATGCGATTTCCTCTCTACGCGGCGATATTCGTGAATTCCGACGTGAATGTCAAGGAAATTCGTGGCGAGGCGCCCGTTGGGTCACGGCGCGCCGTGACCCAACAGGCACGAAAGTTCGGCGCGATCATTTCATCGGCCCAACGAACCCACCCTTGAATCCCCAAGCCTGTTCGATCTCTGCATTCACAAGCGCCAGTCCGCTCCCCTCGTCTCACAAACGGAGCCCCTCCCCAGCCTCTCCTTCCCGTTTGCTTCTCGCACCACATCGAAGTAGTTTTTGGTGATGATTCATCCGATCGATTCTGTCATTCGATACAGGTGCGACAATGAAACAACGAATCCTGATGAGTGCCCTGCTTGCCGTCATCGGCGTCCTCCTTTCGGGAGCGCTTCATGCACAGAAGGGTGCCGTTCCGCTGAACACCCCCGTGGATGAACCGGTGTCACAACCCAAACCTTTTCAGCGCTTCGAGTATTTCCATGACCGCGTCACCTTTCCCGATGGAAGCATTCCCAATGGGGCGCGTATGCGGGCCTTCTCCACCATGAAGGCCATGGCGAAATCCAGCAGAACGTCCACGCTCGCAGCGCATGAATGGACCAACGCCGGTCCCTTCAATGTCGGCGGCCGCATCCTGGCCGTGGCCGTGAATCCCCGCAATCCTCGCACGCTGTTCATCGGCGCCGCAAACGGCGGTGTCTGGAGAAGCTGGGACGGCGGGGCCTCCTGGCATTCCGTGTCCGACGCCTGGCCGGCCATGGCCATGGGCGCCATCGTCATCAATCCTGTCGACACGGCCATCGTCTACGCCGGCACCGGCGAGGCGAGCTTTGGTCAGCATACCTTCGACGGCGGCGGTATGCTGAAAAGCACCGACGGCGGCACCACATGGGCACTCATCGGCCAGTCGACTCTGCCTGAATATGCCCGCGTGTCCGACCTCGTCATCGATCCACAAAACCCCGCCATCCTCTACGCCGCCCTCCCCGACGGCATGCGCGCCGACAGCCTCCAGGGCCTGTACAGGTCCACCGATGCCGGTGCCACATGGTCCCTGGTGCTCGACGGTCTCATGACCGATGTGGTGCTGAATCCGGAGAACCCCGCCACGCTCTACACGGTGTGCAGCCCCGTCTACAGCGGCGGCGTCACCCGGCGCCACGGCATGTGGAAGACCACTGATGCCGGTGCCACTTGGACGAACGTGTCCATCGGTCTGAAGGATTCGCTCATGGGCCGCACCGCTCTCGCCATCTCCCGTTCCAACCCCGATATCGTGCTGGCAGGCGTGTCAGAGATCTCCTCGTCGGGTCCGTCACGCCTCATGGGCGTGATGAAGACCACCGATGCCGGAGCCACATGGACGAAGTGTGATGTGCCCTTCGACTACATGGTGTCACAGGGGTGGTACGACAACATCGTGGGCATCAATCCCGCCGATCCGTCCATCCTCTACGCCGGCGGGGTCAAGCTCATCCGCTCCTCCGACGGCGGCACCACATGGGAACGCATTCCCGACCAGGGCTATGGCGGCCTCCTCCATGTGGATCAGCATGCCATCGAGTTCAACCCCGCGGATCCCGACATGGTGTACATCGGCAACGATGGCGGCTTCTACATCATCACCGACCATGGCGCCACCGTCACCAAGAGCGACCGCGGGCTCTCCATCACGCAGTTCATTGGTGGAGCCATGCATCCCACCAATCCCGGTCTCCTCTTCGGCGGCACGCAGGACAATGGCACGCTCTACTCCACCAGCCGCCCGAACTTCGACCTCGTCCTCTATGGCGATGGCGGCAACGGGGCGATCAACCCGCAGAAGCCGAACATCATGTTCACCACCCAGGAGAACCTCAACTTCTGGCGTTCCGAGGATTTCGGGCAGTCGTGGGTGCGCGCCATGGGTGGCATGCCCACGGAACAGTCGCTGTTCTACATCCCCTTCGCCATGGACCTGCAGAATCCCTCCACGCTCTACCTCGGCACCTATCGCATCCACAAGACCACCGACGGTGGCCGCAACTGGAATGTGGTGCAGACCTGCCCCTTCCAGACGGGCGCATCGTGCTACTATGTGTCCGCCGTCTCCATCGCCCCCTACGACAGCCGCCTCATCTTTGCCGGGGCGAACAGCGGCTGGGTGTCTGTTTCCATGGACGCCGGGGCGAACTGGACCGTGCGCAAGGATTCCCTGCCCGCCGCCTGGTGCAGCTCCGTGCGCTCGTGGCGGCCGGGGGCGACCTATACCACCTACAGCCGCTATGGCGTGCCGAAGATCTGGAAATCCACCGACCTCGGCATCACCTGGACCAGCATCAACGGTGATCTGCCGGACATCCCCGCCAACGATGTGATCGAACTCGACGGGAAACTCGTCCTCGGCACCGATCTCGGCGTCTTCATCTCGGAGGACGACGGCACCACGTGGCTTCCGTTCGGCACGGGCATGCCCCCCGTCTCCGTGCAGCGCTTCGAATACCAGGATGCCACCGGAGTGCTGCGCGCCATCACCCATGGGCGCGGAATGTACGACATGCAGTGGAAGGCGGTCGCCGAAGAGGCGCCTTCCTTCGTTTCGCGCCCGGACACCACCATCCTCCAATCCGGCCAGCCCTTCATGTACGTGCCCGTGGTGCGTGGTGTGCCGGTGCCCGGCATCACGCTTGTGTCGGGTCCGTCCGGCGCCGTGTTCGATCCGTCCTTCGGCACCATCCAGTGGACCGGCAGCACCGGGCAGGCCACCTTCATGCTGGAGGCCACCAACGCACGCGGCACGGCACGGCAGGTATTCACGCTGACCACCACCGATGCGATCGAGACGAACTGGACCGTGGTGTCCCACAGCGCCGCACCCACGGCACCGCAGCAGCTTCGCCACACCACCCCCGGTGTGCTGTGGCTCACCTGCGACACGGCCATCGTGGCTCGCAGCACTGATCAGGGCCGGACCTGGCGCACGAGCACGCTGCCCGGGACAAGGGCGACGGCGCTTGGCATCCATGCCTTCGACGCCGACAACGCCATCGTCGGCACACGCGGCGGGCACATCTTCAAGACGACCGATGGCGGAACATCGTGGCGGCAGGTGTTGTACGGCCAGAACTACCGCTTCGGCAACATCCATTTCTGGGACGCGATGAACGGCATCGCCGTGAGCACGGGTGCCGTGGATTCATCCGATGTGTATTTCACCACCGATGCCGGTGAGACGTGGACCATCTCGACGAACCGCCGCTACTATTCACGCGAGACCATCGACAACACGCTGCGCTTCTTCGACCGCAACCTGGGCTGGTATGCCACAAGCAACCAGGGCAAAAGCCCCCCCACGGATGCCAATGTGCTCCGGACCACCGACGGGGGCAGGACCTGGCTCACCTATGCGGGTGCTGTCCGACGCATCTCGGGCATCGCCTTCATGTCCAAGGATGTGGGCTTCGTGGTCGATGACGTGTCGGGCATGATCAAGCGCTCGTCCAATGGCGGCACCAACTGGCGCACCGTGTACTATCCGATGTCGGGCTCACGCAATGCCGCCGTGTATGCCGATCCCGTGAGCCAGATGGTATGGGTGGTGAGCGACAGCACCGCATGGTACAGCCACAACGGCGGCAGCACATGGACGCGCACCACACTCGTCCCGGCCGGCCCCGTGCAGACCGCCGCATTTGCGGACTCCACGCACGGCTGGGCGGTGATGCGCAGCGGCCTGGTGCAGACGCTCTCCGCCATGCCGGTGACGGCCGTGGAGGGACCACCTGCGGCGCTCCCGGCGGCCGCGACCATCGATGCGGCCTGGCCGAATCCCATCACTGGAGCCGACCCTGTCGGCACTGTGACCATCAGCCTGGCGCACCAGACCGAGGTGCTCCTCACCGTGCACAACAGTGCAGGACGCGTGGTGGCCACGCTCATCGACGGCGCCATGCCAGCGGGGATGCATGCCACAAGCTGGGATGCGGACACTGCTCCATCGGGCACGTACTTCTACACGCTCCGTGTGGATGGAAGAATGCTCACGAAGCGCGTGACGCTGATCAAATGACAGCCGCGGCTGTGCCGCACAATTATCAAATCTCGACGGCTCCTGTTATTTTGCCGTCTGAAACATGCCCACCACCCAGAGGCCTCATGTCACATCTTGCTTCAACCGATCCCGCACTTCATTCGATCCTGGAAAAGGAGATCGAACGTCAGAAGATCAAACTCCAGCTCATCGCGTCCGAGAACTATGCCAGCCCTTCCGTCATGGAGGCGGCGGGGAGCGTTCTCACGAACAAATACGCCGAGGGATACCCCGGCAAGCGCTACTACGGCGGCTGTGAATTCGCCGACCAGGCCGAGGATCTCGCCCGCGAGCGCCTTCGGCGGCTCTATAATGCCGAGTATGTCAATGTGCAGCCGCACTCCGGCGCCACGGCCAACCAGGCGGTGTACTTCACCTTCGTCAAGCCGGGCGACACCGTCCTCGGTATGGACCTCTCGCATGGCGGCCACCTCACGCACGGATCCCCGGTGAACTTCTCCGGCCAGCTCTACAACATGATCTCCTACGGCGTGGACCGCACCACCGGCCGCATCGACATGAACGAGGTGGAATCCATCGCCATGCGTGAGCGCCCGAAGCTCATCATCGTCGGCGCCAGCTCCTATGCACGCGGCTACGACTACAAGGCCTTCCGCGAGATCGCGGACCGTGCCGGGGCCTACCTCTGGGCCGACATGGCCCATCCGTCGGGCCTCATCGCCGTGGGCCTGCACAACAACCCCGTCCCCCACTGTCATGTGGTGACATCCACCACACACAAGACGCTCCGCGGTCCGCGCGGCGGCATGGTGCTCATCGGCAAGGACTCGGAGAACCCCTTCGGTCTCGTCATGGCCAAGTCCGGCCGCACCAAGATGATGTCGGAAGTGATGGATGGCGTGGTCATGCCCGGCATCCAGGGCGGGCCGCTCATGCACATCATCGCCGCGAAGGCCGTCGCCTTCGGTGAGGCGCTCCTCGTCCATGTCTTTTTTGAAGTAGGGGTAGAGA
>CAYUYM010000200.1:0-6151 GCA_964449305.1 uncultured Chromatiales bacterium | reverse complement strand
GACGGCATCATCGCCGCCATCAGCGAGAGCGGTTCGGCTCCTCCAACCGTCACCGCAGGTGTCAACACCACCATCTGCGCCGGTGCATCGACGGTGCTGACAGGCACGGTGTCCGGTGGCACGCCCCCGTACTCCTACTCTTGGACACCGGTGACCGACCTCTCAACACCTTATTCCCTCACCACCACCGCCTCGCCAGCGATGACCACCACCTACACGTTCACCGTCACCGATGCGGCCGCTCAACGGGCATACGCGCAGGTTACCGTGACCGTCGCCCCTCCACCGATCGCCGACGCGGGACCGGATCACATCATCACCATGGGCGCATCGGTGATCATCGGTCAACCCGCGTCAGGCGGCAAGCCCCCGTACTCGTATTCCTGGTCTCCGGCAACCGGCCTGAACAATCCCTTCATCATGCAACCCGAGGCCTCGCCGGCGGTGACCACGCTGTACACCGTGACGGTGACTGACGCCAACGGCTGCACGTCGATCGACCATGTGCTCATCACTGTCGGCGTGCCCGACCAACCCTATGCCATCACCCTCGGTCCGGACAAGACGATCTGCGTCGGTTCAGGGACGATGCTCTTCGCATTTGTCACAGGCGGGGATCCTCCGTACACCTACTCCTGGACACCATCAGCCGGCTTGTCGGAAATAACCATCCCCAACCCCTACGCATTTCCTGCCACGACAACCACGTACATCTGCACCGTGGCCGACGCCTTCGGCCACCTGGTCCGGGACACCATCACTGTCTTCGTCAAACCCATCACGGGACCACAACTGACGTTCACGCGCATCGCCACCCGATGGCCGCAGATCGACGCCTACTTCCGCATCACCTGTTGTGATGGAGGACCGGTCTACTCCTTCACCGAACAGAACCTCCAGGTGAACGAAAATGGAGTACCCATCAACGACTTCACGCTGACCTGTCCGAGTCCGAATTCCTATGCCACCTTTTCCGCTGCCATGGTGTTCGACTGGCGGTCCTCGGTTGGGCCCGTCACCATCAGCCACGCGATCCATGCTGCTCTGGGCTTCATCAACAACATGAACGGCGCCCAGGATGAAGCCTGCGTCCTGCGGCATGAGAACACGATCTTCCTCGCCCAGCCATTGACATCCAACATTCAACTCCTCCAATCCGCCATCGGTGGATTGACCACGAGCACCACACCCCGCATCTGGGACGGCCTGCTTGCCGGCATCCAGCAGCTCGCGAGCGCAGCCAATCCGTGCAAGGCGGTCATCCTCCTCACCAACGGAAGTGATGCAGGCAGCACGGCATCGACGGCGGCGGTCATCGTCCAGGCGCAGCAGAGGGGCATCCGCATCCACCTCATCGGCTACGGCACATCGGTGAACACCGCGGAACTGCAGGCCATCGCCGCAGGCACAGGCGGAACGTATCATCCGGCCACCACGGCCGCACAGATCCAGAACGCCTATTACCAGATTCTCCAGTCACTCCGCAGTGCCGACGAGGAATGCCGCATCACCTACACCGCGTCCTGCCCCGACGGCGTGCTCCGCACCGTGGGCCTCTTCGCAAACGGCATCTGCAGCGGCAGCGATGCCGCGAGTCGGCAGTACCTTCCTCCGCGCGACACCACCGTGTTCCTCCCCGTCCATCTCCGCCTTGGCAATGTCAGCGGGCCGCAGAACACCTCGGTGGATGTCCCCCTCATGCTCGATGACGTGCCCGGCACGGTCTTCAACAGGGGCAGATTCACCGTGACCTTCCCCGCTCCACCGCTGAGCTTGACAGGAGTCTGGACCAACGGACTCCTGCTCGATGGGATGACGCTCACCGTCACACCAACACCAGGTGGTGCGATCATCACCATCCCGCAGGCGCGGATGATCACCACGGCCGGGATTCTCGCGATGCTGCATTTCGAGATCGGATCCCTGAGTGGCGACATGAGTTGCCCATTGGATCTCAGGGACTGGGTGTTCGACGCCGGGTGCATCATCGCCGACCCCATCCCGGGGACGATCGACATCACCTCGACACCCGCCCCCACCATCAGCTAAAACGGCGCCACCACCTTGTGCGAGGGGGACAGCCTGGTGCTCACCGCCTCCCCGGGATACGTGAGCTACTTCTGGTCACCTGGTGGGGAGACGACACAGTCCATCGTGGTGCGGCAGTCCGGGACCTACACCGTGACAGGCCGCCTCCCGGGCGGTGTCGACAGAACCTCCGCGGCCGTCACCATCACCGTGAGCCCGCGTCCCGTGGTCGCCATATCCGCGTCCGGTCCATTGGTCCTCTGCCAGGGGCAATCGGTGACGCTCGACGCCGGTCCGGGGTTTGCGCAGTATCTCTGGTCTACTGGTGAAACCAGACGTTCCATCACCGTCTCGACTCCTGGCACATACCAGGTGAGTGTCCGCACAGGCGCGGGCTGCTCCGCAACCTCCGCTCCGGTGTCCGTGCTCGTGACACAGATATCCATCTCTATCCAGGCATCCGGGCCGCTCACCCTTTGCCAGGGGAGCTCCGTGACGCTGGACGCAGGCAGTGGATTTGCGCGGTACCGTTGGTCGAACGGGGCCGCCACGCGCAGCATCATTGTGACACAGGCGGGGTTGTACACCGTCACTGTGTGGACGCCGGACAGCTGCTCGGCCACTTCCGCACCGGTGCAGGTCAATGTGACATCAACGTTGAATCCTGTCATCACCGCGTCCAAATCCGGGATCCTCTGCCCGGGTGACAGCGTCGTCCTCGATGCCGGTTCCGGCTTCGCCAGCTATCGCTGGTCCACCGGTGAAACGAGCCGGCAGATCATTGTCCGGACTGCGGGGAGTTTCATCGTTACCGTGACTTCCGCGAATGGATGCACCGGGACATCGGCGCAACACATTGTCATGATGGCCCAGGTGCCGGTCATCACACCGACCGGTCCCATCCACATCTGCATCGGGGGCTCCGTCACGCTCGACGCCGGGGCCGGCTATGCCACGTATCGCTGGTCCACCGGCGCCACAACGCGCACCATCCAGGTCAGCTCGTCGGGAACGTACAGCGTGTCCGTCACGCTGGGGAACTGTCAGCTGACCTCGAACGCTGTGGTTGTGTCGGTGGTCGCATCGCTTCAACCGACCATCACGGCCAGCGGCCCGATCAGCTTCTGCGACAGCGGCAGCGTCGTTCTCACCGCCGATCCGGGCTATGCCGTGTACCGTTGGAACACCGGTGCCACGACGCAATCGATCACGGTGACCGCCTCGGGTGTGTATGTGTGCACGGTGCAGGATCCCAACGGCTGCTCCGGCATCAGTCAGCCCATCGTCGTCACGGTCCATCCACGCCCCACTCCGGTGATCACTCCGTCAACCGCCACGCTCTGCCTGGGTGACAGCATCGAGCTGGATGCCGGCGGAGGATATGCCGTGTATGAGTGGTCGACGGGTGAACGCACACAGACGATCCACGTGAAAAGCGGCGGGAGCTACAGTGTCAGGGTGACCGATGGAAACGGTTGCTCGGGTACATCCACCGCCGTGACCGTCACCGTACAGCGGCGGCCCGCGACTCCCGTCATCACGCGTTCGGGCGATGTGCTCATGGCGACAAAGGCCGGGCGATACCAGTGGTACAAGGATGGATTACCGATGCCTGGTGAAACGAACCAGTTCCTGCTGGTGAAGGAACCCGGGAGCTACACGGTGGAAGTCTTCGACGAGGAAAACGGGTGCGGCGCAATGTCCTTCGTCCATGAAGTGCTGGTGCTCGATGTGGAGGCTCTGCCGGATGCTGCCACCTTCTCCGTCCACCCCGATCCACATGATGGCGTCTTCGTGGTGAGCGGATGCACACCAGGTGCACGGGACATCGTGATCACGGTGACGAATGTTCTGGGTGCTGCGGTCCGGCGCATCACGGCGACCAGCACCGACGGCATGTTCCGGCAGACCGTGGACATCACGTCGGCACCGTCCGGGATGTATCTCGTCAGCATACAGACCGGCAGATCGCATGAGATCCTCCGCGTTGTGCGGCGGTGAGCGGCACACCGCCTGTGGGCATGTGATCCGATACTTCGAGAAACGCCCCTGCAGATGCGGGGGCGTTTCTGATTTCAACGGGTCATCCCGGGATCAGCGTTTCTTGCCAAGCTTGTAGCGAAGCGTGCGCTCCGAAATGCCCAGCAGCTCTGCGGCGCGGACCTGGTTGCCGCCGGCCTGCGCCAGGGCCTCCGTGATCATCGCCTGCTCCAGGGCTTCGACACGCGCATTGAGATCGCCGGGGACCACCGCGTCCTGCGGTGCCGATGCGGCACGTTCCGACGTGGCGGGCTGGACGAGCGACGGCGGAAGGTCGCGCGTCGTGAGGATCTCGTCGCGGGCCAGCACCACGGCGCGTTGTATGATGTTCTCCAGCTCGCGGACATTGCCCGGGAAGTCATGCCGCATGAGTGCGTCGAGCGCCTCGCGGCTGATGCCGTGTGTGGTCCTGCCATTGAGCCCGGCATACTTCAGAATGAAGGCGTCCACCAGCACGGGGATGTCGCTCTTGCGCTGCCGCAGCGGCGGGAGCTGCACGGTGACCACATTGAGACGGTAGAGCAGATCTTCGCGGAACGCCCCCCGCCCGATCATCTCCTCGAGATTCCTGTTCGTGGCGGACACGATGCGCACATCGAGGGACACCTGTGTGTTGCCACCGATGCGCTCGATCTGACCGAACTGCAGGGCACGCAGGAGCTTGACCTGGATGAGAAGAGGAATGTCACCCACCTCGTCGATGAAGAGGGTTCCGCCGTGTGCCTGTTCAAACTTGCCGATGCGCTGCCGGTCCGCGCCGGTGAAGGCGCCCTTTTCGTGCCCGAACAGCTCGCTCTCGAACAGGCTCTCCGGCAGGGCGGCGCAGTTCACCACCACGAAGGGTTTGTCGCTCCTGTCGGATGCCTGATGGATGGCACGTGCGATGAGTTCCTTTCCCGTTCCGCTCTCGCCGCGGATGAGCACCGACGCCTTGGAGGCCGCCACCCGCCCGGCGATGTTCATGACATTCTCCATCTCCCCGCTCTGTGACACAATCGCATCGAAGGAGAAGCGCTCGGCAAGCTGCTCGCGGAGCATGCGGTTCTCGGAGATCAGGCACGACCGCTCTCGCGCCCGTTCGATCACCAGGGTCAGTTCATCGAGATCGATCGGCTTCTGCAGATAGTCGAAGGCCCCCGCCTTCATGAGACCCACGGCAGTCTCGATGCTGCCATAGGCCGTCATCACGACCACCGGAACGCTCGGATTGATCGCCTGCATGGCCGTCAACACATCTCCTCCACTCATGTCCGGCATGCGAAAATCGGTGAGTACGAGGTCCACCGTTGTGGATCGCGCCACTCCGAGGCCCTCGCCCCCGTTGGACGCCGTTGTCACGGTGTATCCGCGTTTCTGGAGATAGCCGGCAATGGCAGTACGCTGTGCTGCTTCGTCGTCGATGAGGAGAATGGAATACATGGGATCTGGATGCTTTCTGGGGTGAAGAGTGAAAAGGGTGGCACTGGGCTGGGAGGTGGATGGAAGACGGAAATGGTCGGCCGGCGGAGTTTGCCAATCACGGCTCGAGGGCATGTGGACTGGTGCGTCGAGCCTTTGTGCTGCATGCGTTTCACCTCCACCGCAGCCCGACGTGACAACGTGATGACGTGATGCCCTCCAATCATCAACTCCTCAACCCACCTTTCCCGTGAAGCGTGATGCGGAATGTTGTTCCGTGGCCGGGTTCCGAATCCACCTCGATCTCGCCATCGTGTTCGCTCACAATCTGGTGCACGACGGAGAGGCCGAGGCCGGTGCCCGTGGACTTCGTGGTGAAATACAGGTTGAAGATCTTCGCACGAATGTCGGCGGGGATGCCGGCGCCCGAGTCACGTATCACAACGACAACGTCGGTGCCGGTGCGGGTTACAGTGCACGACAGCGTGCCGCCGGTGGGCATGGCGTCGAGGGCGTTCTGGAACAGGTTCAGCAGCACCTGGGTGAAGCGATCGCGGTCGAGTGGGATGATGATCCCGTCGTCGCTGCTGGTGTGGATGTCGACCCCCTGGAGGCGCGCCTGGCTTTCCACCACGCCGGCCACCGTGACCACGATGGCCCCCAACTCGCATGGCTCCAATCGGAG
>CAYUYM010000199.1:0-6157 GCA_964449305.1 uncultured Chromatiales bacterium | reverse complement strand
TAGAGGCCGTCGAAGTTGTTCGTGAACACGTTGTCCTGGATCTGGATGTCGGTGGATCCTGTTCCAGAACCATCGAGGTTCACACCTGCATGGAAGCCGTCGAAGGTGTTGCCGGCGCTGCCGGTCGTGTCACCGATGACGAGATTCGAGAAGGCGTATCCGGCATAGACACCATTGGACGTGACCGTATTGGGCAGGTCTGTGGAGATGTCGTTGTTCGTGATCGTGACATTCGGTCCCTGAACAAAGATGCCGTTCGCAACGGGACCGGAGATGGTGTTCTGATCGATTGTGATGTCGGTGCTCGTGGAATAGTGCACACGGACAGCGGTGAAGCCGTCGGTGCTGGACGTTCCAAGACCTTCGAAGTTGTTGTCCTCGATCACGAGGCCGGAGACATTCTGCCCGGCGGGGGCAACCTGAATGCCATAGGCCTGTGCGTCGACGGAAACCTGGAAGGTGTTGTCGTGGATCCAGGCATCCTGATCGGACACATGGAGCCCCGGAGCGGCGCCGGTGGCTGCCGGCGATTGGATGACAAAGCCCGTGATCTCCTGACCCTGGGCGGTGATTTCAATGTTGGGGTCGGACGTGCTCTGTCCGATGATGGTCGCGTCCGGACCGGTGAAGCCGGTCGTGTTGTTCGTGGTTGTCCGAAGAGAGACCCAGTCGACAAAGCAGGTCAGATCCTCGGGAAAATCTCCCACCTGAACGTAGACCTCGAAGCGATCGGAGCTCGTTCCGGCTGAGGCGGCGTTCAGGGCGTCCTGAATGCGACCTCCATTACCGACCTCGATGATCGTGGTCGGAGAGAAGCCGGTAAGGACGATGGGATACGCCTCAAGGATCACCTTGTCCAGGGTGATCGTGTAGCCGAAGTTCGGCGAGGCGTTCAGGCTGCGCGTGGTGTCGAGTTCGATCGTCTCGTGGTACACGGCGTCTTGGTTGCCGTCGGTACGGACGATGATCGTGTTCACACGCGGCACATAGTCGAGTGCGTACTGAATGGTCTTGAATGGTTTGGACACGGAACCTGCATTCGGTGTGCCGGAGGGCCAGTCGGTGCCAGCCGGGCTCACGTAGTACGAGGTCGGTGTCTGTGCCATCAACCCGATTGATAGGATGACCATCAGCACAAGGACCATGGAAGAGAAACGAATCAAGGTTTTCATGGCTACCCTGTATGTTGATGAATTGGTTTGTTGCGAAGTGTACATGATAGGGGGGATTCGATGAAGCCGCTGCTGGAGCGTCACTTCCTGTCGGGATTCTGTTGGTGGATGTTGCCGGAGCGTTCGATCACCGTGGTCGGGGTGAAGCCGATGATCTCCGTCCTGTCATTCTTCACTATCAGCTTCCGGACAGAAATTGTCAGCCCGGACAGGGGCGAGGCGAGAATGGTCAATTGTTTCTCGATGGTGACTGTCTCCTCGTAGGTCATGGAGCGTTTCCCTCCCAGGACGATGATGGCGTCGCCGTCACGTGCCGTGCTCACCGCCTTGCCTATGGTGCGCCACGGTGAAACCGCCGTGCCCCTACCGGAGACGTCATTACCGGAAGGACTCACGTGAAACGTGTTCTGTGCATACCCGATGAACGAGCATGCCACAAACAACGCGAGAACAATTCCGATGGTTTTGGGTTTCATGCAAACCTCTTGGAATATGGATATTGAATGATGTAAGGTCAAGGCTTGAGCGCTGTGGCAGTGTGCTACGAGAGCCGTTATTCCCATAACGGCATCTGCATATTCGAAATGCCTTGCGCTGGCTCGATTCATATGTTCCTAGGAGAGGATCCGGGTTTCCAACAGTCACCCGTTTCGGTAAAGATATCAGCCTATCTTCAAGAGTCAATCTACCGTGGTGGAGAGATAAATGCAAGAGAGATGGGGAGAATTGTTTGAAGAAACACGTGGATTGCACGTAGAGTTCCAGATCCTGCCAATTGCCGCGACAATTCATCGCTGTGTCATGACGACCAGACTTTGCAGGCAAAGGTACTGCCCCCCCGATCCTGTGGGTTCCCCGGAAACCGGTTTCCGGACCACTGTTGTCCGTTGTTCGGACCAGATCATGAAGGGGATTCTCGTGAGACATGGGAGGTCACACCTCGTTGGACACGCGTAAGTCAATGATCGATCAGCATTTCCGTCGAAACCGCCCAGCAAGTCCCTGTCGGGCCGATTCACCTGGAAAAACAATTCTTACAATTTCGTAATGAAAGGAACAGTCTGTCGGTGGCCTGCCTGCCCTTCTCCCTCTGTCACCGACAACGGAGGGGGGGCATGAAGATCAATGGATCACGGAAAACCGGCCGGCTTTCACGTCGTCACCCGCCTCCACCAGGCACTGGTATTGCCCGGCGGGGAGTTTGTCCAGCGCGAGCAGGCGGCTGTGATACCCTGCCGCAAGCACTCCGCAGTCGACTCGGAGGCGCCGTTGTCCGAGCATGTCGAACACGGTGACCACCACAGGCCGCGAATCGGGAAGCGTGAAACTGACCGCCGATGCCCCTGCGACCGGATTGGGCGCCATGGGGTGCAGCAGCAGTCCAGAAGGACGCGTGCCAGTGGCGTGGACAACGCGGCTGGTGCTCACCGTCCCGTCACAGTCCTTCTGCAGAAGGCGGTACCACGCCCCGGCAGGCTGTGGCGCGTCACGATGCTGGTAATCCCGTCCTTCTGTCGTCGTGCCCCCCCCCTGCACGAAGCCGATCGTCTCCCACGCTGCATCCGCCGGATGCGTGGAACGCTGCACCTCGAAACCGCAGTTGTTCTGCTCCGCAGCCGTGTGCCACCGGAGCATCACACCCTCACCATCGACCTCGGCCGAGAAGCTTGTCAGTTCCACCGGCAGTACCGGGTTCGTCATGCCCTGCGCATCGAAGGTGCCCGTGAGGACGGTGTTCACGCCGTTCACATACCCGTTCACCACGGTGAGGAAACCTGCCCCCGTGCTCTTCCATGCGATGTCCGGACGCTGGCCTGGCGTGAATGCACCGGAGCCCTTGACGCGCACGCGGCACACCTTGTTGCCGGGGGCGGTGGTGGACACCACAAAGCCGTTACCCGTTCCCGGAGGGGTGCGTGCCTGGACACGCAGCTCCGCCTGCGACACGGAGGCGTTGACGGGATTCTGATTTGTAAGCGCAAAATCCGACGTGGATGAGACCACGGTGAAGGTCGCCGTCCCTCCCCCGAGAATGCCGGTGTTGAAGGTGAAGATGTACTGACCTCCGGCATAGTCGTTCCACCGGGGGTTGGTCTTCTGCAGGTAGATGCTCCATTCATAGGTGTCGTTTCCCACCGTCGAATCGAAGAGCATGCGCACGGTGTAATCCGGCTGCGCAACCATCCGCATTGGGAGGATGCCGATGGCCAGCATGAGGGGAAGCAGCAGCGAGTGTTTCATGAGTCAACCAGAACTGATGAGCAAAAATGTTCCGAAATGTACCGAGTGGAACACCGGGATTCAAGCGGTGATTCGCGAATCCTGCGACGCCGTGTGCAGAAAGTCGCGGCGGGCCGCCAGTACCGGTTCAGGGCACCTGGGTCGTCATGAGCTGGTGATTGTCCGGCGCCATGAAGTCCTGGGAGTCGATGAAGGAGTCGAGATTCGTGTCGAACAGCAGGTAGCCATCACCCCACTGGTTGTTGTCCGCATCCACGAAATCCGTCACACCGATGAGGCCGTCGGCATTGGCATCACCGCCCGGCAGCGCAAAGACGCCGGGGGCGACCTGCGTCATCGCGTTCGTCCCCCATGCCTGTGTCTGTGATGTGGTGAAATCGTACAGCGCGGAGGAGAGCGACAGTGACTGCGCCGTGGAGGTCATGATGGCGAGGTGGTTGCGATGGCGCAGCGCCACGTGGTACGTGCCGGGGGTTCCGCTGGTGAACCACACGGGACCACCCGTGACGTCGACCACCTGCCCGTCGGCCAGCAGCATCGCGGCACGGCGCTGCAACACGATGGACGGCGTGGTCGGATCACGCAGTTCGACAAGCACCCAGTCCACCGCGCTGGTCGGCAGCGTGGTGAAGGATTCCGTGCCCATGTGGTTCCACGGTGCCGTGCCATAGGGCTGAGACAACGGGAGCACGCCTGCGGTGAGGAGCTTCGACGTCATGGTCGCCAGAGTGGGATTCCATGCGCCGTCCAACACGGCCTTCAGACGCAGGGCGAACTTCACCGTGCCATCCATGACGGGTTCGGGCCCCCCGGTGAAATCGGAGAAGCTCGTGATTCCGGTCGCGGCAATCTGATGCATGCCGATGTTGGCCGCCGAGAATTTGCTCCACGCCGTGCCATCCCATTTGCCGGTGTAGACGCCGGTCTCCGATCCCACAACGTCCGCTGGCACATAGGAACCGGTCACGTCGCACGTGAAGCCGGTGATGCCACTGACGCCGGCGTTCCAGTACCGCGAGATGCAGTCGCTGCCGGCGGGATTGTCCGGATGCATGCCGTCCACCGTGCGCACGCCCGCCCACGCACCTGCGGCGAAGCTGCCCGTGGTGAATGCAAGCGTCATCGGGGAATAGTCGGCCGTGCCGGTGAGGTCGCCCACCGGGAAGGTGAAGCTGCCAGTGGAGGTGAACTCCCGGCGCACCTGACCCGTCCCGGATGTCACGAGCATCGAGGCGGCGGACGGTGTGCCCGCAATCGTCATTCCATCCTTCAGCAGGAGGTTGTGGTCGGCAGCATCGAGCCAGCCGGAGGTGAAGGTGAGTGTTCCGGCGATGGAGCAGTCCTGCCCGAGGGCGGTGGTTCCACTGCCCGAGAGGAGGACGTTCAGCACCTCACCCGTCGCGGGGATCTCCGCACCGGTGGTGATGGACCCCGTCGGTGCGTAGTCCCAGGTCATGGCCGTGCCGAACACCGGGGCGGAGGCAAGCGAGCCGGCCACGCGACGGAGCGTCGAGCCATTGCCCATGGTCAGCGTGTTCGCGCCCGGGTCGAGGACGCCGTTCTGCAACTGGAGCAGTGTCTGGACGTCCACGTTGCCGGCGAGTGTGATTCCATTGGCACGGTCGATGGTGAGCGCGCTGAGCGACACTGCGGGCAGGGCCGTCGATGCACCCGATCCGCCGAGCACGAGCGCGGAGCTGCCGCCGCCGGTGAGCGTTCCGCCGATGGAGGTGATCGCCCCGTTGAGTGTGAGTGTGTGGGCGCCGATGCTCAGCGTGGAGTTGTCGAGCATGAGCGCTCCGTGAATGGTGACGTCACCACCGATGGTGATCGTCGCGTTCGTCACGGACACATCCGAGTAATTGCCCGGTTGCAGGGTCGCCGGTGATGCGTAGGAGACGTTGCCGGAGGCCATGCCCCAAGAGCTGCCGATGCGGATGCCATCGACGATCACCTTCGAAGAGGAGGTCGATCCCTGGCGCAGCGCCACGGCGCCGATGTCGGTCGGTGTCGATGCCTCGGTGGATGTGGCATCCGGTGTGCCGGGCAGCGGCGCGTTGAGCAGCGGGTTCACAAAGAGGTCGGCGGTGTTGGTGGCCGACGGGGTGTTGGTGAAGGTGTAGCGCACCGCGAGGAGATACGTGGTGTTGAGCGCGTAGGATCCCGTGGTGTAGGTGATGACAAGGTTGTTCGCGGCGATGCCGAACTTCACTCCACCGGCGCCGTCGCTCTTCGCATAGACGCGGGCGCGGAACACGGAGGTGGATCCGCCCTGCTGCAGATGGCAGAAGTAATCGCCCGCCGTGCTCGCAGTCGTCACGTTCACCAGCAGCGTCATGTACACCGTGCTGCCGTAGGTGAAGGCGGGCGAAAAGACGTGGTTCACATCCTCGCCGGACACGTTTGCCACGGTCGCGGCATTGCCGATGCCGCTGGAGGCGTAGCCGGCATACGCGAGGCCACCGGGGGTGGTCACCTTGATGGGAGATGTGCCACCAGCCGAATGCGCGCTGTATCCGTTGGAGGTCAGGTTGTCGCCGAGCGTGTAGGAGAAGTTGTCCTCAAAGACGAGCGAGCCCGGATCAACGAGCGTGGTCGCGAACCCCGTGCCCGGTGTCGTGCCGAGGTAGTTTTCCGCGCCGGCCGCGCCGTCATCATTGTATTCGTACACCGCGAAGTGGTAGTCGCTCGCGCCGGTGAGCCCGGTCACCGTCACCGTCGATCCCGTTCCCGCATACACGACG
>CAYUYM010000198.1:0-6284 GCA_964449305.1 uncultured Chromatiales bacterium | reverse complement strand
CTCGTGTCGGCGGTTCGAATCCGTCACCCGCTACAACCACCAGAACACATCCTCGTATGACACGTCCTTCGTCACGTTTGGTCTTGCATTCGCCGTTCGCGCGACGCATCGCTTCGCCCCGTCCCCGGACGGTCGGGCGAATCATCGCATCCCCCGTCCTGCTGCTCCTTGTCGTCGGCACGTTGTCCGGCCAGACGATGCTGGACTCGTTGCGTCCCCACCCCCGTGAGGCGTACGTGCGCCAGCAGATCTCCGCGGTCTGGTACCCGCGATCCGATGACACGATCGTGCTCGATCCATCGCGCCCGGCCTGGGGCCATGCCATGGAACTCAATGCCGGACTCCGGGCCAAAGGCCTCGACACCATGGTCGTGCGGCTCGCGCAGGGGGGCGAGCGCTTCACACGCGCCGTGTTCCTGGCCACCACCCAACCGTTGTGGTTGAACATCATCCTCGCCGATGCGCGGGACCAACACCCCCGACTGCCCTCATCGAAGACGGATGGCTACATCCTTGATGTGATGCCCCAGCGCGTCATCATCATGGGCGGCACGGCCCAGGGCTTGCACCATGGTATCGACACCTTTCTCCAGCTCATCCGACCGTCGCCCACCTGGTGGGGACTCAACGCCTGCCGCATCATTGATGCACCGGAGCATCCGAAACGCTGGTTCTACCAGGCCACCAACCTGCTGGTCGCTTCCAACACCACAAAAGCAAAGGCACTCTGGAGCCGCGCCGCGGCATTGCGCCTCAACGGCGTCCATCTCACCGATTACAAGTTCTCCATTCTCTCCACCCAACCGCGCCGGTATTTCGACTCACTCGCAGCGTTGAAACACCATGCCGAGGATCTGGGGATGGAGATCATCCCGGGAGTGATGCCGTTCGGCTACTCCAACGGCCTTCTTGCGCACGATCCGAACCTCGCCTCCGGTCTGCCGGTGCGATTGCAACGCTTCGTCATCGATGGCGATTCTGCCCGCCTCATCCCACACGCCCTGGTCGACATGCCCAACGGTGGCTTTGAACTCCGCAATGGCGACACCTTCCCCGGTTTCACCTTCATCGACCAGCCGGGCGCCATGAGCGTGGCCGACACTGTCGTGGTCCACTCCGGCAGGACGAGCATCCGTTTCCAGGATTTCTCCGTGCATGATCCGGCCAATGGCAACGGGCGTGTGTGTTACTGGAAGCGCGTCACCCCGTTCACGCAATACCATGTACGCGGGTGGGTGCGCACCGAAAACCTCCAGCCCGCCTCGGCCGCCACCATCTCCGTGCTGTCCCGCGTCGGATACAGCCTGGCATTCAACGACCTCAATCTGCCAGCCACAACCAATGGCTGGCGCGTGATCGACTTCACATTCAACTCCCTGGGCGCTGATTCCATCGGGCTCTACTTCGGCGTCTGGGGCGCGAAAGCCGGACGGATCTGGTGGGATGATCTGCTCTTTGAGGAGTGCTCCTTCGTCAACCTCATCCGCCGCACCGGTGCACCACTCACGGTGACGGACCCCATCCTCGCCATCGTGTACACCGAGGGCGTGGATTTCGACACGCTGCGTGATGCACGCCTCGGCGTCATCCCCTATGCCGGCGAGTATGAGAACTGGCACACACCACCGACGCTGCACATGCGGCCAGGCGGCAGCCTGCACAACGGGGACACCGTGCTCGTGTCCTACTGCCACATGATCACGATCTACGGGTCCCAGGTCATGATCACCCTGTCGGACCCGAAGACGATGCGCATCGTGGAACAGGAGTTCGCCCTGCTCGAACAGGCGCTTCACCCACGCACATGGTTCATGCAGCACGATGAGATTCGCACAATGAACTGGGATCCGGGCGATCAGGCCACCGGCCTCCCGCCGGGACTCATGCTCGCAGCCAACGTGGCCGCGTGCCGGGACATCATCCGCGCGGCCAACAAGGACGCCGACATCTGGGTGTGGAGCGACATGTTCGACGATTACCACAACGCCGTCCCAAAGAACTACTACCTGGTGAACGGCAGCCTCGCCGGATCCGCCGACCTGCTGCCAAAGGACATCGGCATCGTCAACTGGAACGGACGCAGCGGCATCGTGCAGAACAGCCTCGATTTCTTCGCGTCGCGCGGCTTCCGCCAGATCTCGGCGCCCTACTACGACAGCGATGCGGACGACATCCGCATCTGGAAGGAGTGGACACGCACCACGCCGGCATTCGCGGGAATGATGTACACCACCTGGCAGGACGACTACACATCGCTCGATGCCTTCGCCGAATATGCGTGGAATCACGCCCCCTACATCCGGCACCAACCACTGGTCCATTTCGTGCCATTCAAACAGCAGAGCCTCACCTTCCCGGTGTCCATCACAGGCGATCCCTTCGACGCGGGCTGGCAACTGACGGGCGCGACGCTGTGGTACCGGCTCACTCCCCCCTTCCCTCCGTACCATCAGCGCATCCCGTTCATCCCCGTGCCCTTCACGGTCATTCCCGGCGTGCCGACTTCCGTGACCATCGACGTCCCGGACAGCGCCGAAGGCATCATGTGGTACATCACTGCCGACGATAACCGAGGGTGGCGCACACGTGTGCCCTTCGAAGAGCCGGGAATCACCGACTCACTGTGGTACGAGGAGGGAATCACCTGGATCGAGTCATCGACACCGCCCGTGCCCGATCCGGCACGGCTGCGTCTGCTCGGCATGCATCCACAGCCGGTGCTGCAGGGGCGGGAGACGATGCTTACCTGGGAGGCATCACCAGGCAGTGCTGTGGAATGCACGGTGTTCGACAACCTTGGGCGTGTCTGCATCCGGCGCGTCTTCGCGGCCACGACGGGAGCGGTGCAGCAGACGGCGATCAGCACCGCCCAGCTCGCAGCCGGCGTCCATCTCGTGCTCCTTCGCCGCGGTGGAAGCTGTGTGACAACGAAGCTTCTTGTCGCGTCAGGAATGTAGCGCCAGGCCGGCAGCCGGTGTCAGCTGCGATTCTCGAGCAGCCCGCCCGCGCGTGCGTCGGCGCGTTTGAGCAGGAGGGCGAAGGCGAAACCGACAAGCCCCAGACAGGCAAAGACAATCATGCTCGAAGTGTAACTCTGCGATGCGTCCCGGAGCATGCCGATCACCCAGGGGAAGGTGGCAAGCCCCAGATTCTGGATCATTGTCATGAGACCATAGGCCGTGCCGATGCGCTCCTTCGGGACGATGAGCGGAATCGCCGGCCACATGGCCGCGGGCACGAGCGAAAAGGCGAGACCGATGACAATCATCGGGATTGCCGGCTGCACCATGGTGAGCCCGAGGACGAGATACGACGGCACGAGCATGAGCGATCCGATGATCATGAAGCTGCCGCGCTTCCCCACCTTGTCGACTAGCCGCCCCAGAAAGGGAGCGAGAAACATGGAGGCAAAGATCACGATGGAGGTGGTGCCGCCCGCCGTGTCGAAGATGTGTGTGAACTGCGTGATGACGGATGAAAGGAGACCACCGCTGTCCTCGGCCGCCAGCGTCAGGCCCCACTTGTCGTGGATGAAGTCCGTGGAAAAGGCGGTGTAGGGGAAGATGGCGGAATAGAACGTGACACAGAGCGCGACGACAAACCAGTATGACGAACCGAACTTCCTGATGTCGGAGAAGACGATCTTGTCCCCCGCCTCGGCATCAGAGAGCTGGAGCTTGGCCGCGCCGATGCGGTCCATGATCACGTAGATGAGGTTGGACCCGAGCGACACGGCGCAGAGGATCACTGCGGCCCAGAGCGCCGCCTCGTAGCCGCCGAAGTTGTCTGCGATGATGTTGGCGGCATTGAAGGTGAAGAGCGTCCCCAGGCGGCCGACGGTGAGCGTGAGCCCGAAGGCGAGAGCCAGCTCCCTGCCCTTGAACCACCGGGCGATGATTGCGTTCTGCGAGACGACGAGGGATTCGGAGCCGATGCCGAACACTGCGCGCCCGATCACCATCCAGGTGAAGTTCGGCGCCATGGCCACCATCGCCGCCCCGATCACGACGAGAGCGGAGAACAGGAGGCTCGCCTTCTTCGTGCCGATGCGATCGATGAGGATGCCGCCGAAGAACACCATGATCACGTTCGGCCAGCTGTAGATGCTGTACAGAATGCCGATCTGCTCGCGATCGATGTTCATGCCCTTGATGATCGCGGGTGTCAGCGCGCCGATCGTGTCATAGGCAAAGTAGCTTCCGAAGATGATGATGCTGACGAAGAACAGCAGCGTGAAGCGGAACGGTGCCCGTGTTGGATGAAGGATGCCTGCCACAGCGGTCATGAAACCTGCCTCGATGAATGGGGGTGATGTCGCGGATTGTGTGGCCACGAAATGTGAACCGCCACAAAATCGCATCCCCGGCCGTCAAAACAAACTCCCGCACACGTCACCCCGGTTGCCCGGCACATGGGGCCGTGTGTCGGACATGGGCATGGGAGAAGCGCACCGCCGGCACACCGCGATCACGGTGTCACCGAATCCGCACTCCGTAGAGATGCGTCCCGCGTGTCGCCACCACGAGCATGTCGTTGAACACCGCCGGTGATGCCTCGATGTTCGTGTCGAGACGAACGGTGGAAAGGATGCGTCCGTCTGACGCACGGATGAGGTGCATCGCCCCGCTCGATGTGCCCTGGACCAGGTACGACGCGCCCGCCGCGTCCACGACAAGCGTGGGCGAGGACCATGGATAGGCCGGCAACGCGAGCTTCCAACGCACGGCACCTGTCGTGGTCTCGAGCGCGAGGAGCGTCCCGCCGGTGAGGCTCCCCTGCCGGGCGAGCGCGAAGAACACGAGCCCGCGCGTGTCACCACGGCCCAGCGCAGGTGTTGCGAGCAGCCCGCCGTTGACCGGCCGCGTTCCCCTGACCGTGCGGCAGGGCCAGGCCTGCTCCCACAGGAGGGCCCCGTCGGTGCCGCGCATCTTGCGGATCCATGCCACGCCGCTGTCGCCCTGCGCATCCACCTCGCAGCCCGTGTAGAGCATGGGCACGCCGCCCTCGGCGTCCACCACGATGGAGGCGTCGGTGTCGTCGGTCACCGATCGGATCCACACCGGCCGCAGATGCAGAAGATCAAAGGCCTGGAGCCAGCCGCCATTGTCGGCGAAGAAGGCGAGGTTGCGATACACCGCCACCGAGTTCTCGATGCCCTGCTTCGTCTGCCCGGGCATGCGGTAGCGGTATTTCCACACGTCGGGGGCGAGCGCCACCGAGCCGGAATCCGGTGAGACGCGGGTGTTGAGCCGCACAATGTAGAGCATGCCGTTCTCCGCACCGGCGAGCAGCACATCGGCATCGCGATGGTAGAGCGCCGAGCCATCCATGCCGCCCCATGCGCGGTGGGAGAAGCGATCCGCGCAGTCCTGGAAATGCAGAAGGGAGCGGTCGAAGAGGTTGAACAGGCGGAAGCCCATGCCCTCACGCCGGCGCACGCCCTGCCCCACGTGGAGGATTGGCAGTCCGCGTGGATCCACCGACACCGATCCCTTCACGGGATTGCCCGGGCCGATCGGGTCGCGCGTCGGGCTTCCGGTCTCGAGATCGAAGAAGTGGACACAGCCGTTGAGCGAGGCCTGGATCACTTCACGAAAACCATCCCGCTGCCGGAATGGCGGCGCGATGTCCGAGTGCTCGCGGATGCGTGCAGGCCATTCCACGATCGCCGGCTGCCCCGTCCATCCCGCCGTGCCACGCCAGTGCCCCGTATCCTGCGGAATGCTGGTGTCCCACACGATCTCCAAGGTTCCGGTCACCACCGGTATGCGTCCCCATGCCCCACCGGTCCGGCAGTGGTTGCCGCGAAAGGTGAGCACACCGGGAATGTCCTGATACTCATCACCGAAAATGATGGGTGGGGGCAGAGTGTCCGCCGCGCCCGCCGGCACCTGGATGCGCCATTGAAGCCGCTCCAGCATGGCGGCGACGGGGGGCGCATCAATCGGTGCAATGGCGGTCCGTGCGGTGGTGTCCGGCGCGGCAGCCGCCCGCGGCTCGGGCTCCCGGTGCGATCCGCATGACACCAGGACCAGCACAAGCGCGACCAGCAGGGCGGCACTGGCCCAGCGCGCGCCACGCCCCTGACGTTGTGCTGCGTTGCAGGAGAGGGACTCCACCCCGAGTCCCGGAAGGTGTGCAATGGCGTACATGAAGAGCTTCCCGTAGGTGAACCCATTTGACACGGGGAATCTACGGGAATGCGGGGGGGAAAACAACGGTCGCGCGCGGCGCGGCTATTCGTATCGCAGTGCCTCGATGGGGTCGAGCGATGCCGCCTTCCA
>CAYUYM010000197.1:0-6318 GCA_964449305.1 uncultured Chromatiales bacterium | reverse complement strand
GTCCGCCCCCTGCACCAGCAGGCTGTCACGCCCCGCGGCCGCCCCGCCGGGCGGTGTTGCACGCAGCGTGGAGTCCTCCGGGGCGCCCTGCTGCGCGCGCGCGGTGGAGTCCGTCACGACCTGTGCCGCGGCGCCCGGCACGAGCAGGAGGATGCACACGATCAGGAGAAGCGCGGCGGGCCGGTGGCGGAGTGGTGCTATGGAGCTGATGGTGGTGAAATGCATGGGCGGCTGCACCATCGGATGTCACCGATTGCGCAGCCGCCAAGTTACACAATTGGACCTGTTGCTGAAACCCGGATTGCCGGAACCCGCGGGGTTCTAGCAGCCTCCCACCACGCGTTTGGATTCCTTCTTCGCTGCCGGGGCATTCTTCGCGCGGTAGTCGGCAATGAGCTTCGGGATCACCTGTGAGGCGCGCGTGCGGAAGCGGAAGGTGTCCTGCTCCCAGCGCGACGAGGCGGCCGGGGGGGATGTCCAGTTGAGGATGTCGCTGCGGAAGGCATTCATCCCGCCCTGCAGCACGTAGAGATCCCGGTAGCCGAGCTCGTCGGCCACCAGGGCGGCCTGGCGGGCGGCATATTCCTCATCCGCCACGAACACCTTCTTCCGATGCCGGATGGACAGGAGCTTGTCCGCGTCCTTGTCGAACAGATTGGGCAGCGTCATGCGCACCGAGCGGGGCAGCGCGAGCTGCTCATAGGACGCCTGATCGCGGACGTCGACGATCTGGACGTTCTCCTCGTTGTCGATGATGCGGAACGCCAGCTCGTCGGGGGTCATGAGCTTGACTTGGAGCGCCCCGACGCGTGCGGCGTCGTTGGCGTCGGCAAGGATGGCCTCGCGCCTGTCGGGCAGGGCAAAGAGCAGGACACCCACCACCACCGCCACGGCGGTGAGGGCGGCATACCGGCGCACCGGGCGGAACTCCGGATCGAGCCCCCCGTTGACGCGCGTTTCGATCATGGTCACGGCCCAGAACGCCCCCACTGCGACGAGCACGAGCAGGAAGGCGAAGAGGGACTGCGACATCCCCAGCACCGAGAAGATGGTGACATTGCCCCAGGAGGCGGCCTTGTAGAGGCCTTCGAGCAGGGGATACGCCTCGGCGAACACAAGCACGCCGATGAATGAGCCACCGACAAAGATCATCGCATCGATCTTGCCGATGGCCGCGGCACACACACTGGTGCCGGGACAGTACCCTCCGACAACGAACCCCAGCCCCATGATGAGGCCTCCGACTATCGCGGACCAGAGGAAGGTGGGGTTGACATAGACGAGGGAGAGGTCGAGGATGCCGAAATGGGCGAAGGCGATGACGCCGACCATGGCCGTCACACCCGCGGTGAAGAACACGCGGAGCACGGTGAAGTCGTAGCCGTAGAAGAGGCCGACAAGTTTGCGCGACGTGGAGAAGCCCGCCTGCTCCAGGACGAAGCCGAAGGCGACGCCGATGAACAGGGCGACGATGTAATTCAGCTCATTGCCGATGATGTCGGGTACGAGTGGTCCCATGGTGTCCTCCTATCGCTGCAGCCAGAGTTTGCGGAAAAACCAGGCGAAGGCATAGGCTCCGCCGAAGATCGCCATCATGGTGATGATGCCGCCCGCAGAGAGGACGGCCATGCCGCTCAGCGCCGCACCGCTGGTGCAACCACGCCCGAGCTGGGCACCGAAGCCGAAAAGCGCCCCGCCGATGATGGCCCCGATCACGCGGATGCGCGTGGTGGACCGCCCCTGGCGCTCAAGCGTGAATTTCAGGCGGTTGGACACGAGGCCGGAGATGAACGCCCCGATCACGACGCCGATCACCTCGAACACGAGCCAGTTCTTGAGCGGGCTGCCGGTATGCTCCTTCCCGTAGTCCGTGTAGAACGTCGCGGTGGACGTGTGCCCCGGGGCCACGAGTTCCATCGCCGCCACCACGCCGCTTTTCACCGCACCACTCGCTCCCAGGCCACGGCCCGTGATGAAGATGGTGGCGAGCAGCACGAGTCCGAGCAGGAAGCCGGCCAGGTAGGGATTCATGTAGGTCGTCTTGTTCATTGGGCACCTCGTTCATTTGCCGGGTTTGAAGGAAGGGCTGCCTCCTCAAGGGCCGCTTCCTCGCTGGGAAGGGATGCTTCATCAAGGGATGCCTGCTCGCCGGGAAGGGTTGCCTCCTCGTTGGCGGACGGATGTGTCGTGCCAGTGGTGTGGTCGTGACCGTCATCCTCCACATCCTCATACCCCGTGATCATGGCCTTGAGGTTGGAGAGAACCGTGTGTCCCGTGGTGATGAGATACAGATGGACGATGACAAAGGCCATGAGGAGAAACGCCCCGGCGGTGTGGAAGAGGGCGATGGTCTCGATGGAATCGATGTTGAGCCCCTCAATGGTCCCCTTCTGCGGATAGCGGTAGAACATGAAGAGCAGGCCGGAGACCACCATGGTCGGGATGACGAGAATCTTCAACGAGAAGTACACGAGCTTCTGCAGGGGATTGAGCTTGCTCAGCACGGTCTTCTTTGTCGGATGTGGAGCGTTGCGGAAGATCCCGAACAGGTAGTAGTCCACCTGCGCGCGGATGTTGCGGAAGGTGGGGACGTATTGCCGCCATTCGCCTGTGCTGAAGTGCCAGAAGATGGCGAAGACGATGAGGATGATGAAGAGCCAGGCCGCGGTGTTGTGATAGCTCACCGCGTTGCGGTATCCGAAGAAGGAGTACGCGCCATGGATCTCGAAGCCGCTGAAGGCCAGGAAGAAGATGAGGATGGCCTGCATCCAGTGCCAGAACCGGCCGAATGCCCGGTAGATATAGATGCGCATTTTCATGCCTCACCTCCCGATCTGCGTTTGCGATGCGTGACAATCCGGACAGCCCCATGGATGCCGACACCGATGAGTGAAAGCACCATCAGGCCCACCCCCGCCGTGTCGATCACGGGACTGTGATCACGAGCGGGCATGTAGAAATCGCGGAGGTTGGCCAGGCGGCCGCCCTCGCGTGTGTGGCACTCGGTGCAGGCAAGGGATTCCTCCTTGCGCGACACCATGTGGTTGATCGGCCAGTACATCTCCGTCTGGATGAAGGCGATCTGCCCGCTGAAGGGCAGATTCACATCACGCATGCCCACCTCGGAGGCGCGCTGCCAGTCGAAATCCTTCCACAATGCCCCCTCCCCCTTCGCGTCGGCGAACAGCTTGGGTTGGATGAGCATCCTGTTCACCGGATCGTAGGGCTGACGGGCGCGGTGGATCTTCACGGGGATGATCTTGGACTCGTTGTCGCCATAGCTCCCATGGAGTTGATTGATGGCCAGGGGCCGGGATGTGTCCTGAATCACATCGCCAAGAAGATAATGCGATGCCGTGCCATTGAACCACACATATTCCGGTTTGAGCTTTTTCCCCCAGGTGAAGGAACCCTTGATGGAAAGATACACGTGGTTCCCGTCGGCGTCGTCCTCCTCGTAAGGCTCTCCGTTGCGCAGACGGCCGGCGGTGGACCAGTCCCAATCCGTCTTGGTGGCATTCACCTTGGCGTAGATGGGGATGTGGCAGGTCTGACACGCGACCTTCAGCGTGTGCTGATCGAGCGTCGCGTCCTTGTGCGGATGTTCGGTGTGGCACTGCTCACACGTCGCGCGGTTGCGGTTCATGGAGGAGAGGGAGTAGAGCTTGCCGCTGATGGTGTGCTTCTCCGTGGTGTGGCAGTCGACACAGGTGGCGTTGATGCCGTCGGTGCCCATGTGCACGTCCACATCACGGAGCGGATCGAACATCGCCTTGTCAAGGTCACCGTGCTTGACGTTGTTGCCGCCGCCGCCAAAGAAGTGACAGACGCCGCAGTTCGAGCGCCTGGGGCGGCCGACATGCTGGGCGATGGCGCTGAAATCCAGGTTGGCGGCCGGCGCCCCACCCTGTTCAGGTGCCTTGGCATAGGTCTCTGTCTGATCGTGACAGACGAGGCAGTCGATGTTCGTCGGGTCGGTGAAGGCCTGCGTCTGGTCGGTCATGCCGAAGCCGATGTGGCATTTGGCGCAGCTCTTTTCATTGCCCTCGACGCCGATGCAGAAGTTGTTGATGGCGTTCTTCTTCCCGAGATACACGATGCCGCGTCCCTCGACGAATTCCTCGCGTTCCCAGTTCCAGTGGTTGGATTGCATGACCTCCACTGCACGCCCCTGATGGCAGGAGATGCATGCGGCGGTGACCTGCTGCGGTGAGTCGAAGCGCTGTTTCAGGACCGGAAAGGTGGAGTGATCCACCGACGGTGCCGGTTTGTGTGTGACTTTCGTCTTCAACACCGCCAAATCGTCGGGATCGCTCTCACGTGGAGTGAGGATGGCGATCGCCGAAGCCACGACGATGAAGAGAAACGCAAGCGCAAGTGCGATTTTTTTCATGAGAACCTGCGTCTATGATGACTGGTTGATGAGGTGCAGGGATGGCACGGCCACGTCCGCCGGCGTGGGGTGTCCGGGTGTGGGGACGCCGCGAAGACGCACGGGCATCCTGGCCGGGATGCGGGCGTCTGAAAACCGGAGATGAGGGGAAACGTCGTGCTGATGGCGATCAAGGTGCTGGATGCTGAAACCGCTTGTGGCGGCGTGGATCGGGCAGTGTGCGTTGTGTTATTGGACGAGGTGCGGGTGATCCTTGTGCCCGCAGATATGAGATGTGGGTGATGCGTCAGAGGATTCAAACATGGCAATTTTTTCCTAAATTGCCCACGGCTGAAACTTGGGAGTCGAGACGCGAATAGAGCAGAGACAGAAGCGTCCCTCGACAGAGGTGCGGCCTGGCACTCCCACCATTACTCCCCCCGAAATGAAACGCAACCCCGTTTTCTGGTGCCTCATTCTTGCATCGCCGTTCTGGATTGCGCACGCGCAATGGCAGCGGGTGCAGAGTCCGTTTGGCGAATACATCAGTGATCTGACCGTCTGTGGTGGGACGGCATACGCTGCATCCACCGAGTCCGGTGTGTATGCGTCATCGGACCACGGTGCGTCGTGGTCGCTCCAGAACAGCGGGCTGACCGAGTCTGCCGTCCGGGCGCTTGCAGCCACCGATGTGCACGTCTTTGCCGGTACTGCCACGGGGATCTACGTGATGTTCGAGGGCACGACGCAATGGCAGCGTGTGCTCAGCACACCGACCATCGCCTGCATCCATGCCGCCAAACCGGTGATCCTGGCAGGTTCCGATGCAGGGGGCATGTACCGCTCCTCCGATGACGGCCAGTCCTGGAGTACGGTGGGTTTTTCCGTCCAGAACGCCCGGGTGTATTCCATCGCCTCCAACAACCTGACCTGCTTCGCCGCGATCGAATATGATTCCGCAGCCTTCAAGAATCTGGCCGGCGTGTTTCGATCCACCGATCAGGGCAGGACATGGCGCCGGTGCAATGCCGGTGCGATGGCACAGAAGGAACGCATCACACAGGTCGCGGTGACAGGCGGGGTCCTCCTCGCCTCCGGACCGCAGCATGGGATCTTCCGCTCACTCGACGACGGCACCACCTGGCAGACGGCAAACACGGGGATCCCCGGCACCGCCATTGTCCAGTCGATGCGTGCATGCTGGCCCGATGTGCTTCTCGGCACGACAGAGGGCATCATGCGGTCAACAGACTCCGGAAATCTCTGGACGCCGTATGCGTTCGATCATCCCAATCCCGTTGCCACCTGCTTTGCCACGTCGGGATCGTATCTCCTCGCCGGCTCCCTGGGTGGCGGTGTGCAGCGCCTGCAGATGAACGATGTCCACTGGCGTCCGGGAACAGGCATGCATCTGGTACGAGGACGGTCATTGGCTGCATACCAGGATTCACGGCTGGTGCTGGGTTCGGAAGCGGGCAGCGTGTACAGGCTGGCTGCCGGTACGACCACCTGGAGTGTGATCGATCAGAAGCTGCCGCGTGAACCCATCACCGCGCTTCTGACAGAGAATGACACGATCTTCGCGGGATCAGCATCGGGCGTGTCCGTGAAAACGTCTGAAACGGCTTCGTGGGCCACTCCATGCAATTCCACCTGTCCCCTGCGTGTCGAGAAACTTCAGAAGTTGGACAAGCCCGGAATTGTCTACTTCCCATTTTTCTGGAACCAAAGCCGCCGGTCGAACCTGATGGCGATCACCAGGGATCCGGGAGGCATCGGGCATGCATTCTTCACCTCGCCACTGGACATGGTCAACGGTTGGTCGGAGTTTTCCTGTGGATTCTTCAACCAGAGTTCCACACCCATATCCGTGGTCCGATGCGGGGCGCCGTGGTATGTCGCCACGCATGGCGGAGTGTACAGCACCATCACCGCCGGCCTGCTGC
>CAYUYM010000196.1:0-6348 GCA_964449305.1 uncultured Chromatiales bacterium | reverse complement strand
GATCGGCTCATTTACCTCATCGGACGCAACATCACGGCCAAGCGTCGTTTCGATGATGCTATCCGCGCCAAGAACCAGCAGCTCGATCTGGCCGGCCTCATCGCCGACCGGGAAAACCACACGCGCGAAAAGTTCGTTCGTGACCAGAGCATGAGTCTTCGCACGGAGATGACCGGCATCCTCGGCTTCCTGGACCTCGTGATCACCGACGACGCCCTCACGCGTGATGATCAGATCGAGTTCCTCTCCACGGCACGGGATTCCGCGGAAGCGCTCATGGACATTCCCAAGCACATCATGGAAATGTCCTTCGTCAGGATTTCCGACATTGCCTTCGCACCGAAACCGGCATCCATCACCACCCTGTTTCAGCAGGTCGGGGACGAGGTTGCATCCCGCACCGCCGGATTGCTGGAGCGCTCCGCAGCGCCGACGGGCCCATGGCAGGTCAACATCGATCCGGATCGATTCAGCTCCTCCATCGCCTCCATCGTCGGCCGCATGCTCCGGCATCATCCCGGGGAAGCGGTCCGCACCGATGTCGTCATCGACACGGAAACGGAGGTCGCGACCTTCCGCTTCCTTTTCAAGGGCATGCCTGCCATCCCGGACATCTTCACCACGGTGATGGACGCAACGGACCACGCCACGTACCTTCAAAGCGACGAATCCTACGAGATCGCCTTTGCCCGCCTGCTCATCGAGCTTCTGAATGGTCAGATCAGCATCATGAACACGGAAGCAGGCGTGGAGATTCAGGTCCTCATCCCTCTCATCGAAAGCTGATACAGAGAAGGCTTTCCTCCAAGAAAAACGCGGCATCTGCCGCGTTTTTCGCATCGTTCAGAAAGGGCCGACGTCGCGATCAGGAGGCTTTCATCGCGTTCGCGCCAGACACCACCTCGAGAATCTCCTTGGTGATGCTCGATTGACGGGCACTGTTGTACACCAGCTTCAGCGAGTCGATCAGGTCGTTGGCATTGGATGTTGCCGCATCCATGGCGGTACGACGAGCGGCCTGCTCGGCGGCATTGGACTCGAGGAGCGCGCGCCACAACTGCATGGCAAGATGTTGTGGGATGAGCTGCTCGAGAAGGGCGCTTTCCGATGGCTCATAGATGTAGTCGATGAACTCATGGAAGGTCTTTCCAGCAATGGAGACGGTCGGCGTGGCATCTGATGGAATGGGGAACATCTGGTCCACGACCACATGCTGTTGCACGAGGGATTTGAACTCGTTGTAGATGATGTCCACCTGGTCGTACTCGCCACGCATGTATCCGGCGACGATGCCGTCCACGATGCCCTTTGCCATGGCATAGGACATGTCGGAAAAAATGCCAAGATGGGAATCCCGGACAGTGTAGCGGCGCTTGCTGAAGAACTGATGGCCCTTCCGGCCGATGCACAACAGCTCCAGGCGCCCGGTGCTGTACCAGTCCGCATGAGTGCCGGTGATGCGGCTGACCGCCTGCTTGATGATGTTGGAGTTGAACGCACCGCACAGACCGCGGTCGGCGGTGACGACCACGACGAGGATGCGGTCGATGGACGCACGTTCGCGAAGCAGCGGCATGGCTGAACGATCGATGCGGGGCATGAGGTGGTGGACGAGGCCCGCCATGGCATTGGCATAGGGTCGCGCAGCCATGATGGCATCCTGCGCACGGCGAAGCTTGGCGGAGGCCACCATCTTCATCGCCTGCGTGATCTTGGAGGTGTTGCGGATGCCGGCGATGCGCCTGCGGATGTCGCGGAGATTAGCCATTGCTCTCGGAGGAATTCAGGGATTTCTTGAAACGTGCCGGGAAGTCTGCGAGAACCGCCTTGAGACGGGACTCGATCTCCGGAGTCATCTCCTTCTGATCCGCAATGGCATCAAGAAGGTCCTGATGGGATGTGTGCAACAGCTCGAGATACTCTTCCTCGAAGCGACGGACATGTTCGAGAGGGATCTCATCGAGGTGGCCGCGGACGCCGGCATAGATGCTGGCGACCTGTTCCTCCACCGACATCGGGAGATACTGGTTCTGCTTGAGCAATTCGAAGAGCCTGGAGCCGCGGCGGAGCAACTGCTGCGTGCTCTTGTCGAGATCCGATCCGAACTTGGCGAAAGCCTCGAGTTCACGATACTGCGCCAGATCGAGGCGGAGGGGGCCGGCGATCTTGCGCATGGCCTTCACCTGGGCATTGCCACCGACGCGCGACACGGAGATGCCCACATTGATGGCGGGCCGTTGACCGGCGTTGAAGAGGCTGGGTTCAAGGTAGATCTGACCGTCGGTGATGGAGATCACATTGGTCGGGATGTAAGCGGAGACGTCGCCCGCCTGGGTTTCGATGATGGGCAACGCCGTCAGAGATCCGCCACCTTCCGCATCGGAAAGTTTGGAGGCACGTTCCAGGAGGCGCGAATGCAGGTAGAAGATGTCGCCCGGATAGGCTTCACGGCCCGGGGGACGGCGCAGGAGAAGGGAGACTTCGCGGTAGGCGGAAGCCTGCTTTGTGAGATCGTCGTACACCACGAGAGCGTCCTCACCGCTGTCACGGAAGAACTCTCCGAGTGTGGCACCGGCGTAGGGGGCGATGTACTGCATGGGGGCAGGATCCGTGGCGTTGGCGGCGATGATGGTGGTGTAGGCCATGGCCCCCTCCTCCTGGAGCTTGCCAAACACCTGGGCCACGGTGGATCCCTTCTGACCGATGGCGACGTAGATGCAGTAGACGGGTTTGACTCCGCGGCGCTTCGCATCCTCGGTGTGCGTGTACTTCTGGTTGATGATGGCATCGAGAGCCACGGCGGTCTTCCCGGTCTGGCGGTCACCAATGATGAGCTCGCGCTGGCCGCGTCCGATGGGGATCATCGAATCCACGGCCTTGAGACCCGTCTGGAGAGGTTGCTTCACCGGCTGCCGCTGGATGACGCCAAGGGCCTTGCGTTCGATGGGCATGTAGGCGGTGGTGGCGATGGTTCCGCGACCATCGATGGGTTGACCGAGCGGACTGATGACGCGCCCCAGCATTTCGCGGCCCACGGGCATGGAGGTCACACGGCCGGTTCTGCGCACAGTGTCGCCCTCCCTGACCATGGACGATTCACCGAAAAGGATGCAACCAACATTGTCCTCCTCGAGGTTCAACGCCATTCCGAACACATCGTTCGGAAACTCGATGAGTTCCCCTGCCATGCAATTCTGAAGGCCGTAGATGCGGGCGACACCGTCACCCACCTGGAGCACCGTTCCGACCTCATAGACATCGATGTCCTGTTCGAATCCGGTCAGTTGTTTCCTGAGAATCGCGGATACTTCGTCTGGTCTGACTTCTGCCATAATTCCTGCGCCTTGAATAATGTGTGTGTGTTACGAAACGCCGTGGATGAAGCGCCTGCGCAGGCGCTCGAGCTTGCGTGCAATGCTCCCGTCATACACCATGTCGTCGAGACGGACCACCATCCCGCCGATGATGGCGGGATTGAGCTGCTCTCGCAGCTCCACCGTCTTCTGCGTCATGGTTCCCAACCGCTCTGCCAGGGACAGACGCTGGGCATCAGTCAACGGTTCAGCGGTGACGATGTCGGCCATCAGCAGATTCCGCGCGCGCCGGTCGATGGCCTGGACCTCGGCGATGATCTCGTGCAGGAGAGCCTCCCTGTTCTTCGAGAGGAGGAACTGAAATGCCTGCACGGTGAAGGCATCGAAGAGCCCGGCGAACACGGCCGCGATGATGGCCTGCTTCTTCTCCTTGGACACCGCGGGTGAGGCGATGATGAGGCGAAGCTCGCGCGAACCCGCCATGGTGGCGGAGCAGGTGTCGAGATCCCGCAGAAATGCTTCAAGAGCTCCCGCGGTCACGGCTGATTCATGGAGCGCCTCGGCGTAGCGCCTGGCTGCACGTGATACATGCATGGGATCGCCGGTCAGTTGTTGGGAAGGTGTGAAATGAAGGTGTCGACGAGTGAGCGGTGTTTTTCCTGATCCAGCTCCTCGTGGAGAATCCGACCGGCGGCCTGGATGGCAAGTTCCGCCACCTCGGTACGGAGCTGGAGAATGGCTGTCTCCTTCTCACGCACGATTTCGGCTCTGGCCGCCTGTGTCATTGCCTGCGCCTGATCCTCCGCCTTTTTCAGGATGTCGTCACGGAGTTTTTCCGCGGTTTTCCTGGCATCAGCAAGCAGGGCGCGCGCCTCGCCTTCCGCATTGTCCATGAGTGCCTTGTGTTCACTCAGCATGCGTTCCGCCTCGATGCGAATCTGCTCCGCCCTCTGGAGATCGGAGGAGATGCGATCCTCACGGCTGGTGAGGCTGCCGAGCAGGGGCTTCCACGCGAATCGCTTCAGAACAAACAACAGAATGCCGAACGTGAGGAACGTCCAGATCAGCATGCCAGGGTTGAGATCAAGCAACGTGTTCATTGATTCTCCTCGGAGTTGGTATCGGATCCCGGATGGTCGGTTACTTCAGCACCACAAGAAGCAGACAGACGACGATGGCGAAGAGCGCCACGCCTTCGATGAGGGCTGCCATGATGATCATCGCTCCGCGGATGTCACCGGCCGCCTCGGGCTGACGTCCGATGGCTTCCAATGCCGCTGCTGCGAGCTTGCCGATACCGAGACCTGCACCAACGACGACGATTGCTGCTCCGAGTCCTGCTGCAAGTAGACCGAGACCAGTTTCCATAATGTTCCTCCAAGTTAGATGAGATGTGAGAAGTTGTCGTGATTACCTGAATTGCCATCAATGAGACTGATGCACCGACATCCCGATGAAGAAGGACGAGAGCATCGTGAAAATGTAGGCCTGCAGGAGGCAGACGAAGATCTTGAGAAGCGACATGAAGATCAGAAACGCCAGCGAAACCGGGGCGATGATGAGCGTGTCCATGCCGAAGATCAGCGCGTAGAAGGCGCCGATCACAAGGCCGCCAGAAAGCATGTTCGCAAAGAGACGGACGGCAAGTGCGAAGGGCTTGGTGAGCAGTCCGAGAATTTCAATCGGGAACATGAGCAGATACAACGGGCCGGGGAGTCCCGGCGGAACGATGCCCTTCCAGAAGCCGAAGATCCCGTTCGACTTCATGCCGCTCAGGATCATGAAGGAGAAAGTGGTCAGCGCGAAGGCGGCGGTGATGTTGATGTTCCCTGTTGCCGTTGCGCCAAACGGCAGAAGACCAATGAGGTTGATGATGGAGATGAAAAAGAAGAACGTCAGCAGCAGCGGCAGAAATCGCTTTGTGTCATGACCGAGAAATGGTTGAACAACTTCATCGCGGACAAAGACCACCACCATTTCAATGAGATTCCCGAATCCCCGGGGAATCGCATTCGAAGCATTCTGGCGTGCAGCCAGGATGAGCAGCAGGGCCGTGACAAGGGCGGCAAACAGGAGATACACGGTGTGCCGGGTGAGGGAGAGGTTGATGGAGTAACCGGCCACATGGATGATCCAGTCCTGAGGAAAGTGGATTTCCGGAAAGGGGTATTCATGGATGAACGGCGTGTTCATCACCTTGTGGTTGAGGATCTCGAGCATCTCTTCGGCGGGTTTCATCGGACCGTCGCCGTGCCCCGCAGTTGCACCATGCTCTCCGGCCGCGTCATGGAGGACAGCAGCGGTATCCACCTGCCCCCGGGTCTGCGCTGCAGCGTCCGCCTCCGGATGGTGCGATTGGGCACTGACCCACAGGATGGAAAGGAAAAACGTCACGACGAGTCCCAAGGCGTAATTTGCAAGCCTGGTCCTCATTCTCGTTTTCTGCTTCATGGTATGTCCGCGATATGAGATCGTGTTTATTTCCGATTGCGCGCTGGTGCGAGCTCTGGCTCAAGCTGCCCGCGGTGAAGGATGGAAACCTCCAATGCCATGAAGGCCACGTAGCTGGTCATGAACGACGCGAGAAACGGACCGATGGTCACCGCTTCCATCAAAATCATCGCAACAACACCGATGAGCATCAGACTGAACCGCACCAGCATTCCTGCAAATGAGACCAAGAGGGATACCTGGAACTGAAGGGAAAAGCTCCAACGAAACACCAGGTAGCCCAAAAATGCATTTGTCACGCTTAAAATACAACCAGAGGCGAGATCAACTCCCAGGCGATAATCGTTGGACGCTGAAAGGGACAACATCGCCACGAGAAACGCAAGTCCCGTGGCGTAGAGTAAGGGGAATTTGAGTGGCCGCACAGAGCGGAAGGCGGAGTAGACAAACTGGATCATGGTACGTCCTGCGTTGGTTGAAAATGTCGATCATCGGGGTTCCCGTGTCCGGGTGATCCGCAACACGAGGAGAATGGCGGCCCCCACCCCGGCAAGCAGAAAAGCGATGAACAGCCAGGGAGAGG
>CAYUYM010000195.1:0-6355 GCA_964449305.1 uncultured Chromatiales bacterium | reverse complement strand
CATCAACCCGCAGGGCTGCCAGGTGTTCAGCTTCAAGAAGCCCTCGGCGGAGGAGCTCGATCACGACTATCTGTGGCGCTGCGCGAAGTCCATGCCCGAACGTGGGCGCATCGGCATCTTCAACCGCTCCTACTACGAGGAGGTGCTGGTGGCGCGTGTGCATCCGGAGATCATGCACGCGGCACCGCTGCCGCAGGGCTATGCCAACGTGAATGTCTGGTCGCGCCGCTTCGCCGAGATCAACAACTACGAGGAGTACCTGGTGCACAACGGCATCCACGTGGTGAAGTTCTTCCTGCACGTTTCCAAGGAGGAGCAGAAGCGGCGCTTCATCGAACGCATCGACCGGCCGGAAAAGAACTGGAAGCTCTCATCGGCCGATGCACGGGAGCGCAGGTTCTGGGATCAGTACATGGACGCCTACGAGGACATGTTCAACCACACGTCCACACTGCATGCGCCATGGTACATCGTGCCGGCGGATCACAAGTGGTTCACCCGCGCCGTGGTGTCCGACATCATCATCAAGAAGCTCGAGACGCTGGATCTGAAATACCCCGAGGTGGACGATGCGCATCGGCAGGAGCTGGAGCGAGTGAAGAAGGACCTGGACGACGAATGACGACACGCATGCAGTGAAGGCGGTGTGGCGCCCCGGGGCGCGGCGTGCTCACCGTGACGCGGGCACGCGAGGCTCGAGCGGCTTCCACAGCGTGGAGCTTCGGATCCCATCCTGCCGGGCCTTCTCCAGAAGCTGTGCGCGTACATCAGGCAGCTGTAAGGCGAAGGCCTCCGCCTTGCGCAGCGGCTGCGTGCCACTGCCGCCTCCCTCGGCGGTCACGTCGGCGATGCAGACGCGACGATCGCCCGTGTCCACCACGGCGACAACGACGCATTCCGCCCATCCGCAGCCATCGGGCAGCAGGGGCAGCCCCAGCGGAGTGAACGCGAGATCCATGCCGGCAAACTTGTCCACATCGCGCCCGGAGTGCAGCCCGAAACGCGGCAGCAGGGCGTGCTGTTCAGCGGCGAGCATCTGCACGGCGAAGCGCCCCGTGGCCTCGATCAGCGAGTGCGTGTGATTCATTGGTGAGAGCACCACCACCAGCCTGCCACGCTCCGGTGCGAGTGTCGCGGGCATGATCCACGTGGCGATCTGACCGTTCATGCGGTCGCCGTCGCGGGCGGTGATGAGATGAATGTCGTGGTTGGTGGAGGAGAACAGCTGCATCAGTGGTCCGGCGTGTGGATGGATGTGCCACCATGGAGAACATCATCCACGAGGCGACAATTCCCTGCACGTCACGGCACGGGGCATTGCACGCGGATCACTTCTCCTCCATCAACGCATGCACCGCACTCTTCAATCCCTGTCCGCGCAGATCGGGCCCTTCCGCGGCGATGCGTCCCTGCCTGTCGACAAGCACCATCCACGGGATGCCCTCCACACCCATTGCGCTGACCACGAGGCTGCCGAAGCCCTCCTCCAGATGCGCATGCCGCCAGGGCATGGGATGGCGCTTTCGACGGAAGCGGGTGACGAGATCCGATGACGCGTCGAGCGAGATGCTGATGACGATGAGTCCTCCCGGCTGGTGCTGCTCGTTGATCGCGTTCAGGGTGGGCAGCTCGGCGATGCACGGGGCACACCATGTGGCCCAGAAATCCATGAGCGTCACATGTCCTGCGATGCTGGTGTTCGTGATGAGCCCTCCGGTGGCATCGATGGCTGGAAGCAGAATCTCCGGCAACGTCCGCCGCCGGGGCACGGGGATGAGCTGCACTGCGCCGCCCTCCGCTGCGTCGTGTGCGGCATCCACCCATTCCACCTCGGGGAAGCCGGACTTGAGGGCGATGGACATCCCCGGATCGGTGATGCGTGACACGGCCGTGGTCATGACGCGGACGGCGCGCGGGGAGTCGCCCGCGCCGTTGCGCGCGGTGAGCATGCCGACGAGTTCCCGTGCCGCCCGCAGCACCACCGCCTCATCGGGATGCCTGCCGATGCAGTGTTCGAGCAGGTCGGCGGCATGCGCCGTGTCGGCGTGCCAGAGGAAGCGCAGATCCGTCACGAGGTTCCACCAGGGGCTGTCCGGTGCGAGCGCGACGATGAGCGCCTCGGCTGCCGGAGCAAGCCGGGTCGCCATGGCGGTGTCGCCCGCGGCGGCACGTGCGGCGATGCCGACGAGGATGGCGCGCTGCGCATCACCGTCCGCGGATGCTGTCCCGAGCTGTGCGAGCGCGGTGGCGATGGAGCGGTCGAAGAGGGTGGCACGTCGGCATGTGGCGGGATCGAAGAAGACGTCGTCGGCCGCATGCGCCGCGGGTCGGTCCAGGGGCGCTCCGCTCCATCGCTCCGTGACCGGCGTGGTGGTTGCCGCGGGGATGAGGCCGGGAAGCGCGTGCAGGTCGATGTCCAGCGACACGATGCCCTTCACCGCTGTCACCACGCCATACCATTCCCCGAGCCTGTCGTCGATGCGGTAGTCGCGCAACCCCGGAGGCGCGGTGGGGTGGTTGTCGTCCACGCCGTTGAGCGCCACCAGCACCTGCGGGAGCGGGCTGTGGAAGGCTGCACGGAAGCGCAGCGGGGCCATGCGTGAGAGGGCGGCCAACGTATCCCACGGAATGTCGGGATCCATCGAACGGGCATGGACCGAAAGCGGGCGATCGGAGGGATCGGCGTAGTCCGGCAGGGCGAGCGTGACGGTGAGCTGCTCTTCCGCCTGCTCCACGAGGAGGTGCCGTGTTTCGGAGACGCGGTGATGCAGGCCGGAGACCTGCATGGAATACAGGCCTGGTGGAAGTGTGAGCGTGGCGATGCCCTCCGCACCAAAGTCCACGTTCCAGGTGCGTTCCGCGGATGTGGTCCACGGTCGTGCGACGAGCGTGGCATGGGCATGGGAGAGCGGCCGGCCATCATGGCCGAAGACGGAGATGGTGAGACGGGACTGCTCCTGTGCCTGTGCGCCGGAGAGGAGCAGGAGCATGAGGAGGAGGGGGGAAAGGTGTCGGCCGTGGTGATGCTTCATGTTTGTGTCGTTGCCGGGGGGTGGTGGAAGCGTGCCGGGAGATGATCGTGACCGTGTGTGACGATGCCCGCAGTGGGCCTTCATGAGATGCGTTTCCATCCCGCATGATTCATGGCAGATGCGCCCGGTGCGGCATCGGACAATATCGAGAAAAAGTGTGTATACTGTGATCCGCACAGTTCCATCCCCGCACCAGGTCATGTCCGTTCACCGTCTCCTCCCCACCCTGTTTCTGTTCCTCTTCCTTGCGCACCCTGGTCGGGCGCAGGAGCGCGTGATCATTGATGGGGCATTCCGCGACTGGGCCGGAGCACCGGTTGCGGTCAAGGATCCCGTCGGGGACGCAGGCGCCTCGGGCATCGATTTCACCGATCTCGCCCTGCGGTGCGACAGTGAGCGCGTGTACATCGCTTTCACGCTGGCGAGCGAGGTGCTTCTGCAGGAAGACAACGCCATCACGCTTCACATCGACACCGACGCCAATGCGACAACCGGCACCACCGTGGGGGGGCTGGGAGCCGAGCTGAGCTGGACGTTCGGTGATCGACAGGGGCGCTTCTTCGCGAAAAGCGGCCCCGTGACAGTGAAGCATGCGGCCATCGCCCTGCATTCCCTCCCAACGATGATGGCCGCGCGGTTCGAGATGTCGCTGTCCCGCTCGGCGACGATCCAGGGAGCACCGCTCTTTCCCCCGGGACGTGGGATACGTGTGCAGCTCGTCGACGCCACCGCGGAAGGTGACAGGATGCCCGATGCGAACGGATGGCTGGAGCTGGACATGACGCCGGAGGATCTGCCCCCGCTGCCGCACATCGACACAGACCGCCGGCCCGGCACGGTGCGCCTCATGAACTGGAACATCCTGCAGGATGGTCTGCTCAACGCGACGCGGCGGCCCATCATCGCCCGCATCCTCGCAGCGCTCGCACCGGACATCATCTCCTTCCAGGAGTGTTTCAAGACGCAGGCCTCCGCCGTGCGGGACTTCCTCACTGCGGCGCTTCCCCCGGCGCCCGGCCGTGTCTGGAGCGCCGTGCGCGTCGACTCCGGCAATGTGCTCGCCACCACCTGCACCATCGAGCGATCCACCCCCATCCTCCAGCGCTATCGCGAGACGGCATCGCTTGTGACCATCGACCCCGTGCGTGGACACAGGCTCCTCGTCATCTCCGCCCACCTGCGCTGCTGCGATGCGGACGATGACCGACAGTTGGAGGCCGACGCCACCATCGCCTTTCTCCGCGACATGAAGCTCACGGGTGCCGCCTTCCCCGTGCCGATGAACACCCCGATCGTCATCCTCGGCGACTTCAACCTTGTGGGATCGCCGCAGCAGTTGACGACGCTTCTGACCGGGGAGATCGTGAACACTGCGCGCTTCGGCGCATCCGCCCCGCCCGACTGGGGTGGCCGGCCGCTGATCAACCTCGTCGCGCGGCACGTCTCCACGCCCTATGCCTACACCTGGTACGAGGCGACGAACACCTACGCCTCGGGCAAGCTGGACTACGTGCTGCATTCGCACGACGGCATGCAGCCGGTGAACGCCTTCGTGTTTCAGACCGATGATCTGACCACTGAGGCGCTCGCGCGGATGGGACTGAATGCAGGCGATTCACAGACCGCGTCGGATCACCTGCCCAACGTCATCGATCTTGACATGAGCGCGCCTGCCGCAATCCCCGACCCGCCGGCTGTGCCGGCCTTCTCCATCATTGGCAACCATCCCAACCCCTTCCTCGGCGCAACGACGGTGCGCGTCTCCTCGCTCCGCTCCGCGGATGCGGTGCTGACCGTGTCCAGCCTCGACGGGAGGATCGTCGTCCGGAACCCGGCGCTTCACCTCGAACCCGGCATCCAGGACATCCCGGTGGTGCTGCATGGCATCGCACGGGGTGTGCTCATCGTGGAGCTCCGCGTGGGCGACCGCGTCGCGACCGCGATGATGCTGGTCGGTCGGTGACAGACGGCGGCCGAGGAATTGACGCGGATGATTGCTACGTTTGTTGTTGCGCCACGCACCCGGCATGCTGCCGGAATTCAGCGATACGAATGGACGCCGCAGACAGCGCCGCCGCCGGCCAGATGATCACCCGACCACAACCACGACTGGAATCCTGAATGACGGAACGCCACCCCATGCCATATCTCATCGTCGATCTCGAGCAGGGCAGCCCCGAATGGCTCGAATGGCGCAGCATGGGCATCGGCGCATCGGATGCGCCGGCGATCATGGGCGAGAATCCCTGGAAGACGCGTCTGCAACTGCTGATCGAGAAGGTGGAGGGCCGATCGACGCAGACGACACCCGCAATGGAGCGGGGGACGATGCTCGAGCCCGAGGCGCGTGCGCGGTACGAACAACTGTATGACGTGGACGTGGATCCCATCTGCCTGCAGAGCAGGGAGCTGCCATGGTTTCGCGCTTCTCTGGACGGGCTGTCGGCCGATGGAAGACGTGTGATCGAGATCAAATGCGGAGAGGGGGTGTATCGTCGGACCGCCGAATCAGGACAGGTGCCACGGTACTACTACGGGCAGCTTCAGCACATTCTGGCCATCACGGGGCTTCAGCAGATCGATTTCTTCTGCTATCTGCCGGACCGCGAGGAGCTGTGCCTCCGGGTGGAGCGTGACGACGGGTACATTGCGCAGCTTCTGGAAACCGAATACACCTTCTGGCTGGAGGTGGAGGAACTGCGCCGGAAGAATGCACGGAAGGACTGAGCCTCCCATCATTCCTTGAGCCAGCCGGCAAGCCGGATGCGGATGCGCATGAGCTGGTCCGCCTCGAGAATTCCAATCCTCCCCGCGACACTGCCCTCCCTGACGACTGCCACAAGTGATGGACGCACGAAGCACGGCGTGCCGGGCGTCGCGGCGGCCTCCGGTGTGGAGGCGATACGGAGCGGCTCCCACAGGCCGCTCATGGGCGGGCGTTGACGGCATTCCACCGCACAGGCAAGCCAGTCACCCTTTTCCCTCGACACCTGGCGAAGAAGCACAACCGGCTGCGATCCACGCCTCCCCTCGTCTGATCGGAGCAGCACCACATCTCCCGCCTGCGTCACTGCCAGTCCCCGATGATGGACCATGAAGCAGGTTCGTCATCATCCCCGGTTGGGGGATCGATGGCGGAATGCAGCGACATCCGATTCCAGCCTTCCTCGGCGCTCCGGGCACGCGGAAGTGTCTGCTGAAACAGGAGGTATTCGAGGTGGACAAGCAATTCCCCCTGCGCCTTCCTTGGCAGAATCTCAACCCCCTTGTTCAGAAGGTCGAGGAAGGAGGTCATCGTGCCATCGTCATGGTCGCTGGTCATG
>CAYUYM010000194.1:0-6364 GCA_964449305.1 uncultured Chromatiales bacterium | reverse complement strand
CACGGGAGGTGTCACGCACCACGGGAGGTGTCACGCACCACGGGAGGTGTCACGCTTCGTCAAGATTCACGTTCCTTTTTTGTACCTTGCATGCGCGATAGCCCCCACCACCCTCACATGCACCACGTGCCACCCCCCCTCCGCCTTTCTCTTCTCCTCACCTCTCTCGCGCTTCTTGTGTCATGCGGATCGAAACAGGACTCCGGGGCCGCGGGTGTGTCGCACTTGGACACACTTGGCGCGCATGGCGAGCTCGCAAAGGCGGCATCCACGGCCATTCGCTTCGTGTTGTGGATCTCCGATGCCACGAACGATCTCAATCCTCCGGAGGATATTGCTGTCGGCTTGAACGCCGGCGACATCTCCTACATGCGCTCGCAGTTCAACCAGTCGCGTCCTCCGTCACGCATCGAGATCATCGATTCCACGGACACGCGCTTTGTCTTTGCCTTCGAGGGGATGGATACGACACAGTACCCCGGCGGGCACCTGTGGCTGAGCATCACAACATCGGATGCCGTGGTCAATTCCATCGAGGTGCTTTCCATTCCGGAACCGGAGGATCAGTTCGAGATGGTGGAAGCCGCGGCTGAAGTGCTCGCCGAATTCCTTGCCTCGGCGCGGCGCGGTGATCGTGGCATGCGCGCCGATGTACGCGACGACCTCCTGCAGTATTTCACCCGTACAACGGTGGATGCCCTTGCCGACCGTGCTGATGCGGGGAGGGAGCTCCTGGCCGGCTGGCTGTCCGATGCTGTTCTGCCCGATATGTCGCTGGATTCGGAGGCCGAGTTTGTGCCGCAGACGTGGTCCATCAACGGCTTCGATGCCGCCATCCCCCTGACCCGGGCGAAGGAATCGGGGTCGCTCGTCGCCGTGGTACGCTATGGCATGACCGTTGACGGCTGGAAAATCCGGGGCTTCTAAGGTTTCACTGCACCATCATCGGTGATGCGCACGGCATCATCACCGAAGTCCTCCTGCGACAGGCGTCTCACCAACGGGATCGCCCGGCTTCTGGCATCAAGCTCCGGCACGCCCGGTGGGCGCTGCCACACGGGGGTGATGCGTCCATCGATGAAGGTCCCATCCGAACCGAGGCGCGAGGTGAGGATCATCGTGATCCCGCCGAGTCCGGCAACGCTGATGTTGCGCCATGTGGCGAAGTTGCCGAGCGAGTAGGCGATGAGCCGGTTGTGGTACACCTCCATGCCACGCAGGACGTGAGGACCATGCCCCACCACGAGATCGGCTCCGGCATCAATGACGGCGTGGGCAAATGCGCGGACATTGCCGCGGCGTTCATCGAGGAAGAGCTCCTCCCTGCCGGTGACGTGCTGGTATTCGGCGCCCTCGCCGCCTCCATGGAATGACACGACAACGATGTCGGCCCCGCCGGCAAGAGCTGCGACGAGCGTGCGGGCAGTGGCGAGATCGCGCAGATCGTGGCAGAGGGTGTTCGGGCTGAAGGCGATGGTGGCGATGCGTCGTCCGCGGATGGTGATGCGCGCCACATCACCGCGCCAGGAGCAGTGCACGAGGCCCGCACTGTCAAGTGCCGACAGGGTGCGGCGCACAGCCCGCTGGCCGAAATCCATGCAATGGTTGTTGGCGAAGGAGATGACATCGAAGCCGGCGCGTTTGAGGAGGGCAGCATATCGCACCGGCATGCGGAAGGCCCAGCGATGCTCGCCGTTGCTCTTGATGGGCTGTTCCGAGGCACCATCGAGCAGCGGACCCTCGAGGTTGCCGATGGCGACATCGGCGGTTTTCAGAACGGAGTCGACGCGTGCGAACATGCGCGCACCGTCCTTTGGCGGGAGAACGGATTCCGGATGGAGGGAGCCGAGGAGGATGTCCCCGACCGCGGTGATGGTGATGGAGGAATCGACGGGTGGGGGGCGGGGGGACCTATAGGTCTTCTTAGAAGTACTTAGAAGACCTATAGGTCCCCCCTCACCGGGGATGTGTTCCCGCATCGTCGCCGTCATCGTGCCCACGGCGATCAGTGCGACAAGCAACGCGTGTCGCGAAGTGGTTGTCATGGCATCACGTCTTTCGGCAGATCCACAGGGTCTTGTCGCGTGTGGCGAACAGGAAGGCCTTGGCGAGCTCCTTCGCCGTTCCCGCGGTGAGCTCCCGCCACCAGGTGGCGGCAAAGCCCGCCCTCTGCACCTGTGTTGGCGCGAAGCCCGCGGTCTGGAGCGCCCGGACCATGCCCCTCCGCGTGAAGGTGTGCAGATGGCCCTTGTCCACGGTGAACAGCTCCATTGCCGAGCGAACCATCCGGCCGAACTGGTGATACACGTTCTGACGAAAGTACACCACACCGTCGGGGGCGAGAACGCGTGCAACCTCCTGCAGCACACGTGCGGGATCGGCGCAATGGTCGAGCACGTTGTCCATGATCACGAAGTCGAACTCCGCTGCATCAAAGGGCAGGCGCTCCCCCATGGCTGCGTGGTAGATCACGGCGGGATCGCGGAACGTGGCGAAGGCGTCCACCGAGGCGTAGAACTCCTCGAGCGGATCCACGGCCACGCGTCTGGCACCGGGGAGAAAGGTGATGATGCCCGCCGCACCACTGCCGATCTCGAGGATGCGCGATGAAGCATCGAGCGTCATGAACGGGGCGATTGCGTTGAGGAGACTGCCTGCATATCCGCGATAGTAGCCAAGGTCCATGCCCGCCGCGCGGCGCTCCCACCATTCGCGTTCGTAGTCCTGGGCCCGGGCCCAGCGGGCGCCGGCCGCAGAGTTCCTGTACCCGTCATCCGTGCCATCTGGTATCGACGGGGCGATGCGTTTCGTGAGAGTCACTTCCTGCCCGCCTTCTCCCACACGCCGTTGATCCGCTCCATCTCACGCTTGAAGGCGGCGAGGTTCTTCCCCGTCAGCTTGCCGAGCGCCACGTTCTTGATGTTGCGTGGCGACACCGGCGTGCCTCCCTCCAGAAACTCGAAATGCAGATGCGGTCCCGTGGATACCCCCGTGCTCCCCACCCGGCCGATGACCTGGCTCTGGTTGATCTTCTGCCCGAGCTTCACGGCGATGCGCGAAAGATGCCCGTAGCGTGTGATGATGTTGCCGGTGTGCGTGATCTCGACGAGGTTGCCATAGCCGCCGCGCCTTCCAGCAAAACTGACACGGCCCGCTGCCACGGCCCAGACAGGCGTCCCGATGGGTGCGCCGTAATCCGTACCCTTGTGCATGGCCATGCGCCCGGACACGGGATGCTCGCGCATGCCGAAGGGCGAGGTGACGCGAAGCACACTCAGGGGCGAACGCATGAACGCACGCTCGAGGCAGTCGCCTTCCGCTGAGTAATAAGCGGATCCGTTGCCGCCGTCCGACGGCGAATACCAGTAGGCGCGCACGGTGCCGGTGACCTCGCCGCGGTACTCCGCCGCGAGGATGCGCCCACCGCGGCCCTTTGCCGGGCGTTCCATCAGGATGCGAAACGTGTCGCCACTGCGCGGTTCCTGCACAAAGTCGATGTCGTAGCCGAGCAACTTGGTGAAGCGTGCCACCAGGTCGGCATGTTCGCCCACATCACGCAGAGCCTTGTAGACGGATGTCCGGACCGTGGCCTCGATGGAAACAACGCGCGGGGTCCTGGCCGGTGTGCGTTCATGGGTGGCGTGGCGCTTGACAGAGGACACGGTCTTCGTCCGTTTCCGCGGTGCCTTCGAGCGTTTCTTCTGCACGGTCTTCTTGTGCGTCGTCTGCTGCACGCTGGCGCGCTTGCGCTTGTTCTTGTGGATGCGTGCGTCGGTCGGCGTCACCAGTCCTTGGAACAGGACCAGGATGCAGATAAACCAGATTGTGAAGTGGGGGCGTGTATTTCTCGGCGGGACAATCATTGCGGGGAAAAATACGACACGGATGACAATGATGCCATGCCTTGTATCGGGAATTCTGCCGTGCTTCAGGATTTTTTCGGGTTCCCAATTTCTGACTGGATTTGGACGTGAAACGATGCTATTTTTGGCATATGCCAATATTGGAAACAAGCAGGATGCCCCGTCCCAGAAAGTCCAGAAGAGTTCCCACACAGCCGATGTTCACGATGTTCAAGCCTGCCGGAATCCCTGCCGGTGAGCTGGAAATGATCGAGCTGTCCATCGACGAGCTCGAAGCGATTCGTCTTGCCGATCATGAAGGGCTGTATCAGGAGGATGCCGCGATGCATCTTCACGTTTCGCGGCAGACATTCGGGAACATCCTGACCTCGGCGCATCGGAAAGTGGCGGCGATGTTGATCGGTGGACGGGGGTTGCTGATACGCGGCGGAGCCATCGCCGAGGAAGGGGACGACGGGGCGTTTCTCTGCCCTGTCTGCAGATGCCATTGGGTGGATGCAGACGCGCACGTGCCGCCCACGGCCTGCCCGCGATGCGAAGCGGGCGCGGCACACCACCACGGTGGGGAATCTTCCGACACCCCGGGCCATGGCATCGACACCTGCCGCCGCCGGCACGACCGAAGGCGGGGGAGCGAGGCGGGCCTCGGCGACGCAGGTGGGCAGGACCAAGAATACATCAACCACATCACAGAAAGGACACAGGAATGATCATCGCAGTACCGCTCGACAACCAGGCAGGATGGACATCCTTCGTTTGCGATCACTTCGGAAGCGCGCCGTATTTCGGCATCGTCGATCTGGAGACCGGCACGGTGGACATCATTTCCAACAGCAACAGTCATCACGAACACGGGCAGTGTTCACCGATCAGTGCGCTCTCCGGGCGTGAGGTTCACGTGGTGATCTGCAACGGCATCGGAGGTGGGGCGATCAACAAGCTCCGCATGATGGGGATCGACGTCTGGCACGGGGGGCAGGCGCCGACGCTGGAGGAGGCGATCACGCGCTTCAAGGCGGGGCAGCTCGGGAGGATGGAACTCCAGCACGCCTGCCAGGGTCACTGATCGCAGCATGAATCGCACGATCGGAACCATGGGCGGAAGGCATGCACGGGGTCCCGTATGCTGGAGTGGAATGATGGCTGGTGTGTCGGGGAGAACATGCTCCGACACGCCCGGCATCATTCCATCACCGCGCGGCGATCGAGGCGGGCCTGGAGTGAATCGGCGACGCGGAGGGCAAACGGCTCGAATTCGGGATGTTCCACTGCGATGCGGCGGGCATAGTCGATGCGTTTCTCCGCGAGGCGGATGGCGAAGTCGGTGCCAAAGTTCATATCCTCCTGCAGATAGGATTCGAGGATCTGCCTGGGATCGGCGGGTGCAGGAGGCGGGGCAGGCGCAGGGCCGCGAAGGAAGAGGGTGTATCCCAGAAATGCGATGGAGATGACGGCGATGGCGGGGTAGAGGATGCGTGTGATCATGGTGTGGGTTTGGTGGACGATTCCTGCTGCAAACTACGAACACGGAGGATGCGCGAGCAAATGGATGAACGACGACAGGCGGAGGGGGGGGAGACCTTAAGGTCTTCTTAGAAGTACATAGAAGACCTTAAGGTCTTCTTAGACTCCTTGGAAGACCCGGATCCCTTCCTTCCCCATTGCCACTTCCCACAAAAGGTGCCAATTTGTACACACAATGACCCCCTCCCTCATCACCATCTCCGATCTGACCTTCGGGTACGGCAGCGCACCGGTCATCGCGCAGTGCTCGGCTTCTCTGCCGGAGGGGGGGCGGCTGCTCGTGCAGGGACCGTCGGGCAGCGGGAAATCCACACTCCTCCGCCTGCTCGTGAAGCTCGAACATCCGTGGAAGGGATCCATCGCTCTCCGCGGCACCCCCTACGATACGCTTCCCACCACCGTGCTTCGGCGCCATGTCGCTCTCCTGCAGCAACTGCCCGTCATGATCGATGGCAGCATCCGGGATAATCTCCTCCCCGGCTTCCGCTTCCGCACCGACCAGCCACCGGATGATGCGCAGCTCGTGACGCTGCTCGCACGCGCTGGTCTGCGCGATCTCGATCTCCGCGCCTCTGCACAGGGGCTGTCGGTGGGGCAGAAGCAGCGAATCGCCCTCATGCGCCTCCTCCTCCTCAACCCCGCCGTGCTCCTGCTCGATGAACCCGCCGCCTCGCTCGACGCCGCCTCCGCCGACATCATCAACTCCTGGATCGACGAGGTCAATGCTGCCGGCACCGCCGTGGTGCTCGTCTCGCATCACGACGAATCCGCCCGTGCCGACTGGCCCACACTGATCATGGGGAGCGCACAATGAACGCCGCTGTCGACATCGAATATGTCCATCTCCTCCTCTCGCTGGGCTTCATCCTCATCGCAGGGATCGCCTCGATCGCGCTGAAACTCGGTCTCGAACGCGATCTGCTCTGGTGCACGGTTCGCAGAGTGGCGCATCTCTTAATCATGGACTTAGTGCTGCG
>CAYUYM010000193.1:0-6371 GCA_964449305.1 uncultured Chromatiales bacterium | reverse complement strand
CTGGGCATCCTTGTCATATTCCGCCTTGTTGAACTCGATCTTTCCAGCCTCGCCAAACGCGATGAAGTCCTTCATCATCGCGTCATCAATCTTGAAACTGGTCATGAAGCGCAGCACATCGTCCTTGCCGTACTGCTTGCGCAGCGCGGGGCCGTTCTTGTCGAGCCAGCCCAGCACGAACTCGAACACGCGTGCACGCATCTTCTGGGCGTACTTCTCGAGCCTGCCGGCCTTGATGATGTAATCCGGCGTGATGCCCCCGCCACCAAGCACGGTGCGCCCGCCATCGGTCTTGAATCTCGGCCGCGTCGTGTCGGCGGCATCCTTCGTGTGTTCGAGATCGTCCGAAGTCTCCTCCTCGCGCTCGTAGGCCTCGCGATAGTAGTCCATCTCGCTCTCGCCCGGTGCGTAGGCGCGCTGGATGAGGCGGCCGCTCGGCGTGTAGTAGCGCGCCGTGGTGAGGCGGAAGGCGGAGCCGTCGTCGAGGTCGAACTGCCGCTGGACCAGACCCTTGCCGAATGAGGTCTCGCCCACGATGATGCCGCGGTCGTGATCCTGGATGGCGCCGGCCACGATCTCGCTGGCCGAGGCGCTGCTGGGACTCAGCAGGACAACGAGCGGGAGATCCGCAAACTGACCGGAGCCGTTCGCGATGAACTTGTCCTCGAAATCGGGTCGGCGTGCCTTCGTGTAGACGATCATCTGCCCGTTCTGGAGGAACTCGTTTGCCATCTTGAAGGCCTGATCGAGGAAGCCGCCCGGGTTGGCCCGCAGGTCGAGCACGAGCTGCTTCATGCCCTTCGCGCGCAGCTCCGTCAGCGCCCTGGTCAGCTCATCATGCGTCGTGGCCGAGAAGCGGTTGATGGAGACGTACGCCGTGCCGTCCTCGTGCAGGAAGTAGGTGTCGACGCTCACGAGAGGGATCTTGTCGCGTGTGATGGTGAAGGTGAGGGGAAGCTCGATGCCGGGGCGGATGATCTCCACCACCACCTTCGTCCCCGCCTTGCCACGCAGCTTCTTCTGGACATCGGTGTTCTGGAACTTCACCGCGGTTTCGGCATCGATCTTCACGATCTTGTCGCCCGGCAGGATGCCGACCTTCTCACTCGGGCCGCCGAAGATGGTGGAGACGACGTGGATGGTGTCGTGCATGATGTTGAACTCGATGCCGACCCCGTCAAAATTGCCGCGGAAATCCTCCGCCACCTTCTCCATCTGCTTGGCGGGGATGTAGGTGGAGTGTGGATCAAGGGACTTGAGCATCCCCTCGATGGCCGATTCCACCAGCTTCTTCGGTGACACCTCATCGACGTAGAATTTCTGGGCATAGCTCAACACATCCTTGAACTTGTTGAGCTGCTCATAGATGTTATCCTCCGAGATCGCGTGAATCTGGCTCCCGAGAAGCACCCCGAAGAACAGGAGAACAAACACGGTGATGGCGGAAAACTGCTTCTTGAACATGAATGACTCTCTTTGTGATGACGTGTCGTCGTGAGTGATGACCAACCTAGCAAATCTCATCCAACAGATCAACGGAAAAGCACGTGCCCGGGGGCCGTGCACCCTCTGCCAAACGTTGAATACCGCGTGTTTGTTTCATGGGGGCCGAAATGCTGTTCAAGCGTTCATCGCACAGGATCCCAGCTTTCCGATGATGAACGGTTCTTCACGATCACCGACAGGGCGTTTCGTGTCCACCCCCACACGATGTGGGCGTATCCATACCTGCGGAACCGGCGGGGCGATTCATACACCACCACCCCGGGGATGAAGCGTATGGCCCCGTGCCGTCGCACACGCCGGAAAAGGTCGTAGTCCTCCCCGGCGGCCATGCCGGCGTTGTAGCCGCCCACCTCGTGGAACAGCGAACGCCTCAGGGCCTGAAATTCGCCGCGCCCCATCCCCTCGCCGATGGCGTTCAGAAGGTGGCAGTATGCATTGTGCACCACATGGAAGGCGCGGTCCTTGAAACGCTCCTCCTCGGGAAACACATGCACGCGTGCCGTGAGCCCGGCCATCCCTGGTTCGGCGAGCATGCGTGGGATGGCGGCGAAGAACCGGTCCACCTCCCCGATGCGCACGTCGGCGTTGAGAAACACGAGGTGCTCGCCTGTGGCGACAGCCGCCCCCGCGTTGCGTCCGAAGGAGATGGTGCGCTTCTCCGATGCATTCACGATGCGCACGCCCTCCACCGCCCGCGCCATTTCCAGAGTCCTGTCCGTGCTGCCGCCGTCGCTCACGATCACCTCGATGTCATGACGGCGGATGACGTCGGGCGCAAGCTGCCCGAGCAGTCCGGTGAGGAGCTTCTCCTCGTTGAGGACGGGTATGACGACGGAGATCAGGGCCATCGGCTCACTGGAAATACAGGCCGTAGGCCAGGTAATCAGGGGAGATGCGTATCGCGGGGGCGGGGAAATGGAAGAAGTTCAGCAGCTCCTTCAGGGACTGCATGAACCAGGAATCCCCCGGGATGATCTTCGTGAAGTCGTAGTCGAGCGCGAGGATCACACTCCGCTCCTGCTTCTCCTGACCCACGCCACGGACCGACACACCCACCGCGATGGCAAGCCAGCTCGGCCAGTACGACTTCCAGGCCGTCGGAAGCAGCTCCCACACATGGACGCCCATCCAATACGTCTGCCCGTCGTAGTCGTCGAAGGCGTTTCCCTTGTGCTCCCCGCGCAGATACCGCCCCGACGGGAAGTAGGACCACTTGGGCTGGAAATGCCGCATGGTGGGGATGCACTCCTGCCCGGCGATCCACGCTGCTCCCAGCACGTCGGCGTACGCGTCGCCCGGGCTGAAGCCCCAGTTCTGCGCAAAGCCGTCCTCGAATTCCACATACAGCTCGAACAACGCCCCCAGCACCGGCCCCCAGATGCCGGCCGAACCGCGGGAGACGCCCGACCATTCGAGCGATTTCTTCCCGACAAATGAGGCCAGGGCACCTCCGAAAAAGTGCCCGCCCTTGTCCACGTTCAGTGCGTAGGTGTTGTCCTCCACAAAATGAAATGGCCCGCGTTGATCCTTCCACCAGGCGTTCATCTGGTAGAAGTGGATCGTTCCCACGATCGCTGTCAGCCCGCCGGTGACGATGGCCGCATGCCCCCAGTGGATCCTGGTGTGAAACGGATCATAGCCATCGTAGGGCAGGGGATACGCATCTCCGGCAAGCGTGTCGAGAAAGCTCGTGCGCAGCACCGGCGCCACCGTATCCACCGGGGCCACCATGGATGCCTGCACCACCGTGGATGCCGGGGCATCGCCTGATGTTGCGATCTCCTGACCGTGCAGGAGCGGTGCGGTCAGGATCAGCAGGGCGACAAGGACGGGAATGGTGGTGAATCGGGGAGACCCTGGGAGGCGGGGGTGGATCACGGAGAAGGCGGCTCGGAGAATGAGTGGAAACGATCGCGGATCGCCAGCGAAATCGACTCACAATGTACGAATCCCCGCTCGATAATGCAGGGCACCTAGAAGTACACTCCGTACCAGATGATGCCCGGAGCGATGCGGATGGCAGGGGCCGGGAACTTGACGTAGTTGAGGTAATGAAGCACCCCTCTCCAGAAGGGCGACGTGGTGGGGATGAGCTCACGAACATCGACATCAAGTGCCAGGTACAGCTCCACCTTTCCGCCGCCACCACCATCGGTGGTTTCATCGATGCCCGCACCGACGGCAATGGCGAGAAACGCGGGCCACCATGGGCGCAGCGTGCGCGGCAGAAGATGATGGACGCCGAAGGACAGCCAGTAGGTCTGGTTCACGTAGTCATCGTTCCACGTCCCGTGCGGGTTGTATTCGTAATAGCGGTTGGACCGCTTCCAGTAGCTCATCTTCAGATCGATGTGCCGAAAGACGGGCGAGACATCCTGGAGAAAGGGATACAGACTGCCGGCCATGCCGCAGCCCACGTCCCAGGGGCTGAAGCCCCAGCGCGGTGCAAAGCCGTCCTTGACCTCCATGGCGAGCTGCACAAAGCTGCTGAACCCGGCGCCATAGAGCAGTGCATCGCGCCGCTCCATGCGTGCCCACTGCATGGCGTCGGAGAAGGCATCGGCACCGATCGCCCCCCCGAAAAAATGCGCCGCCTTGTCGAGGTTGAGCGCATATTTCAGATCCGGCCCCGCGTCGAAGTGGAACGCCGACGGCTGCTCAGACCACCAGCTGTTCTTCACCGCCCAGTACGAGGCGCCGAGCGTTGAAACGGCGGCGGCCGACACGAGGGCGAAACGTAGTGTGTTGACACCTCCGAGGTCCCGAACCGTGTCTCCCAGAATCGCAACGGAGTCCGCAGCAACGGACAGCGTGGAGTCGCTCCCACCTGCTGACGGCGACCACTGCATGGCCGGCGCCGCGGGCATGCGGGAGGAGACGACGCAGACGAGGAGTGCCACGGTCAGTGGATGAAACGGGGATGTGGTGATGAAGCGCATCATGGCAGAACGAAACTACGCAAAATCACGGAATCCGCGGCACGGTGTCCCTCATGCATCCTGCATGTGGGTGTGGAGGGCGGGGCATGCGCATCGCTTCGCGTTCGTTGACCATGGCATAAGGCTGCCCAAAGCATTGGTGCCGGAGGAGCCCGAGCTCGGCGTCACCGTCGATGCACTCCCGGCCGCCATTGATGCGGGTGGAGAGGCCCGTCCACCCGCAGACCATCGGCGTTGCCACGGGGGCTGATGTCAGAGGAGGGTGGGATGCATGCGGAATGGTCTTGCACCGGAATCCGGGATGCACGAGTTTTGTGGAAACGTTTCCCGACCTGCCCAGGTGACAACATGAACGCTCCATCACTCGCGGCCCTGCTGCTCGCCCTTGCAGCGACGGCATGCTTCGCGCAATCGGAATCCATCACCGCCGTGGTCGACGCCGACACGGTCCGCATCATCAACACTGGCGCCCACGAGAACTGCGCCTCCCGCCTCGCTGTCCGCATGGAGCGGCGGGGATCTCAGCTGGTGATGACCGAGTGCGACACCATCACAGAGAAGATGCGCTGCATGTGCACGTACACCATCGTTGGGCAGGCCTCCGGAATCCCGGCAGGCACGTGGGAGGCCGTCGTGCTGCGACAGGAACGCACCGTGTTCGGATACCCGGCCGACACACTGCGCGAGATCGGACGGACGATGTTCACCATCGCTGCAGGCGGCAGCGGGATGCTGCTGGTGAAGGCCGCGCAATCACCGTGCGATCAGACAACCGTGGTGGAACCTTCTGCGGCGTCCCCCACGCTGGTCACGTCCTTCGACGCCTGGCCGCAGCCGGCCGCCGGCACCGCCACACTGCGCTTCGTGTTATCCCGCCCCGTGGCTGTGCGCATCGATGTCTGCGACATCACCGGCCGGCGTGTGGCAACACCGGTCGATGCAGTGTACACTGCGGGGATGCACGAGAGCGGCCCCATCGCCCTTCTGTCGGAAGGGCCCTGGCTGTGCATCCTCACCGCCGGCACGGAGGTGCGATGTGTCAGGGTGCTTGTGAATCGCTGATCCGCGTGCATCTTCGGCGATCGGTGCTGCGATGGGACGCCGCCGGTCACGGGTGACGCCGTTCAGTCGTCGCTGCCGATGCGCTCCGCAGTGGGGAGAGACACGACGAAGGTGGTGCCGTTTCCCGGTGTGCTGTAGACTTCGATGCGGCCGGCATGTTTCTCGACGATCTCCGCGCAGATCATCAGGCCAAGCCCCGTGCCTGCCTCCTCGTTTGTGCCCTTGGTCGATCTGCCCCCCTCAAGCCGGAAGAGGCTCTGCCGGACGGACTCATCCATGCCGATCCCGTTGTCGGCCACGGTCAGATGCACCCAGTCCGCGTCGCGCAGGGCATCCACACTCACCCACCCACCGGACGGTGTGAACTTGATGGCGTTGGACACGAGATTCTGGATGAGGGAGCGAAGCATGGATTTGTCGGCGGGCACGGACACCGGCAGCTCAATCTCATTGCGCAGGTCGATGGATTTGCGCTCCGCATCCTCACGCAGCAGGGCGAACACCGCGTCCACCTCCACCCCCACGGAAAGATCCTCGGGGATGAGCTCCATCCGCCCCATCTGCATGCGCGACCAGTTGAGCAGCGAGTCGACATGGTTGAACAGCCGCGTGGCCGACTGGAGGGCGTTGCTGATGTATTGCTTCTGATCCTCCCTGTCGAGGCGGTGGAACTCCAGATCCAGCACCTGGAGAAAACCCATCAGAGAGTTGAACGGAGTCTTCAAATCGTGCGCCAGCACGGAGAAGAGCTTGTCCTTGCCGGCGTTGAGCGTGGTGAGCATGCGCTCGGACTTGTTGAGCTCCTCGTTCTTGATGCGCAGATCGTTGTTGAGCTGTTCCAGCAGGATCGCATCGCGCTTGTTG
>CAYUYM010000192.1:0-6429 GCA_964449305.1 uncultured Chromatiales bacterium | reverse complement strand
GAAGAGGGGCGGGCATCATACGAAGAGGGGCGGGCATCATACGAAGAGGGGCGGGCATCATACGAAGAGGGGCGGGGAGATGGCTCAGGGGGTTTGGTGGGAGGCACGGGTCAGGGTGATGGCGCCGAATTTGTTGGTGACGGTGAGGGTGGCGTTGCCGGTGCCGTGTCGGCCGCGGGCGGTGGCCTTGGTGCCGTGACGCTGGATGTCGATGTCGAGGTCGCTGTCGATGTCACCAAAGGATGTTTCGGCGGTGATGGTGCCGCTGAAGCTTCTGGCCAGGATGATGGCGATCTTTCCGTATTCGCTCTTGATGGTGCCGCCGGCGAGGCCGCGCAGGGTGACTTCCCCCATCTTTGATGTGACCTGCAATGGCCCACGGGCGTTGGTGACGTCGATGCTGCCGTAGGCGTTGGTGATGCTGCCTCCGGGGATGTCGTAGGCCTTGATCCTGCCGTTCCTGCCGGTGATGCGGATCGCTCCCGTGATGGCGCCGAGCATGGTGCTGCCGAAGCTGTTTTCGACGACGACGTTGCCCGAGTTGAGCACCTCGACCGCGCCGAACTGGTTGACGGACTTCACCTCGCCTGTCACGCCCTTCACGTTGACAGGACCGAATTTGTTGGAGATGCCGAGCCTGCTGCCAGTGGGGATGGAGAGCGTCAGCAGGATCTCGACGGAGCGGTCACGCCCCAGACCCTCGTCCTCAAAGCGGGTGACAACGCGGACGTCGTTGCGTGATCCGGTGATGTCGATGCGGACGTCCTCGGCGATGCGCCGTGCATCATCCTGGGATTCATCCTTGACGCGTACCACGGCGTTGACGGTGACAACGGGCTTGTCGGTGCCGGTGACACGGACGGAGCCGTAGCGGCTGTCGATCACAATGCGGGGTCTGGGATCGACGTCGAAGCGGCGGTCGATGCGGCGCTCATAGTGTTGCGCGGCGGCGGTGGCCGCGAGGAGAAGCAGGAGTGGGAGAATATGACGGATCTTCATGGCGGTATCCTTGCGGATGCGGTGTCAGTTCTTGGTTGTATCGATCATTTCCTGCAGAGTTCCCTGCAGGTCGTTGTAGGCCGTCAACAGGTAGAACTGCACCTCGGGATGGAGCTTGTTCTCTTTGAGGGCCTGTTTGCACTCATCGATGGAGGTCCGGAGCTCGGCGATGCGCTCGCGCTGAAGGGCGACGAAGGTGGTGTCGAGGTTGGGGACGTTGTTCTCCGCGAGGACGGTGAGCTTGGAGATGGCGGATTCGTAGTACCGGATGGCCTGGTCGATGTCGGCCTGTGCATCGAAAAGCATCTCCTGCTCGGTGTCACCCAGATCCCCCGCCTGTCGGGTGTCTCCACCAGGCTTCTGCAACAGGATGATGGACGCACCGATTCCAAGCACGATGGCCAGGGCATAGAGCACGGTGCGAATCCGGGGTCCGGCAAGCCAGGTGGAGAAATGGAAGGGTGCGGGCGTGTTCATGAGGGGGGGGAAGCGGTGCTCGTGGAAAGGCACTCCGTTACGGACTGCTTTGACGTGGAATGAGGCGAAGGGTTGCACAGCGCATGGCAAGGTGACAGCGAAATGCGTATTTTCCAAGGAGGTGCTCGCTTCCATCTGAGAGGTTCCATGTCCGCAAAGTCATATGATGTCATCGTCATCGGCTCCGGCCCGGCAGGGGAGGGGGCATCGATCAAGGCTGCAAAGGGGGGCCGGCGCGTCGCCATCATCGAGCAATATCACAAGGTCGGTGGTGGCTGCACCCACTGGGGGACGATCCCAAGCAAGACCTTCATCCACACCGTGCAGCAGATGGCGGATCTTCGGTCCAACATCCTTTTCACCCAGTCCACCTCCACCATGCGTCTGTCCTATGCCGACCTGATGGCGATGGTGCAGCATGTGGTGGGCCTGCAGGTGCGTGAACGGCTCGGGTACTACGAGCGGAACGAGATCGATGTGCTCGAGGGGCATGCCACCTTTCTGGATGAGCGGACGGTGTCTGTCCAGGGCCCGGAGGGCATCACACAGCAGTATCAGGCCGACCACTTCGTGATCGCCGCCGGCTCGAGTCCCTATCATCCTGACGATGTGGATTTCACCCACCCGCGTGTGCTGGACAGCGATACGGTGCTCGATGTGGACACGACGCCGCATTCCATCACGATCTACGGTGCCGGTGTCATCGGCTGCGAATACGCATCGGCGTTCCGCTGTTTCGGCGTGAAGGTGAATCTTGTCAACACGCGCGACCGGCTTCTCGCCTTCATGGATGATGAGATTTCCGATGCCTTGAGCTACCACCTGCGCGAGCAGGGGGTGCTGATCCGCCACAACGAGGAATATGAACGGGTGGAGACCCTGGACGACAGCGTCATCCTTCATCTGGCCACGGGCAAGAAGATCAAATCCGACCATCTGCTTTGGGCCAACGGGCGCACAGGCAACTCCCGCGGGCTCGGCCTCGACACGCTCGGCATCGTGCCCGACCACCGTGGGAACATCACGGTGAACGACAACTACCAGACGCTTCATCCACACATCTATGCCGTCGGCGACATCGTGGGCTACCCCTCGCTCGCTGGCGTGGCCTACGACCAGGGGCGCTACGTGGGCGAACACATCCTGAGCGGCGAGGAGACGCCGGCCTTTTCGCGTCTTCTCCCCACCGGCATCTACACCATGCCGGAGATCAGTTACGTGGGGCGGACCGAACGCGAGCTGACGGCAGCACGGGTGCCCTACGAGATCGGCCATGCGTACTTCCGCAACATCGCCCGCGCACAGATCACCGGGCACACCACGGGTGTGCTCAAGATCCTCTTCCACCGGGAGACGCTCGAGATCCTCGGCATCCACTGTTTCGGGCACCAGGCGGCGGAGATCCTCCACATAGGGCAGGCAATCATGGCCCAACCCGGCAACGCCAACACCATCACCTTCTTCACGAAGAACACCTTCAATTACCCCACCATGGCCGAGGCCTATCGCGTCGCAGCGCTCAACGGCCTCAACCGCATCTTCTGACCCCGCGCATGAAGTTCATCGACAACCGCAGCATCACTGATCCCAGCCTCAACCTCGCTCTCGAGGACCACATCCTTCAGCGGATCGACACCGACGAGAGCTTTCTCCTGTTCTACATCAACCGTCCCTCGATCATCATCGGGCGGCATCAGAACACCATCGAGGAAATCAACACCTCGTACGTCGAGGCGAAGTCCATCCAGGTGGTGCGCCGGATTTCGGGTGGGGGTGCCGTGTACCACGATCTCGGCAACCTCAACTTCAGCTTCATCACGACGAAGGATCCGGCAGCCCGGGTCGATTTCCGGGCCTTCACCGAGCCCGTGGTCCGCGCCCTGCACGGCATGGGGGTCAACGCCCAGTTGAGCGGCCGGAACGACATCACCGTGGACGGTCGGAAGATCTCAGGCAATGCCCAGTACTTTGGAGCGAGGCGCATGTTCAGTCACGGGACGCTGCTGTTCAACTCGGAGATCGAGCATGTGGTGAGTGCGCTGAATGTCAAACCCGGAAAGATCGAATCCAAGGGCCTCAAATCCATCCGCAGCCGCGTCGCCAACATCAGCGAGTACCTCCACGCACCCATGACCATCGAGGAGTTCCGCCAGGAGATCCTCGCCTCCGTGTTCGAGGGGGTCGCGGTGATTCCCGAGCTTGAGCTGACACAGGAGGATTGGGACAACGTCCATCGCCTTGCGGAGGAGAAATACCGGAGCTGGGAATGGAATTTCGGGAAATCGCCCGCGTTCAACATCCAGCGGGTCCATCGCTTCTCCTTCGGGGAGATCGATCTCCGCATGGAGGTGGAAAAGGGCGTGATCACGGACTTTCGTTTGTTTGGCGACTTCTTTAGCTTGCAGGACATGGAACGCTTCGAACGCCTGTGGATCGGCTGTCCGTATGCTCGCACCGACCTGGCCGCCGTCCTCGACGAGGCACACCTTCAGGAGTTCTTCCCGGACCTCGGCAACGAGGAGTTTCTCACGTTCATCACCTAGGCGACTCGCGCGGCGGTCCCGTCCTGGTGTTTCCTTCCGACAGACAGGTCTCCCCTCATGCGTTCCCATTCCTTTGTCGCTGAATCGGCGGAGCACATCATCACCAACGTGCAGCAGGCCATGGCCGAGGGGTTCACCCCCACGGTGGGCATCATGTTCACATCTGTCTCCCTCGATGCCCGCGTGGTGGCAGAGGCGCTGGCTGATGTCCCCTTTCCTGTATTCGGGGCGACGACCTGTGGCGAGATACTTGCCGTCGGTCCAGAATCCAGCGTCCATGAGCGCTCGGCGGTGGTGAGCCTGCTGGAGATGGACGCGTCGGCTGTCCACCTGCGCACGTTTCACGGTGATGACGGGGCTTGGGCCCTGGGCAGGGCGGTGGCTGAATGGAGCATCGGGCAGTTCGACCAGCCGGTCATCATTGCCGCACTGGGCGGCCTCGCCCTTGATGGCGAGGATTTTGTCCGTGGCGTGACCTCGGTGGCAGGGGCGGACGTGGCGCTCTTCGGCGGGCTGTCGGGGGATGACTGGCGCTTCACGGAGACGAGTGTGTTCACCAATGGCGGGCATGTGACGCCGGGAGCCGTGGTGCTGGTGCTCGATGGGCGGAAGGTGGCGGTCAGCGGCATCGCGACGAGTGGTTGGATCGGGCTTGGTGCCGAAAAGATCGTGACCTCGTCGCAGGGAAACGTTGTCCGCACCATCGACAACATTCCCGCGCTTGATGTCTACACGCGGTATCTCGGCATTCAGCCCGAGGATCTGCCCGGCATCGGCGTGGAGTATCCCATGCTCGTGCACCGGGAGGACAACACCAGCGTGCTTCGCGCCGTCGTCGGTGTGGATCATGCCACGCGCTCGCTCGTCTTCGCCGGCACGGTTCCGCAATTCGCGCGTGTGCGTTTTTCGAGCTCTCCGGGATTCGAGGTGGTGGACTACGCGAAGACCGATCTTGCCTCACATCACGAGCGGAATCCCGGGGCGGATTTCCTGCTGATGTTTTCCTGCATGGCCCGCCATGCCGCGCTTGGCCCCATTGTGGAGGAGGAGATCACGCGCGCCCACGAGCTCTGGCAGTGTCCGCTCATCGGCATGTTCACCTACGGTGAGATCGGGAGAAATGCCCGGGGGCATTGCGATTTTTACAATGAGACCTGCACCCTTGTCACCCTCCGTGAAATCCGCTGACGCCGGCGTCATCCCTGCCAACCATGCCAACACTCGCACACCCCCGCACCACAGCCCTCCTGAAGGAGATCGCCCGGGACCACCCCGAAGATGAGCGCCTTGTCGGAGCCATCCGCGAGGTGGAGCGGCTGGAGGAGCAGCTGGAGCAGATGACCTTCCGCTACCAGCGTGCGACGCAGGACAAGAACATCATCAGCACGCTGCTGAAACGGACCTCGGAGGATCTGGCCGAGTCGGAGCGCAAATACCGGCAGGCGGTGCACAGCATTCGTGATGTCCTCTTCACGGTGGATGAGACGGGGAGGATCACCTTCATCAGTCCCGCCTGGAAGCGGCTGACCGGCATCGAGGTCGGGAGCGCGTTGGGTGAGGTGCTCTTCGATCATTTCCATGCGGATGACCGTCTGGATGCCTTCCGGCGCTTTGTGGCCGGGGGTGGGGAGGCGGAGGCGCATGTCTCGAGCCTGCGTCTTGCCGATGTCGACGGCGGGGAGAAGTGGATCGAGATCGAGGCGACACGACACAGCGACGATGGCGGAAGCGGTGTGAGCATCTCCGGGATCCTGCGTGATGCGACGGAGCGGGTGCACACACAGGAGATCATCCAGTATCAGGCGGCCATTCTCCAGGGCGTTGCGGATGCCACGAACCATCTTCTGACGCTGCTCGATCACGAGGCTGCCATACGGCACGCGCTGGCCGCGATCGGTTCGGCGACGAACATGGACCGGGTCTACATCTTCGAGAATCTGACGGACCCTGGGACAGATGAACCCTTCATGCGGCAGGTGGTGGAATGGACGAACGGAAGGGTGGAGCCGCAGATCGACAACCCCGAGCTTCAGCGCATCCGGTATGCGGACGGGTTCCAGCGATGGCATGACCTGCTCCGATCCGGCAGGGCGGTGCAGGGCATCGTGCGGGATTTCCCGGAGCTGGAACGGGCCATCCTCGAACCGCAGGGGATCGTGAGTCTCATCGTGGTACCCATCTTCATGGGGGACCATTTCTGGGGCTTCGTGGGTTTCGATGATTGCACACGCAGTCATGTGTGGAACGACCACGAGCAGGCCATGCTGGGGGCTCTGGCGGCGTCCATCGGCGGGGCCATCGCCCGCAAGCTGGCGGCCGAATCGCTGCAGGCAGCCAAGGAGCAGGCCGAGATGGCCAGCAGGACGAAGAGCGAATTTCTTGCGAACATGAGCCACGAGATCCGGACGCC
>CAYUYM010000191.1:0-6474 GCA_964449305.1 uncultured Chromatiales bacterium | reverse complement strand
GGCGGGCAGACATCCGCACCCATCCGCCGTCGGCTTTTCGGGCTCGACGCGAAGGCGGTGGAGGATCGCCTGCTGGAGCTGCATGCTGTGCTGGACCAGGCGCTGGCGGAGAATGCGGCCCTCATGCAGCGCATCCAGGAACTCGAAGCCTCCAACGCGGATCTCGGGCGCTCCAAGGAGAGGCTCGAGTCCTTCCTCGACGAAGCCCGCCGGCTGACCGGGTTGTTCTCCGGAGAGATCGACCGCCAGCGGTCCAGACTTCTCCAGGAGGTGGAGGACCGTCGTCGCGTCATCGTGGAGCAGGCCGGGCGTGAGGCGGCCCTGCTGCTGCGGGAGGCGGAGGAGAAGGCCCGCGCACGTATCGCAGCGGCCGACGCGCAACTCCAGCGGCTCACCGACGCCGTCCAGCGGGCCGATGCCGGCAGGATGGCAACCATCTCGCGCATCAAGGCGCTGCTCATCTCGCAGGTGGAATTTCTGGAGGCGCTGGAGACGATGGATCATGAAACGGTCCACTCCGGTCTCATGGCCCTCTACTCGTCTGCCACCCCCGACGCACGGGGCATCACCGATGTTGCGACCATCATTGAACGAATCACACAACGCAAGGACGCACCTGAATGAACACCACCCGCGTCATGATCAACGAGGCCTGCGAGGCCATACGTCGGCAGACGTCCTCCACACCCGCCATCGGAGTCATTCTCGGCACCGGTCTGGGCGGCCTCGTGGAGGAGATGCGCGTCGACACCACGATCGACTACGCCGACATCCCGTATTTTCCGCTTTCCACCGTCGAATCCCACAAGGGGCGGCTGCTGTTCGGCGCCATCGCCGACACGCCCGTCGTGGTGATGCAGGGGCGCTTCCACTACTACGAAGGCTACACCATGCAGCAGGTCACCTTCCCGGTGCGCGTCATGCACACGCTGGGGGTGCGCACGCTCATCATCTCCAATGCCGCCGGCGGACTCAATCCCCAGTTCCGCAAGGGCGACATCATGGTGATCGCCGACCACATCAACATGCTGGGCGACAATCCGCTCATCGGTCCCAATGATGATTCCATCGGACCGCGTTTCCCGGACATGAGTGAGCCCTACTGCGATGCGCTCATCCGCACGGCGGAGGGGATCGCCCTCGAGCAGCGTCTCCACCTTCAGAAGGGTGTGTTCGTTGCCATGGCCGGCCCCACGCTGGAAACCCGCGCCGAATACCGCTTCCTCCGAACCATCGGCGCCGATGCTGTCGGCATGTCCACCGTGCCGGAGAACATCGTGGCCATCCATAGCGGCATGCGGGTGCTTGGATTCTCGATCATCACCGACGAGTGCTTCCCCGACGCGCTCAAGCCGGTGGATGTGCCGGAAATCATCCGCGTGGCAAACGAGACGGAACCACGGCTTCGTTCGCTCATCCGCGGTGTGATCGGCTCCATCTCCCATGGAGCGCCCCGTCCATGAGGGACGATCCCGATCGCGACATCACCACGTCGGTGATCGCCTCCATCATGCTCCTTCTCACCAGTGTGCTGGGGGCCGTGTTCGTGTTCATCGGTCCGCTTCCTCTCATCGGGAGGCTTCCGCTCGACCTCGTGATCGCCCTGCCGGGCCGGATTCTTGAGATTCCCATTGGCACATGCCTTGTCATCAGCCTTGTGCTTGCCGGAATCGCCCATCTCGTTTCATCCATCCTTCACAAATGACTTCATCCATGTTCGAACAATTTCCCGACCAGTTCTCGTATTCCGACCTCGAAAAATCCATCCTCACCTTCTGGGAGGAGCATGAGATCTTTCATAAAAGCGTGACGCAGCGCGATCCCGGAAAATCCTACACGTTTTACGAGGGGCCTCCCACGGTGAACGGCAAGCCTGGCATCCATCATGTCATGGCACGCACACTCAAGGACGTCGTCTGTCGGTACAAGACGCTCACCGGATATCAGGTGCATCGCAAAGCCGGGTGGGACACACACGGTCTGCCCGTGGAGATGACCCTCGAAAAGGACCTGGGCTTCACGCAGAAGTCCGACATCGAAACCTACGGTGTCGCCGAGTTCAACAAGAGGGCGAAGGAGCTGATCAATCATCATATCGACATGGATGAAGGGTGGCGGAGCCTCACACGGAGGATGGGCTACTGGGTGGACCTCAACGACGCCTACATCACCTGCGAGAATTCCTACATCGAATCGGTCTGGTGGGCACTTTCGGAGTACCATCGGAAGGGCCTCATCTATCGGGGATTCAAGATTGTGCCGCAATGCCCGCATTGTGAAACTCCACTTTCGTCGCATGAAGTGGCCCTCGGGTATCGCGATGTGCGGGACATGAACTTGTACGTGATGTTTCGTCTGCGTGACGAGGAGGCGGCCGTGCTGGTCTGGACCACCACGCCGTGGACGCTCATTTCCAACGTGGCACTGGCGGTCAATCCCGGGATAGACTACGTCCGAATCCGCACAGCAGAACATGGCGTCCTGTACCTGGCGGAGGCGCGCCTTGCTGCGATCCGCGAGGAGTACGAGGTGCTTGATCGCTTCAAGGGAGCAGACCTGGTGGGGCGAAGCTACGAACCGCTGTTCCGCGCGTTTGTGGAGGAGCGTGATGGTGTGCTGGTTGCGCGGGAATACAACCCCGTCCTCGGCTGGTTCGGGACGGAAAAGCCGGCATGGTACATCGTCGCCGGCGATTTCGTCACAACGGAGGATGGCTCCGGCGTGGTCCACCTTGCACCAGCCTTCGGTGTGGATGATTACGAGATGTTGCGGGTCAACGATCTGCCCTTTGTCAATGCCGTCACACCTGGAGGACGCTTTGCTGATGTCGTGGAAGGGTATGCAGGGCGTCTGGTGAAGACCATTTCCTTCGCGTCTCACACGGAGGATGGGGCCGATCCAGACATCGTCATCGCCTTGAAGCAGGCGGGGCGCGTCTACCGGTCGTCGAAGGACTACGAGCACTCCTATCCGCATTGCTGGCGCTGCGACAACCCGCTCATCTACTACGCCCGCGACAGCTGGTACATTGAGACCACCTCCTACGCCAGGCGCATGATTGAGCTGAACGAGGAGATCAACTGGTATCCGCCGGAGACGGGCTCCGGCCGTTTTGGCAACTGGCTGGAGGAGAACAAGGACTGGAGCCTGTCGCGCGACAGGTACTGGGGATCACCGCTGCCCATCTGGGTTGCGGAGGAGGGGAACGACACGATCTGCATCGGGTCGATTGATGCGCTTCTGGAGGGATGGATCGACGACGGCGACGGGCGTCGCCACCCGACGCGCGAGGAGGTGGATCTGCACAAGCCTTTCGTGGACACCGTGTATTTCGTACGTGACGGGGTCACCTACCGTCGCACACCCGAGCTCATCGACGTCTGGTTCGACTCGGGTGCCATGCCATTTGCGCAGTTCCATTACCCCTTCGAGAACCGCGACCGTTTCGAGCAGAACTTCCCGGCGGATTTCATCTCGGAAGGCATCGATCAGACGCGAGGATGGTTCTACACCCTTCATGCGATCGCCGTTGCGCTCTTCGACCGCCCGGCGTTCCGCAACGTCATCGTCAACGAGCTCATCCTCGACAAGGAGGGGCGGAAGATGTCGAAGAAGCTGGGCAACGGGGTGGATCCCTTCATGGTGATCGAGCGTCACGGTGCTGACGCAGCCCGCTGGTACCTCATCGTGAACAGTCCGCCATGGCGGCAGACCATGTTCAACGAGACCGACATCGAGTTCATCCAGAAGAACTTCTTCCGCGCGCTCATCAACACGTATCAGTTCTTCGCCCTGTATGCGAACATCGACGGCTTCACGGGAGTTGAAGCGGAGATCGCGATCAAGGACAGGCCGGAGATCGATCAGTGGATCCTCACAGAGCTGGCGGATCTGGAACGCGAGTATCGTGCAGCCATGGAGGGGTACGATCTCACACCTGCCGCCCGCGCCATCTCGGACTTCACGGTGGACCAGTTGTCCAACTGGTACGTGCGCCGCAACAGGCGGCGTTTCTGGAAGGGGGAGATGTCGCAGGACAAGCTTTCGGCCTATCAGACGCTCGGACGCTGCCTGCTGCAGCTGACGCAGCTCATGTCCCCATTCGCCCCCTTCCTTGCGGAGACCATGTACCAGAAGCTTCGCCCGCTGCTTCAGGAGGCTCCGGAGTCCGTGCATCTGACGCTGCTGCCAGAGCCTGGGGAGATCGACATGGCGCTCAAGGAGCGCATGCGCCATGCCCAGCGCGTCGTCGCCCTCGCACGCTTCCTGCGCGAGAAGTCCCGCCAGAAGACGCGTCAGCCGCTGTCACGCATCATCGTGGCTTCGTCGGCCGAATCCACGCGCCGCGATGTTGAGGCGATGCGCGATGTGATCCTGGAGGAGACGAACATCAAGGAGCTCGAATTCATCGAGGGCAGCTCGGAGATCGTGCAGAAGACGGCGAAGCCCAACTTCAAGGTCATCGGCCCGAAGTTCGGCAGGCAGGCCTCGGCGGTGGCGGCAGCCATACGCGAACTGACCGCGGAACACATCGACGAACTCGACCGGTCCGGGACGATCACCATCGCCACACCGGCAGGGGAGGTCCCCGTGACGCGTGACGATGTGGAGATCCAGTATCAGGACATCGAGGGGTGGACCGTGGGAGCGGACGGCGACATCGTGGTCGCGCTCGACACGCGGCTCACCGAGCAGCTGGAGGACGAGGGGCTGGCACGCGAACTTGTGAGCTCCATCCAGAAGCTGCGCAAGCAGGAGGGGCTGGAGGTGACCGACAGAATCGTGCTGACGATCGCCACGGATTCACCCCGCCTGCGGGAAGCAATTGTTCGCACGAAGTCGTATATTGTCACCGAAACCCTTGCGGCGGATTGTATGCAGGTTTCAGCTTCGGCGGGAACCGTGTTGACCATTAACGATCACGCCTGCACCGTCTGCATAACGAAGGCATGACGAACCACCACCAACCTCTTCATCGGAGATGATGCCATGGCGGAGAAAAAGCCCCTGAAGCAGAAAGCCTCGACAGAGCCACCGAAGGCCTCAAAGAAGGCCACCACCACTGCCCCCAAGGCCGGCACCGGCAAGACGACCGGAACGGATTCGATAAAGAAACCTGCAGCGGCCGCAGACGCGGCGCCTCCGACAAAGAAGGCGGTGAAGGCTGAACCATCTCCGAAGCCTGCCGCCACGTCCGAGCCGGCGAAACCGAAACCTGCCGCCAAGCCGTCGAAGGAGCCTGCGACGAAGGCAAGGGCCGCGAAACCCGAGCCGGCGAAGCCATCGAAGGCGCCTGCGACGAAGGCAAAGGCCGCGAAGCTGGAGCCTGCCGGCAAGCCGGCGACGAAGGCCGCGAAGCCATTGCCTGTGAAGGAGCCGGCGGTGAAGGGAAAGGCGGCAAAGCCAGCAGCGAAACCGGATGAGGTGAAGTCAGCTGCAAAGCCTGCAACGAAGGCGCCGAAAAGGACGGCACCTGTGCAGAAGGCGACTTCCCGCAAGGCGGCCGAGCCGACGCCAAAGAGTGACGAGGCGGATCGCCGCAAGAAGCGGAAATACACGCGTCGCGTCGTCCCTGCGCCCGCGCCCGTCGTCGCACCCAAGTACCAGGGCAAGCTTGCGTCTCCCAGCACCCGCAAGACCGACATGAAGGCGGAGGGGCAGAAGACGCAGAAGGGCGATGTGCAGTATTCGCGTGAGGTGCTGGAGTTCTTCCGCTCCATCATCCTCGACAAGATCCGTGAGGCGAACGAGGAGCTCGTCAGCATCGAGGAGCGCCTGCTTGATTCCTCATCGGGTGAGTTCAATGACGACGACTCCACCTACAGCCTCCACATGGCTGACCAGGGTACCGATGCCATGGAACGCGAGAAGGCCTTCCTCTTCGCCCAGCGTGAGCGCAAGTTCATCTCGCATCTGAGCGACGCCCTTCAGCGCATCAGCAGCGGCATCTACGGCATCTGCATCAACTGCGGCGACCTCATCGACAAGGGCCGCCTCGAAGCGGTGCCGCACGCCCGCATGTGCGTGAACTGCAAGAACAGATCCAAGCAGCCGGAGTAAGCGCCCTTGAGTTTTCTTCAATCCAGGAAGGCGCTGTGGATCACGGCGGCCCTCCTCGTTCTCGATCAGGTCACCAAACTCCTCGTCCGCGGGCTCACGCTTCCCGCACTCGGCATCGACATCGAGGGCATGCACTACGCCCAGTCGGTGCCACTCCTGGGTGAGTGGCTGAAAATCACCCTCGTCGAAAATCCCGCCATGGCTTTCGGCCTCGAGTTCGTCGGCAAGATTGTCCTGGCCTCCATCGCCTTCATCGCCTCCATCGGCATTGTTGTGTACAACATCCGCCATGCGACGCTGCCCGCGATGCTGCGCCTCGGGCTTGTGCTCGTCCTCGCCGGCGCCCTCGGGACCGTCATCGACCGGGCCTTCTATGCGGTGCTCTTCTCCTACGGCGGCATGTTCCAGGGCAAC
>CAYUYM010000190.1:0-6559 GCA_964449305.1 uncultured Chromatiales bacterium | reverse complement strand
CGCGTCCACCATTCCCTCGAATTCACGCACCGCATCGGCAACGATGGGATCGGCGGCGAGGCCGTCGTTGCGGACCTCGAGCAGCCTCCCGAAGGAGGATGCGATCCTCCGCTGCTGCCGGTCGTAAACCAGATCCAGACGGCCGAGCCAGCGACCGCGGGATCCCGCCTGGACGATGACGGTGTTCTTGACGCGGAGGGGTTTGAACAGCGTGGTGTGGGAATGCCCCCCGACGATGACGTCGATGCCATCGACAGACGCTGCAAGCAGGCTGTCCTCATCCACCCCAAGATGGCTCAGGATGACGATCACGTCGGCCTGAAACTTCCGTTTCACCTCCGTGATCATGTGCCGCGCCGTCATTGCGGGGTCCAGGACTTCGAGGTCACGGATGTTGTCACGCAGTGTCAGCGTGGCCAGCTCACGCGGCGCCATGCCGATGACCGCGATGGCAAGGCCACCGCAATGCAGGATGCGATACGGCGGCACAAAGGGTGCCCCGATGGCTTTGTCGAACAGATTGGCGGAGATGACGGGGAAGGTGGCTGAGGCGAGGAACTTCTTCAGCGTGTCGCGGCCATAATCGAACTCGTGATTTCCCAGCGTCATCGCATCGGGCTGCATGAGGTTCATGAGCTCCACCTGGGAGCGCCCCTTCGTGATGGTCGACACAGGCGTCCCCTGAAAATCATCGCCGGCATGCAGCAGGATGCTGTTGGCCACGGTGGCGCGGGACTGGCCCAGAAGCGCCTTGAGGAAGGCGTATCCACCGACATCCACGTTCACCTTGTTGCCCGAGCTGTCCTTTTTCGCCACCTTGTATGGCAGGTTCTGCGAGTGATAATCATTGTAGTGGAAGATCGTGAACTGCACCTGCCCGGCTTGCTGGGCGAAAAGATGCGGGGCCCCGGAACCACCGAGCAGGAGCACGGTGACGAGGACGAGGGAAAGTCGTGCACGGAGATTTCGAAAAGCCGTCATGGATGGGGCACCCGGGAATGTGATTGAAGCCACTGCATCAATTTACGTGCAGGTGCTGCAAAATAAAAGCCGGAACACCACGGCATCAGGCCTTGGTGTCGGGGATGAAGGCAGCGAGGGCGTTGCGCACCATGGCGGGCGTGATGTCGACAAGGCACTGGAGATGCCCTTTGGGACAGGCGCTGCGACCGATGTGCGTGCAGGGTCGGCATCGAAGCCCGGGCAGCTCAAGCACCACGGAGTCTGGAGTGTGATACGGCGCGAAACCGAACTGCTTCACGGTGGATCCGAAGATCGCGACCACGGGACGCCGGCGTGCGGTGGCGAGGTGCATCAGACCGCTGTCATTGGTCACCACCACACGGCAGACATCCATCCAGGCAGCCGTCTCCTGCAGTGAAAGCGTGCCGCAGAGGGAGGTGATGCGTGTGGGATCGAGCGCTTCAATTCGCCGCCCCGTCTCCGCATCGTGTGCGTCACCGAACACGAGCAATCGCAGGTCCGTGCTGCGCAGGAGTCCGGTGGCAAGTGCGAGGAAATGGTCTTCGGGCCAGCGTTTCGTGGCATGCCGGGCACCCGGGCAGATTCCCACCACGGCCCCTCCCGCCGTCCAGCCCCCCTGCGCCACCGAGCGGCCGACGGCCTCCTCCACGGCGGCGGGCAGGGCGATCTCGCAGCCCCCGCCATCCGGCAGGAGCTCGGGATCGGCCACAGACGAGAGATAGCGCTCCGGAATAGGGGCGGCGTTTCCGTAGAAGTCGATGCCGAGACCGACCAGCAGCATCCAGCGCCATGGTCGCTTGCGCAACACGCGGAGCTCAGGGGCCACTCCCCTGCGCAGCACACGCGAGCGATGCGAATTGTGAAGATCGCAGACCAGGTCGTACTCCCGTGTCCGCAGCTCCGCGTTGAGTGCCCGCAGACCGGCAATCCCCGCTGCGCGATCCACGGGGACAAGGCCGTCCACATGGGGATGCGCCTCGAGCAGCGGGGCGTATTCACGCATCACCGCGACATCAATGTGGGCGTGGGGATGCCGGCGCCTGAGGCTTCGCAGAAACGGGGTGATGAGGATGATGTCGCCAATGCTCGACAGGCGGATGACAAGGATGTTCATGCCACAACATACGAAATGCCTGTGGGAAAGAGGGAGGCTGGTGGAGCGGGCGAATCACCCCGCAGCAGATGCAGCGCAGGGTGGGGAAATTCCCGCGTCATCGCACTTATGACCACCTGTGGTGTTATTTTGCATCGACCGTCCTGTCGTACAACCTGATCAGTACCCATGCAATTCCTCGTTCAAACGGCGCAACAGACCATCCAGGCAATTCTGGCGCCCGCCCTGCTCATCTCCGCCTGCGGACTCCTTCTCCTCGGCCTCAACAACCGGTACGCCACCGTGGTGGGGCGCCTGCGTGCGCTCAACGACGAACAGCGGCGCCGCATCGCCCATGAGGAGACGACCGGCACGGGCGGATACTTCGACACCGTGCGTCTTGAGAGCATCGTGCGCCAGGTGTCCTCCCTGCTGCACCGCGCCAACTTTCTGCGCAAGGCACTCATCTTCCTGTGGATCGGCGTGTTCACCTATCTTTTCGCCTCCCTCTGCCTGGCCGCCGAACTCATGGTCCTGACAGGCGTCTTCTCGACCATCGCTGTCATCGTGTTCATGATCGGCGTGCTCTCCGCTGCTGTCGGCGTGCTGTTCGCCCTGCTCGACATCTCACTCGCGCACAAGGTCCTCATCCTCGAAACGGAAATCTGATCTCCACCACCAACCGGAGTCCGACACATGCGTTCCCTTCTCCTTGTCCTGTCGATTGTTCTCCTGCTCCCCACCACGGGTGCCTTCTCCCAGAAATCCCCCACCACGGCCGACCTCACCAGGCCGCTGCCGATGGATGCAAAGATCCGGACAGGGACGCTCAGGAATGGCATGACCTACTATCTGCGGCAGAATGCACGGCCGGCCGGACGCGTGGAACTGCGCCTCGCCGTCAACGCCGGGTCCATTCTCGAGAACGACGACCAGCAGGGGCTGGCGCACTTCCTGGAGCACATGTGCTTCAACGGCTCGAAGAACTTCCAGAAGACGGAACTCGTGTCCTTCATGGAGTCCATCGGCATGCGCTTCGGCGGGGATGTGAACGCATCCACGAGCTTCGACGAGACCACCTACATGCTTCAGGCGCCCACCGACAAGCCCGACATCCTGGACAAGTCCTTCCAGATCATGGAGGACTGGGCCCACCTCGTGAGCCTCGAAGGAGAGGAGATCGACAAGGAGCGCGGTGTGATCATCGAGGAATGGCGGCAGGGCCGGGGTGCCGACGCCCGCATGCGTGACCGGCAGTACCCCATCCTCTATCGGGGATCGCGGTATGCCGAGCGCATGCCCATCGGGAAAAAGGAGATCCTTGAGAGCTTCACCCACGACAAGATCCGATCGTTCTACAAGGATTGGTACCGTCCGGATCTCATGGCCATCGCTGTGGTGGGCGATCTGGATCTGGCGAAGATGGAGGAGCTTGTCCGTCGGCATTTCGAGGGCATTCCTGCGACCACCGCGCCACGGAAGCGTGAGCTGTTCACCGTCCCGTTTCACAAGGAGACGGTCTACGCCATCGCCACGGATCCCGAGGCGACGCGCACGAATGTGAGCATCCATTTCAAACGCCCTGTGCAGGAGTTCCGCACCGTGGGCGATTTCCGCCGCGGTCTCGTGGAATCGCTCTACAACGGCATGTTCAACGCCCGTCTCCGCGAGCTCGCCCAGAAGGCGGACCCGCCGTATCTGAGCGCGATGTCCATGTCCGGCCGCTCGCTCCGCACCGTCAGCAGCTACATCATGAGCATCTCTGTTCCCGAAGGGGGCGTGCTGCGAGGCCTGGGTGCGGCGATGGTGGAGGCCGAGCGCGTCCGGCGCTTCGGATTCACCGCCACGGAGCTGGAGCGGCAGAAGGCCGAGCAGCTCCGGCAGTTCGAATCGGCCGTGAAGGAGAAGGACAAGACCGAATCGCGGATGTGGGTCACCGCCTGCGTGCGCCACTTCCTCCGCGGCGATGCACTCACGGACGAGGACACCGAGCTCGCGCTCTGCAACCAGGTGCTTCCCGGCATCACCCTTGAGGAGATCAACGCCCTGGCGAAGGAGCTCATGACCACAGAGAACCGTGTGGTGCTCGCCTCAGGGCCACAGAAGGACGGCAAGCCCTTCCCGTCGGAGGCCGAACTGGCCAGGGCCATGGAGGATGCGAAGGCACAACCGATCGACGCCTATGTGGACAAGGTCATCACCACGCCGCTTGTGGAGAAGACGCCCACGCCGGGCCGGGTCACGAAGGAGAGCTCCATCCCGGCACTCGGCGTCACCGAGTGGGTGCTTTCGAACGGTGTCCGCGTGCTGCTCAAGCCGACGGATTTCAAGAACGACGAGGTGCTGTTCAGCGCATACAGCCCGGGTGGGACGTCGAAGGTCGGTCCGGCACAGCTTCTCTCCGCCACGCTCGCACCGGGCATCGTGCAGGAGGGTGGCCTCGGCCAGTTTCCGCAGACGGAGCTTCGCAAGTACCTCACGGGCCGGATTGTGCGTGTGAACCCCGTGGTGCGTGAGCTGTTTGAAGGCATCACCGGGACGGCCTCACCGCAGGATCTGGAGACGATGTTCACGCTCATCCATCTGTATTTCACCGCACCGCGCAAGGACGCCGACGCCTTCACCTCCTACCGGAAGCGCCTGGCGGGGGCGCTGCACAACAGATCGGCCCAGCCGGAATCAGCGCTTGAGGACACGCTGCTCGTGACCACATCGCAATACAATCCGCGCCGCACGCCGGTGACGGAGGAGCGGCTCGAAACGGTGTCCCTCGACGAGGCCATGGCAAGTTACACCGATCGCTTTGCCGACGCCGGTGATTTCACCTTCACCATCGTCGGAGCGTTCACACCTCAGGCGATCCGGCCTTTGGTGGAGACATGGCTCGGCGGACTGCCGGCAACGGGGCGCAGGGAGTCGTGGGTGGACCCGAAGGTGGAGTTCCCCACGGCTGGTGTGAGCAAGGAGGTGCGAAAGGGTCTTGAGCCGAAGAGCGCCGTCCGCTTCGTGATGTCCAATCCCTTGGAATGGAGGACGGAGGAACGCTTCGCGTTGAACGCGGCGATCGCCATCCTGCGTATCACGCTGCGGGAGGCGGTTCGTGAGGAAAAGGGCGGCACGTACGGCGTCGCCGTCAGCTCCTCGCTCGAACGCTGGCCGCAGCCGCGCTGCACCGTGTCCATCGGCTTCGGGTGCAATCCCGACCGTGTGGGAGAGCTTCTGCAGACGGTGAGGACCGAGATCGCAGCGCTGCGCAACGCGCCGGTGGATGCCACCTACCTCGCGAAGTATCGGGAGCAGGCCCTGCGGCAGCGCGAGGTGAACCTGAAGGAGAACGGCTTCTGGCTCTCCGCTCTTGAGACCTTCGCCCAGCAGGGCGAGGACCCGCAGGACATCCTCCGCTACGAGGACCACGTGAAGGCGGTGACCGTGGAGCAGGTGCAGGCGGCTGCGCAGAAATACTTCACCGCGGACAAGGCGGTGCAGGTGGTGCTGCGGCCGGAGTGAGGATGTGAATTGGTAGGTGGCAGGTGGAAGATGGTTGGTGATGATGTTCAACAACAGAGGTGTGTCTCACATGCGCAGCATTCATTCAATCCACCGTTGCGGGTGGCTGGTGACAGTGGCCGTCATCGGGTGTCTGGCCGGGGTGATGCCATCGGGATGCGACAACGGGACGGACTCCGGTCCGTCGAATCCGAACGGCGCGATGGAGCAGCAGACGCACGGCCTGATCAACGGGCACAGGGCGTCGAAGAGCCTTGCGGCCCTGGTGTTTGATGAGGCGATTGCGGCCATTGCGCGGGAACATTCGCAGAACATGGCCAACGGCACCGTTGCCTTCGGGCACGACGGCTTTGATGAACGTGTGGCCAGGGTGCAGGCCATCATGGCGATCAGCAGGGCGGGGGAGAATGTGGCGTACAACAGTGGCTACAGCGATCCCGCGGCAACCGCGGTGGCGGGCTGGCTCAAGAGTCCCGGGCATCTGGCCAACATCGAGGGTGATTACAACCGCACCGGCATCGGCATTGTCAAGGACGCGGACAACCGCACCTATTTCACCCAGATCTTCGTCAAGACCAGGTAGTCACACATGAGGACATCATGACCACCCCACCCGAAGGAGCCGCCATCCGGCTCGGGCATCTTCCCTCCCCCATCGGCGACCTGCACGTGGCGCTGCTCGACGGGGCGATCTGTTTCATCGGCTTCGACACGGCCGACTGGCGCGCCGCCATGGAGCGGTACCTGAGGCGTGCATGGAAACGCATCTCCATCACCGAGGCACCGCTGCCAAAGGCGGTCCAGACCGACATCACCTCCTGCTTTCGAAGCTCGCGTCACGTGATGCAGACGGAGCTCGTGTTTCACGGCACGCCGTTTCAGGAGGCCGTGTGGAAGGTGCTGCTGGACATCCCCCGCGGAAGCACCTGGACCTACGGCGAGGTGGCGGAGCGCATCGGCCGACCCAGAGCCGTC
>CAYUYM010000189.1:0-6595 GCA_964449305.1 uncultured Chromatiales bacterium | reverse complement strand
GGCATCATCCCCACACCGGATGAGATCTACCATGTGCTTCAGGAACTCAACAGCAAACACTCGTAACAGGAGCCCGCATGTCTGAAATAACAAGAGAAGATCTGCAACTCGACGTCGTATGCGAGCGACCGGATACGATGACCGACGCGCGCCTGCACTACTGCCCGGGATGCGGGCATGGTGTTGCGCACCGCATCATCATGGAGGCGGTGGCGGAACTTGGCATTCAGGAGGACACCATCGGTGTGGCCCCGGTGGGCTGCTCGGTGTTCGCCTATCATTACATGAACATCGACATGCAGGAGGCCGCCCATGGCCGCGCCACCGCCGTTGCGACGGGCATCAAGCGCTGCTGGCCCGACAAATACGTCTTCACCTACCAGGGTGATGGCGACCTCGCCGCCATCGGCACGGGCGAGACGATTCACACCGTGAACCGTGGCGAGAACATCCTCATCGTGTTCATCAACAATGCCATCTATGGCATGACCGGCGGCCAGATGGCCCCGACCACACTCATCACGCAGAAGACCTCCACCTCGCCCTACGGCCGCGCCGTGGAGTTCAACGGCCATCCCCTCCGCATCACCGAGCTGCTCGCGATGCTCCCGGGAGCGTTCTATGTGACGCGTCAGGCCGTCAACACACCGTCGAATGTGCGCAAGGCGAAGAAGGCCATCATGAACGGCCTGAAGTACCAGAAGCTGAAAAAGGGCACGAGCTTTGTCGAGATCGTGTCCAACTGCCCCACGAACTGGGGGCTGCCGCCGGTGAAGGCCAACGAATGGCTCACCGAGAACATGCTGCCGCACTATCCGCTGGGCGACATCAAACTGCCATCGAAGGAGGATATTGAACATGCTTGAGGAAGTCATTTTTGCCGGGTTCGGCGGTCAGGGCGTGCTGTCCATGGGCAGCGTGCTGGCATACGCCGGCATGCTCGAGAACCGCGAGGTGTGCTGGATGCCGTCCTACGGCCCCGAAATGCGTGGCGGCACCGCCAACTGCATGGTCACCGTCTCCTCCGATGAGATCTCCAGCCCCATCATCGGAACATTCGACACCGTGGTCGCCCTCAACCAGCCGTCGCTCGACAAGTTCGAGCATGCGGTGAAACCGGGCGGCACGCTCATCTACGACTCCACGAACATCATCGTCCCGCCGACACGGACCGACATCGACGTCGTCGCCATCCCTGCAAGCGAGGAGGCCGTGAAGCTCCAGAACACGAAGGTCATGAACATGATCGTCCTCGGCGCCTTCCTCGAGAAGCGCAAGACGGTCGCGACCGACACGGTCATGAACGCGCTCAAGAAATCCCTTCCGGAGCGCCATCATCACCTCCTTCCGCTGAACCACAAGGCCCTCGATCGCGGCATGGAGCTCGCCCGAGGCTGATCTCCACCCGATCCACGGAAGGATCGTCTCACACCAACCGACCGGAGGCTGCACGCCTGTTCCCATCCCCCGATGGGCATCACACTGCCGCCTCCGGTTGCGTTTTTCCGGTCCGGAGACGAATTTCGTGCTGGCATCGCATGGATTTTTGTGGGACATTGCAGGCTGTTCCTCAGAGGTCCGTGCGAGCGCCCTGCCACCGGCGGGAACCATTCGCCGACCACGTGGTTTCAGCGTGATGGAAAGGAAACGAGACACCCCATGAACCAACGATCTGCCACTGTCCACGATGCGACGACATCACCGCGGGTGATGCGTCTGCTTCTGTGGGCTGTGTGCGCTGCGCTGCTCGCCGCCCCGCGCCTGGCAGGGCAGCCGTTGGTGTTCGATTCCACCTCCGTCAACTTCGGCCCGGCACTGCAGGGGATGAAGCTCTCACACGTCTTCCGCTTCATCAACATGTCCGAGGACACCATCGTCATCGGAGAGGCGCATTCCTCGTGCAGTTGTGCCGCGGCTGTGCTCACAAACCCGGTGGTGGCACCAGGAGCCCGCGGAAGCGTGCTCGTGGAGTACCTCCCGCTCTACGGCCTGCTGGGGGAGACCGAGAAGACCATCCTCCTCCCGCTGACATCACCCTGTGGTGCGATGGACCCTGTGGCTCTGCGGATCAGGGCCACCATGGAGGCGGAGGTCAGGTCCATGCCCGAGGCGCTGCACTGCGTCCTCATCGAGGGAGTGGCAGACACGATCGCCTTTGTGCTTGAATCGCAATCCCCGGACACGCTCCAGATCCTCTCGCGCTCGGCGGCGTTCATGCAGTATGCGCATTCCGTCTCCGGCGGCGAGGCCATGTCCTCACCCTACACGAAATTCGACCTGCTTGCATCAATCGAGCCACTGGCTCCCGGACAGCGCCGCCAGTGCCGTCTGGTGCTTCACGGCGAGGTGCAGGCGAAAATCAGCGGCAGCATACGCTTCGCACTGCCGCACTCCGATCTGCGCATTGCGGTGACAGCGGAGGTACGGAGCATCCGGGCGCCATAGGTTCGCAATTCGCCCGATCCTTCGTCCCTTTCTCCAATTCATCACCAGCAATATCATCACAGGAGACATGCATCATATGAAGTCACTCGTTTCGACAATCACCCTCATGGTGGTCGTCACACTCACCGCCTGCGCCCAGAACGCCGGCGATGCCAAGGCAGACGCAACCAAGTCCAACGACCCATACAAGCTGTTCCAGGTGGTCGGATCCGCTGAATACAACTTCGGCAAGATCGACTCCGACCAGACCGTGGAACACACCTACGTGTTCAAGAACAGTTCCAACGAGATGATCACCATCGAGAATGCACGCGCATCCTGCGGCTGCACCGCGGCGGTGATCTCGGAAAAGGACATCAAGCCGGGAGCCGAGGCGAAGATCCAGGTGAAGTTCACCCCGCCGAAAGGCACGCGCGGCCAGGTCACCAAGTCCGTCAGCGTCTTCCTGAAGGGCGAATCGCAGCCGCACACCGTGCTGCGCTTCACCGCCGACGTGAAGAGCGATCTCGACATCCAGCCGTCCTACCTCCAGTTCAACGGTGCCGTTGTCGGGCAGCCCGTGGTGGGCAAGGCCGTGGTGAAGAACGTGTCCCCGGCCGATGTCAACATCACCATCCCCGCGCCGAACATGACGCTCTATGTTGACACGACGAAGGCCGGCTCGCCGAACCCCGGTGGTTCCGTTCCGGAGCAGCTCACCGATGTCAGGATCACCCCGACGGAATTCACGCTGAAGCCCGGTGAAACGATGGAAGTGTCCGTCACCGTGGTGCCGCCGAAGAAGGGCCAGATCAACGGCCAGTTCCGTCTGAAGACGGCGAAGAACGAGGCGCTCGTGAGCGTGTTCGGGCTCGTCCGCCCGAAAAACTGACGCGCGAGGTCCCCATGGCAGATCCGTTCATCAAGCAGGTGATCCCCGCCTACGCCAATCTCATCGATCTGTTCCAGGATGCGATCGACAAGGAACGCGATGCGGAGCAGTTCTACTTCGAGGCCTCCAAGCTCGCAAAGTCGGAGGAGATCCGACGCTTCCTTCTGGAGCTGTCGGCTGTGGAACATGAGCATTTTCTTGCGCTCCAGCAGCGCCTGGAGCAGGTGAAGGCCGAGCAGTCGGCGATGGACGGAATCCTGTCCTCCTATCACGAACCGGACGAGCGCGACGGATAGACCGGCACGTCTGCGTCCGACGGCATGAACGATGGCCGGTGGGAGCAGTTCCACCGGCCATCGTCGTTTGCCGCGGGTCCGACCAGAGAGGAGACCCGCCGCGGCCACGGGTTGGAATCGACATCCACGGCGTGTAGATTCCCGCGTCTGTGCATCACGGCAGGCGCCATGGGGCCTGTCCGAAACGCGTCGTTCGATGTCACCACCACGCAGGGTCACCATGCCACTCCGCACCCACCGCCTCGCACTCCTGTTCTGTGTCACACTCCTCTTCCCGGCCTGCCGCCACGACTGGGAATCCGGGTCCGATGTTCCACCACCACCGCCTGCTGATGGCATGCGCTGGTTCCCGCGGCCCGATCCCGCCATCCTGCAACAGATGCCGCACGTGATCTACATCCCCGGCATGGCCGCGTGGCAGCAGACCACGGAGTACACCTGCGGCCCGGCATCCCTCCTCACACTCGTGCTCCATCACGGCACACCCGGCTACACGGCATCGGCGGCCTCCGAGCTGCAGATCGCACGCGAGGCGGGCTGTGGGATGGGGACGGGCCCGGAGCGTCCGGGGACCTCGCCGGACAGGATGGCCGCCTGGCTGCGCGACCACGGCTACACCGTGTCGCTGACCTACGAATCGGCGGGTGACGGATCACAGCTCGATTCGCTGCGCGCCAATCTCAGGCGCGGAATCCCCACGCTCGTGGAATGGACCGACCTGATGGGGCACTGGGTGGTGGCCGTCGGCTACGACAACCGCAACGACGTCAACCCCTGGAACGACGTCCTCATCCTCGCCGATCCCTATGACAAGTACGACGATGTGCAGGATGGCTTCACCTTTGTCAACGCCAACAAGTTCTACTGGCTCTGGTGGGATCAGTTCAATTTCGACACGCCCGTCTGGCGCACGATGATCACCGCGGTGCCGGAATAGGAGGGAGCGGTCCTGCCATGAAGGACGCACGGCAACGGTCACCGACCAGGGTGCGTCGGGAACGATACCTGCTCACACCTGCACATGCGGGTGCGCTGGCTCCGTGGCAGGTGCCGCCGGTGCATTGATGCGCGAGGGCGGGCTCCGCAGCTCAACCCGTTGACTTTCATCGGTCCACACGGTACGTCTACGTGCTGGAGCTGTTGCTCACTTGTCGTACACCGGATCCATCAGGCGGAAAGCCCCGCTTCGTCCTTCACCATGGTCGACACCGTGCTCCATTGATCCTGCATCAGCCCACATGCTGGCATTGCCCATCAGGAGGTGACAATGGCTGCCCGATTGACCGGAGTGATTCTTCTGCTCGTGTCTGTAGTGTTCCAGACCGCCGTGGCACAGCCCACGCTGACGCTCAAACGCATCATCAACAACTGGCCCACGATCGAATTGTACCTCGGGGTGGTGTGCGAGGGGAAGGCGACGTACGACATGGAAATGTCGCACTTCGCGGTCTATGAAAACGGGGAGGAGATACGTGATTTCACATTCTGGTGCCCGGATCCCCATCCCAGGGTGCCCGTGTCACTCGCACTCGTGTTCGCTGCGTCGGGTGCCGACTCGGCAGTGGTGGAGCAGATGAAACTGGCGGCAACACGCCTGGTGGCGCGCATGGATGGCGGGCCCGATGAAGTCTGCGTGCTGGTGGGCGACTCGACCATCGCTCCACTCCAGACCATGACCACGTCGAAGGCGCTCCTCACCACTGCCATCGCCGGGTGGGCACCGGCGGCCTCCACTCCGCTGCTGGACGTCTGTTACTTGGGCATCAAGGAAATCGAGCGGAACGCGACCCAGTATGGACGATCCCTCGTCCTGTTCACCAACGGCCGCGACAGTGGTTCGGTCCGTGATGGCGGGGACCTGACCACGCTTGCGTGGCGACTGCATATGCGCATCTACATCGTCACCTTTGGAGATGGAAAGAATGACGATCTCACCGAGCTGGAGCTGCAATTCCCGGGGAACACTGTGCACGAACCGCACCCCGGCCAGATTTCCGGGTTGTTTGAAGAGATGAGCACCTGGTGGATTGGTGATTGTTTCAATGAGCCACTCATCACCTACGAGGCATCGTGCATGGATGGCAGCAGGCGTGTCGTGGACCTGGCGTTGAAAGACTTCTGCGGTGGTTCCGACCTGCGTACGAAGACGTATCAGGCGCCGCGGGACACGGCGTATTTCGGGATCTCCACATCAGCCTGGGGCGCGCCGTGGTGCAGACCGGAGGGCGTGTGGTGATCCCCGTCCTGCTCGATGACTCCCTGCACAACGAGGTGCTGCCTCCGGCGCACTTCACCCTGGAGATCGGGCATCCGACCTGCGACCTGACGTATGCCGGGATGGAGACGGCGGGATGTCTGCTCGATGGTGTCCCGGTGACGGTGTTGCAGGCGGGATCGGCTCTCACCATGCAGACCGCAGTGGAGAAGCGCATCAATGGCAGCGGCGCGCTGGTGAATCTCCTCTTCAACGCCGGTCCGGTGCAGGACACCTGCCGTTCGTCGGTGCGGCTGTCGTCATGGGCGTTCGACCGCGGCTGCCTCCGCCCGATGCTGGCACCGGATGTGATCATGGGCATGGAAGCGCCCGCGAGCACGATGGACATCACGCTCCATCCCGAGCCGAATCACGGGCGTTGCGTGCTGACGATCGGAGTGGAACGCCCGCAGGCCGTTGCCATCACGCTCGTGGACATGCTGGGCCGCAGGGTGCTGATCGCGGAGGAGGTGGTGGACCGCGTGTCGACACGGACCATCGACCTCGGCACGCATGCAGCGGGTGTGTATCTCCTGACGGTGCAGACGGCCGATGGCATTCACCGGCGTGTGCTGACGAAGGAGTGATGTGGGGGAGGGAGCGCGGCCGCCATTTGGACTTTCCAGCGTTTTCCACTACATTTGTGATTCCCGGTTCAAAAACGCCGGGAAACGGAATGGAGAGATGCCAGAGTGGTTGAATGGGGCGGTCTCGAAAACCGTTGAGCCC
>CAYUYM010000188.1:0-6611 GCA_964449305.1 uncultured Chromatiales bacterium | reverse complement strand
CGGCGGCAAGGGCGGCGACCTGGGCTTCTCCCGACGGCGCCGTTATGTGCCCGAATTCGAGGAGGTGGCCTTCACCCTCAAGCCCGGGGAATACACCATGCATCCCGTCCGCACCGGCTTCGGGTATCACATCATCAAGGTGACCGCCGACCGACCTCCCGCATCCTTCGAGGAATCGAAGAACGACATGAAGGACATCTATCGCAAGTACGCGCTTGACGAGGACAAGAAGGCCTTCACCGCGTCCATCATGAAGAAGCACGACGTGAAAACCATCGAGGCGACCATCGAACAGCTCGCCTCCGTGCTCGACACCACATCCACCACGTCCGTGAACGGCTGGCAGACGAAGATCCCCGCATCGGTGCTCGCCCTCCCCTTCATCCAGTTGAAGAACCGCACCGTGACGGTGGACGATGCCGTGAAGACCATCCTTCGCAACCGCGACTTCTCCTCGAAGCCGCTCACGCGCGCATCCCTCGCCACCATGGCGGGCATCCTCGCGGAAAAGGAGGTGTGGCAGGACGAGACCGCCGACCTCGAAACGCGGTACCCTGAATTCGGCGCGCTCATGACCGAGTACCAGGAGGGCGTGCTCCTCTTCCGCGCCGAGCAGGAGGAGGTGTGGGACAAGGTGGAGGTGAAGGACGACGCCCTCAGAGCCTTCTGGGAGCAGCACAAGGATGACTACTCGTGGGCCGATCGCGTCCGCTTCACGGAGATCTTCGTGACAAACGACAGCATCGCCGGCGTGGTCATGGACAGCCTCCGCCTGGGCATCGACTTCGCCCGCCTCGCCGAGGAGTACACCCAGCGCAGCGGCTACAAGGAGAAGAAGGGTGACTGGGGCCTGCAGGCGAAGGAGACGAACGATCTGACGAAGAAGGCCTGGACGCTGCAGGTGGGTCAGGTCGAGGGCCCGATGAAGTTCCAGTATGGCATCTCCATCATCAAGGTGACAGAGAAGGAGGGCGCGCGCGTCAAGACCTTCGACGAGGCCAAATCCGAGGCATCGTCCAAGTTCCAGGATTTCGAATCGAAGCGCATCAAGAACGAATGGGTGTCGCGCCTGAAGGCGAAGTATGGCGTGAAGACGAACGACACCCTTCTGGATCAGGCGTTCAAGAATCTGAAGTAACACCGGCATGAAGCACCCATCCCTTCCCTCCCTGGCGTTGCTGCTCCTCGCCGGGGCGATGACTCTTGTCACCGGCTGTTCCTCGTCGAACGACAGTGTGCTGGCCGTGGTGGAGCGGGACACGATCACGGTTCGGACACTCACCGACTACTGCCGGAGCCTCACGCTCCCCGTCCCCGCAGGGCGCAACGAGCGTCATGACCTCCTGCAGCGGCTCATCGACTTCCGGCTCAAGGCGGCCGAGGGACGGGCGCTCGGCCTCGAGTCCGATTCCTCCCTCCAGGCCGACGTCGCCCAGCAGGAACGCGACATGGCGCAGTATTTCCTGATCGACGAGCGCCTCGTGCAGCCCGGCATCCGTGAGCTCTACGAGATGCGCCGATGGGAGCTGCGTTCCTCGCACATCCTCATCCGCTTCCATCACGACTACCGCGGCGGGTTGGACACCACGAGGACACGCGAGGAGGCGGCGAAGCTCCTGGGGCAGATCCAGGCCGACCCCGCGTCGTTCGATTCGCTGGCGATGGCCCTGAGCGAGGACGGGCAGATCGCACGCAACAGGGGAGACCTCGGGTGGTTCGTCCCCGGCACCACGCTTCCCGAAATGGACCGGATGCTATCGGGCATGACGGTGGGGCAGATTGCCCCCCATCTCATCCGCTCGCGCTTCGGGTACCACATCTTCAAGCTCACCGGGCGGCAGCCCCTGCTGCAGCGCATGGAGGCGGGGCACATCCTCTACCGCCTCGATGTGAAGACGCCCGACGACACCTCCGCCGGCATCGCGCACCTCACCCTCATCCTTGATTCCCTGCGCCGCGGGCTTGCATCCTTTGAGGACCTCGCCCGGCGCAACTCCATGGACGCAAGCTCGGGTCCGGCCGGTGGGAACATGGGCTGGGTGGAGCGCGGTTCCGATCTCGATCCGAACTTTGAGGAGGCCCTGCGGCTTCTCAAACCGGGGGAGGTGTCACCCATCGTCCGCACGCCGTATGGGCTGCACCTCATCAAGCTCATCAGCGCGCTCGAACCGCGCACGCTCGAGGAGCAGGAGCAGGACCTCAAGCGCACGTATCTCCTGTACGGAAAGCCCATCGACTACCCGCGCTACCTGGAGTCCCTCCGCCGCGAATACGCGTACTCGCCAAGTCCCGAGGTGATCCGGAGGATCGCATCACTCATGGACAACTCCATGACCACATCCTCCCCCGGTTGGGAGGCGCGCATCGATCCCCAGCTTCGCGAGGCCTGGCTGTTCCGGCTCTCCACCGGCCCCTGCACGGTGAGAGAGGCCATGCTGACCATACGCCACGAGCCCGCGCTGCAGATGCGGCGCTTCACACCGGCCTCGCTCGACAGCATCGCCCTCATGATTGCCGAACAGCGCATGCTCACCGATCGGGCCCGCACCATACGCGACACGTCAACGCGCTTCCACCGCCTCATGAACGACTTCCGTGCGAAGGCGCTCGGCGACCTTGCAGAGCAGCGCCAGGTGTTCGACCACGTCGCGATCACCGATGCCGATGTGGAGGCATGGTGGCGCGAGCACCGGAGCGAGCTGCGCTGGCCCGACCGGGTGAACTTCTCCGAGATCTTCGTCTACGACCGCCGCATCGCCGAACGCCTGCTCGACAGCCTCGACGCCGGAGCCGACTTCGCGGAGCTGGCCCGCCATCACACGCGCCGGGCGACGAACTTCACCGAGGGCGGATCGTGGGGCTGGCAGCCGGTCGATGCGACCGAGCAGGCGCGCATCGCCTCCACCATGGAGGTCGGCACGCACACACGCGTGCTGGAGATCGACCAGGCCTTCTCCATCCTCCGGCTGAACGGCCGCGAAGCGGCGCGGGAGAAGACCTTCGAGGAGGCCCGCCCCGAGTGCCTCGTCCGCGCCCGGGAGGCGGCCAATGCACGGGCAAGCCGTGCCTGGCTGGACACCCTGCGGAAACGGCACCAGGTGCAGGAATACCCGGACATGCTCGGTTTCACCAACGCGGAGCAGAACTGATGCATGGAGGGGCACCGGAAGAGCCTTGTTTCCTGTGCCTGTTCCGTTGTAGAATGACGGCCGTTCCGGATCGCTGCAGCACGCGATCCGCAGCACCGCCCGATCATGGCAGATGAAAAGGAAACCATGGATGGAAAGGCTATATTCGTTCACGGTGACCAAGGATCGACCGAACAACGACACCGTCATCCGAAGGGTGACGGTGTGAACCCCCGGAATACCGCATGAAACACATCACGCACACACTTCTTCCACTTGCAGCGCTCCTTGTCCTGTGGGCACCTCCTGCGGCCTCCCAGATCGTCGACCGAACGGTGGCCGTCATCGGCAACGAGATCATCACGCAGTCGGAACTCGACCTGAAACTGCTCCAGTACTCGATGCGCAACCCCGAGGAGTTCCGCCGGGATCCGAACCTCCGCGAGCGCATGCTCGATGCGATGGTGACCGACAAGCTCATCCTGGCGCAGGCCGACCTCGACAGCGTGGAGGTGTCCGAGGAGGAGGTGACCGCGCAGGTGGAGGCGCAGCTCCGGTCCATGGAACAGAGCTACGGATCGCGGGAGAAGCTGGAGGAGGCCGCGGGGATGAGCATCACGCAGCTCAAGCGCGAGTTCCGTGAGGATGTGCGGAAGAACCTTCTTGTCCGCCAGGTGCAGATGAACAAATTCGGCGCCACCGCGGTGTCGCATCGCGAGGTGGAGGAGTTCTTCGCCGCCTACCGCGACAGCCTTCCGCAGGTGCCCGAGCAGGTGGAGCTGCGGCAGATCACCATGTTTCCGAAGATCATCGAGGATTTCCGCACCAACGCCCGCAAGCGCGCGGAGGCCCTGCTCGATTCCATCAACGCCGGTGCCGACTTCTCGGAACTTGCACGCCGTCATTCGGAGGACGTCGGGAGCGCGAAGAACGGCGGCCGTCTGGGCCTGGCCCGGCGCGGCGTGTTCGTGAAGGCCTTCGAGGAGGCCGCCTTCGCCCTCCAGCCGGGGGAAGTGTCCGGCATCATCGAGACGGCCTTCGGCTTCCACATCATCAAGCTCGTCGAGCGCAAGGGCGAATCGGTCAACCCGCAGCACATCCTCATCCGCGTGCAGCGGACGGGCGAAAGTGACAGCGCCACCGTGGCCCAGCTTGCCGCCGTGCGGGACAGCATCCTGAAGGGCGCGGATTTCGCCGCCACCGCCCTCCGCGTGTCGGAGGATGTGCAGACGCGCGCCAAGGGCGGATCCCTCGGTCTGCGCGAGGTTGCCGAGCTGTCGGATGAGATGAAGACCGTGCAGCAGAATCTTTCCGAGGGACAGATCTCCACACCGGTGAAGATCCCCATGGAACGCGATTACGCCTATGCCATCGTGCAGCTCGCACGGCGCATCCCGCCACACCGCGCCACGATGGACAACGACTACCAGCGCATCGCCTCCTATGCAAAAATTGTCAAGCAGAACAAGGAGTACGTGTCCTGGCTCGAAGGCATCAGGAAGAATGTGTACTGGAAGGTTTTCCGCTGATCCCCCACAACACCGACACGACCTGTGAACATTGCATTTGAAGAATTCGATCTGCCGAACGGCCTCCATGTGATCCTGCACATCGATCGCTCCCTGCCGATCGTCGCGATCAACCTCTGGTACCAGGTCGGCTCGAAGAACGAGCGCGAGGGCCGGACGGGCTTCGCGCATCTGTTCGAGCACATGATGTTCCAGGGTTCCGAGAACGTGCCAGCCAACGGGCATTTCGCCATGGTGCAGAAGGCCGGCGGCACACTCAATGCCTCCACCTCGTTTGACCGCACCAACTACTACGAGACACTGCCCTCGCATCAGCTCGCCCTCGGCCTCTGGCTGGAGGCCGACCGCATGCGCAGCCTCAATGTGAACGAACAGACACTCGAGACGCAGCGCAATGTGGTGATGGAGGAGCGACGTGCACGCTACGACAACCAGCCGTATGGAACGATGTACGAGGAGCTCTTCTCCCACGCCTTCAAGGTGCAGGCCTACCGCTGGCCCACCATCGGCAGCATGGCCGACATCGCCTCCGCCTCACTCGCCGATGTGCGATCCTTCCACGCGATGTATTACCGGCCCGCGAATGCCAGCCTCTGCGTGGCGGGCGACATGGACCGCGACGAGGCGGTGGATCTCATCATGCACCACTTCGGCGACATCGGCAACGGCTCCGGCGAGGTGTTCCGCCCGGTGATGCATGAACCGCTCCAGATGGTCCAGGTGCGCGACTTCGTCTACGACTCCATCCCGCTGCCCGGCATCATCACCGGCCTCCACATCCCGCCCATCACCTCCGAGGATTTCCTCCCGCTCGACATCCTCGCCGAGGTGCTCTCCTCCGGTGAAAGCTCGCGCCTCTACCGCAGGCTCGTCTACGATGCCCGCGTCGCACAGTCCACCACGGCCTTCGCCTACGGACTCGAACTGCCCGGGCTCTTCATCTTCCGCGCCCTCGCCCAGAAGGGCCGGGATCTCTCCTCCATTGAGCGCCGCTTCTGGGACGAGCTCCGTGACATCCGTGACAACGGCATCACCGAGGAGGAACTCGTCAAGGCGCAGAACCGGCTCGTCGCATCGTATGTCCGCAACCTCACCTCGCTCCAGTCGCGGGCCGACCTCCTCAACTCCTTCCATGTGCTCATGAAGGACACATCCCTCATCAACCGGGAGATCGGGCACATCCAGGCCGCACGCGCCGAGGATGTGCAGTACGCCGCACGCACATGGCTTGTCGAGACCAACGCCACCGTGCTGCACTACCTGCCCTATCCCAACTCGCCGACCCTGCCATGACCATCGACTTCACGCGCCACATCCTGCCCAACGGCCTGCCGGTCGTCATCCACCGCGACCCGACAACGCCCATCGTGTGCGTGAACATCTGCTACCACGTCGGCTCCAAGGACGAGCCCCCCGGGCGCACGGGTTTCGCGCATCTCTTCGAGCACCTCATGTTCAACGGCTCGGTCAACGTGCCACGCGGGCTCTTCGACACCGTGTGTGAGCGTGTGGGCGGCTACAACAACGCCTACACGACGGAGGACAAGACGAACTACTACATGGTGGTGCCGTCTCACTGCCTCGAGCTCGCCCTCTGGCTGGAGTCCGACCGCCTCCTCGGCCTTTCCATCACGCAGGATGGGCTCGACGTCCAGCGCAATGTGGTGCTGGAGGAGAAGCGCCAGCGGGTCGACAACCAGCCCTACGGCTCGGCGGAGACGCACATCGCCGAGTGCTCCTACCGCGTGCATCCCTACGGCCACCCGGTGATCGGATCCATGGAGGACATCGCGGCGGCAACGCTGGAGGATGTGCTCGACTTCCATCGCGCGTACTACCGGCCCGACAATGCCGCGCTCGTCATCGCGGGCGATGTGGATCCGGACGAGGCGCTCGCCCTCGCAACGCGGTACTTCGGCGACATCCCCGCCGGCGGGCCGGCTCCGCGCACCTC
>CAYUYM010000187.1:0-6617 GCA_964449305.1 uncultured Chromatiales bacterium | reverse complement strand
ATCCAGGCGCTTTCTCTCGCACCAGTGCCACCTTCTAAACCGATCCCATGAACACACTCTACTTCGGCGACTGCCTCCACGTCATGCGGGAGCACCTCGACAAGGAATCTGTCGACCTGATCTACCTCGACCCGCCGTTCAATTCCAAGCGGGATTACTCGGTGCTTTTCAAGTCACCGAAGGGCCAGTCGTCGGAATCACAGATCACGGCGTTCGAGGACACATGGCACTGGGGTGAGCAGGCCGAGGCCGAGTTCGACGACTTGATGCACCAGCCCAACACGGATGTTGCGGGACTGATGAATGCCTTCCGTGGATTCCTGCATGAGAACGACATGATGGCCTACCTCACGATGATGGCTGGGCGGCTCCTCGAGATGCGTCGCGTGATGAAGCCCACGGCGAGCATCTACCTGCACTGCGATCCGACCGCGAGCCACTACCTGAAGGTGTTGATGGATGGGGTGTTCGGAAAAGCACTTTTCAAATCTGCGATCAGCTGGAAAAGATCGAGCGCGCACAACGACGCGCGGCAAGGCCGCATGATATATGGCAATATTCGCGACGTTCTTCTTTACTACTCGAAATCTGAAACCTATTTCTGGAATTGGATTTTCACGCCGTACTCTCAAGATTACATCGAGCAATCGTATCATCGCGTCGAGGAAGGTACAGGTCAAAGATACACGCTTTCAGATCTCATGGCAGCTAAACTGGGCGGCGATACATCGTATGAATGGAAAGGCGTTGGTTGTTACAAAGGCAGGGATTGGGCGTACTCTAAAGGAGTGGCGAGGAATGGCTCGCAAGGCAGGTAAATTCTGGAGAAGTGGTGAGAAAGTCACAAAAGAACGTATTGGTTGTGCTGAAGTACTTCGATGCAATACAAGATCAGCCCGAAGTCATCTTGGATCCGACATCTCCGCCCAAGGAGTTGAGGAAGTTCAAAAAACACGCACTGAATAAAGCTGTGCGTTATTGCTTTGATGAGAATTTCGTTCGTGGGAATTATGAAGTTGACGATTGCGGTGATTGTTACGTTATGTATGCGCAAGTTACCCAGCTTGGCAACGACTATCTAGACAACCACCAATGGTGGAGGAAGGTCTTCAGCCTTCTTTTGAAACTCAAATCAGCAATCATTCCGATGAATTTATGAACGCCATCTGCTTCGGCGACTGCGTCGAATCATGAGCGATTGATTGTGGTACGCAAAGCGATGTTCCCATTATCCGATCAATAGAAGGAGGTCTTCGATGCTTCAATGCGACAAATGCAGCGGACAAATCTTGGAAGGGTCAATTTACTGCCCGCATTGTGGAGACCCTGTGACAGAAGGCGACCAACCGATTGTCGGAATATCCCAGACATCGGTTTTGCAAGTTGAGATTACTTTTGGCCGGAGTAGCTCGGCAAATTATGATCGAGCAATTCAGATTTGTAGAAACATCCCCAACTACTCTGAAGTTGGCGAAGGATCATCGATTATCCACAGCGTGACCTTACCCATTACCGAAGTTGATCTTCTGATCAAGCTATACGAGCTTGTTGGAAGCTGGAAATCCTCACGTATGCTTATCAACGGGCAGCAAGAAACCAAGTCCGCGCTTGTCTATCACGGGGTAGGGTGTTACCGAAATCGGCAACGAGCTTACAACAAAGAACAATACTGCTATGGAGAAAAGTCCAATGATTTCAATATTTGGGGCTGTGTTCGTCTTCAGATGCCAATAAATGAATGGGGCGCTGGGTGGCTTGATTTCGGTTCCATGGACAAGAATGGCGTTTGGCATTTTGATAAAGACCGAATCCGTCATAACCTTGAACTCCAAATCCATGGGAACGAGCTTTGTCCTGTTATGGACAAACAACGGATATTCGAAACGCTTGAACACCTTCCTGATTGCATTGATCCGAAATCCGACTCAAGATGGGCGTATCGTACCGAATATCAAGAGATCAAAGGTGAATACAAAGAAGTTGCAGTTGGCATCAAGCCTGTTATGAGCAAGGCCAGCGCGTACATTATGGGTGACTACAAGCCGGATTGGAAGGACGAAAGGAATGATCCGCATACACTTAGAATCGAGGCCCAGCCGATCAAGATTCAAATTGAGCTTCAGCCCGATCCACCAAAAATGGCCCCTCCACGAAAGAAGCAGGGAACTTGTTTGGGACTGATTGTACTTTTTGTTGTTGTGAGCACAGCGGTTCTCCTGACCATCATATAGTCATCCAGACATCTCTTGGCGGACAAACGCTCGTGAGGCAGAGTGATAGAATGGTTGGCACATTCCAACCGGGAGATCAATAAGAAGACCTCGTTTCGTGCGGGGATCAAGGATGTCTTACGTGGCGCTGAAAGGGAGCATAGCCGATGCTCGGCCATTGCTGTCCAAAACGTTACGGATGATATGAGGAAAGTCGCGATTCCCGCCCGTATTGGACAGATGCATGCGCATGCTGAGAAGTACCCCCTGCCGATTTCCACACTGACGATGCCATAGGTCCATGGAGCATTGGATGTCCGGAGCCCGTGGTTCTTCCAGGAACGGATTATGAAGCCAGTCCATCAGATCCTGCCAGGAAAACAGGTGCAGACGGATCATCGCCACCAGATTCGACAGCGACCACCCGAAGTGCGCCAGCCGTTGCAGCAGCTTGATGGCCAGAACCGCGATCAATGCTGTCCAAATCTGGATGTTCAACGCGTTCTCGCTCGTGCCGACAAAGGTCTTGATCTTCAGATGCTGTTTGAGGGTCTTGAAGAAGATCTCGATCTGCCAGCGCTCCCGATAGATGCGCGCAATCGTTGTCGGTCCCAAGTGGGTGTTGTTGGTCAGAATTCGGATGCTCTTTCCGGTGTCGAGGTCCAGGGACTCGACCATCCGCACCGTCTGCTGTCCAAGACGGTGGCTCGCCTTCCCGCAGAAGGTGAGATCCACATCCCGCAGAATCGTGCGTCCCTTCGGCACCGCGCGTTCGGCTGCGACGATCCAGTTCATCCCCTACTTCAGGCGTGTCACATAGCTGATGCCGCGGGCATGCAGCGCGGCAAACAACGAAAAGTCGATGTAGGCGCGATCGAACACCACGATGCTGCCCGTGGGCACCGCCTGCGGATCGACCAGCACTTCACGCGCCATCGCCACATCAGAGACCTTTCCGTCGGTGATGCAGGCGAAGGAGGGGAAATATTCTTCGTGGCCATGGAGCATATGCAGCTTCACCGCACCCTTCGTCTGCCGATTCGCGGCCCATGGGAACAGCGAGAGGCACAGTTGGACAAGGGACGCATCCATGCTCAGCAGCGGATTCTTGAAGCGGAGCGGCCTGCGCCGGTGCAGTTCCTTCCGGGCGCGCTGGAGCACGGCCAAAAACAGCGCGCGATACATGGCAGCAGGTCGATGTTCGTTGGCATGGGCCAGGGTCGAGTGACCGGGGATTTTCTGCATGCCGAGATGCGCGGGGCTCTGCCGCCGGCACTGCGCAAACCGTGCGAGATCTCGCGCAGGGATGTCACCTTGCCCAAATGCAGAAAGAGCATGGAGATGAGCTGGTCGCGGAAGCGCAACCCCTTGCTGTGCTTGTCGCCCTGATGCTCGCGGACGATGGCGCGGAAATCAGCCGGGTCGATGATGCGGGTCATGATTTGAGAGAACAGGCTGGTGGTTTTACGTGTCACGTGACGCTCCGGGTTGGTGGTGTGTATTCTGGTTGCAACCGAAAACCACCACTTCCCGGAGATTGTATTCTGGACAGGTATGGCCCGTGTGCGTCTGTGGTTGCCTGCGCCAGCCAGGTCTTCATTTGGAACCCGCAGTTCCACACGGCCTTTTCACTTCCCTTTCCTCTCACTACATTGCCATATCATCATGAAGCGAGGCAGGAATGAAACCAGTGTCATTGATCATCGCCGTGCTTGTCGGGTTGGGAGTCGCATCGGGACAACCCGTCCTCGTCCAGCGTGACAACGGTGTGGTGAAGGGCCACACCTCCTACAGCAAATACGGCATCGAGGAGACGGCGGTGCTGCCGGTGGATGGGCCGTGCAGGCTGCTCGAGGTGCAGATCTACTATCGTGGCAAGGCGGGGACGGACACGCTCATCATCGCACAGGATCCATCGGAAGGCACACTTCCGCCCACGTCATTCGTGTGGGGGTACAGCCTGCTCACGACGCCGAAGCATGTGGCGTACACCGGCACGCCCGGCTGGGTGACGGTGGACCTGCGTTCGGACAACCTGCATCTCGAGGGTTTCGACAGGGTCTCCATCCAGCATCGTGTGCGTGAGCTGGGGAACGGTCCCACCTTCGCCTACGACAACAACGGCGCGTCGTCACCCTACTCATCCTTCACCATGAATCCCTACGAGAGCTTCTTCCCCGCGGAATATGGCATCGCCGGAAAAATCTACGCCACGAACGGGGACTACATGGTGCGCCTGCTCGTGGAATATGACCTTCCGGATGGTGCAACAAGCCAGCCACCGCCACCGCCCACCTTCACCGAGGTGACGTTGACGGCAGGCATCACGGATGCAAACGGCGCACCCATACGCATCGATCGCGGCAGCATCGCCGACTGGAACAACGATGGCTGGGACGACATCGCCCTCGCCGGAACCTGCTTCGAAAACAACCACGACGGGACCTTCACCAACGTCACCGCACGCATCGGCATCCAGGCCGGAGCCACGGCCTGGGCGGACTTCAACAACGACGGCCGGCTCGATGTGTTCGCGGCCAACAGTTGGGGCGCCGACAAGCTCTATCGCAACAATGGCGACGGCACCTTCACTGATGTCACCGCCACCGCCACCATCTTCAACAACGCCCCGACGCAGACACCCGTCTGGCTCGACTACAACAACGACGGCCTTCCCGATCTCTTCATCGCCAACTCGCGCAAGGAGGAGAACGGCGTGGAGACCTATTATCAGGATCAACTCTGGCAGAACCAGGGCGGGGGTGTGTTCCGGAATGTGACGCAATCCTGCGGCATCCAGAGTGTGGAACGCTCGCCGTACAACGACTGCTATGGCGCCGCGGCGGTGGATTACAACAACGACGGTCTCACGGACATCTTCGTGGCGAACTATCGGCTGGCGCCGGATTACCTCTACAAGAACAACGGCAACGGAACCTTCACCGACATGGGCTCGGTCACCGGCGTGCGCGGTGTGGCCACACAGGACCCCCGCTACTTCGGGCACGGCATGGGATGCGAGTGGGGCGATTTCAACAACGACGGCTGGATGGATCTCGCGGTCGGCAACCTGGCACATCCCTCGGATTCCCGCGGCCTGGTATCCAACCCCTCCCTCATCTTCCGCAACAATGGAGGCACATCTCCCAAGTTCACCGAGGTCCACATTCCCATGGGCCTGAAGTTCAAGGAGATGAACGCCGGCATGCTGTGGGGTGATTTCGACCTCGATGGCACGCTCGACCTCTGGCACGGGCAGATCTCGTACTACGCAATGGGTTCGAATGGTGAACCCGAGCGGACCGGCCGCCTGTACTTCAACCAGGGAGCCCCTGATTACCACCTCCTGGATGTGACCTGGTATGCCGGCATCCACATGCACGGGCCCTGGACGGCGCAGCGGCTCGACTTCGACCGGGATGGTGACCTCGACCTCCTCATCTGCAGCGGGCAGGAGGGGGCGCGGCTGTTCCGGAACGACGTCCCCCGTCGCGGCAACTGGCTGGAGCTGCGCCTCGTCGGCAGCCCCGATGACAGGGTGCCGATGGACTCCTGGGGCGCGAAGGTGGGTGTGCATCTGACCGGCGGGCGGCAGGTGTTCCGCGAGCTCGCGGGCTCCGCCGCCGGATCGCGGTGCACGCAGAACAGCAGCGTCCTGCATTTCGGCCTCGGCGATGCCACGGGCATCGACAGCGTGGTGGTCCGCTTCCCGGGTGGCACACAGCGGACACTCCAGTCCCTGGCAATGAACCGCATGCACACCATCGCCTTCGATGGCACCGTGGTCACCGACATCGCCCGCACCACACCGGCGGATGCGGGCTGGAGCATCCAGGGAGTGTCGCTTGCCGACCATGCCCTGCGCTTCGATCTGGCGGCGGCAGCACCGGTCCGGCGGCTCACGGTGGAGCTTTTCACCGTGCTCGGCGTCCGCATCATGGAGCGGACGCTGACCGAGGTCGCTCGTGGCACCACGCATCTGCATGTGCGTGACGACATCCGCGCACCTGTGCTCTTTGCGCGCTTCACCGCCGATGGTGTGCCGCGGATGCTGCGCGTGGCCGTGCGCTGACACCACGCCGACCGTCTCCTGCATGCGTCCATGGCGGCATCACCACCCCACCACGGCGCACATCCAACACACTTCCCCCCCCACCTTTCCACAGACCGGGTGACACTCATGGACATCACCTCCTTCATCGTTCCCCACAACGCAGCGATCCGCCTCAGGGATTTCGATCCCGCCTTCACCGGCAAATACAACGACAAACGTGAGGCCACGGAAAAGCTCAAGGACGACATCAAGAAGCTCGTCAAGCTGCAGGACAAGCTGTATGCCATGGATCGTCATGCCCTGCTCATCATCTTCCAGGCGATGGATGCTGCGGGGAAGGATGGCACCATCAA
>CAYUYM010000186.1:0-6654 GCA_964449305.1 uncultured Chromatiales bacterium | reverse complement strand
CTGCGGACTGCGGACACGACACGGACCGCCAGAAAGGCGGAGAAGGACAGCACCGCCCGCAAGCCGGCTGGAACACCATCAAGGAAGGAGACACGCCCCAAGTGACGGCCCCAGGGCTTCCACCGCTGGCCGAGCGCATGCGCCCGGAGACGCTCGACGCCTTTGTGGGGCAGCAGCATCTTGTGGCTCCGGGCAGGCCGCTGCGTGCGATGCACGACAGGCAGTCGCTCGTGAGCATGATCTTCTGGGGACCGCCGGGGACGGGCAAGACCACGCTGGCACGCATCCTCTGCCACGGAGCGGGACGGGATTTCGCACAACTCTCGGCCGTGTCGTCCGGTGTCAAGGAAGTGCGTGCCGTGATCGACGAGGCACGGCGGCGTCTTGCTGTGGCGGGACCGACGGTACTCTTCATCGACGAGATCCATCGCTTCACGAAATCCCAGCAGGACGCCCTGCTGCAGGCCGTGGAGGAGGGCGTCATCATCCTCATCGGAGCGACGACGGAGAATCCGGGCTTCGAGATCATTCCCCCGCTCCGCTCGCGTTCGCGGATCTTCGTCCTCAACGCCCTGACGATGGATGATCTCGAGACCATTCTCGACAGGGCCCTGGCGGAGGACGTCGTTCTGCGCGGGATCGAGGTGAGCTTCGAGGACCGCAGTCTTTTGATGGCCTACAGCGCAGGCGATGCGCGCACGCTGCTCAACGGTCTGGAAATGTGCTGCATGCTCTCCGCCGATCCCGCCCGTGTGCACATCACCCCCGCACTGCTGGAGGAGGCCTTCCAGCAATCCTTCGCGAGGTACGACAAGGGCGGTGAGGAGCACTTCAACATCATCTCGGCGTTCATCAAATCCGTGCGTGGAAGCTCGCCCGACGGGGCGCTGTACTGGCTGGCGCGCATGCTGGAGGGCGGGGAGGATCCGCTGTTCATCGCGCGGCGCCTCATCGTGCTCGCCTCGGAGGATGTGGGCAACGCCGATCCCAACGCGCTGCTCCTCGCGTCGGCGTGCTTTCAGAGCGTGCACAGTGTGGGGATGCCCGAAGCGCGCATCATTCTGGCACAAACCACGGCGTATCTTGCTTCCACCGAGAAGAGCAACGCCGCCTATCTTGGCATTGAGGCTGCCCTGGCTGATGCCCGCAGACTTCCGCCCTACGGTGTTCCACTGCATCTGCGCAACGCCCCCACCGCGCTGATGAAGAACCTCGCCTACGGGCGCGGATACAAATATGCCCACGATTTTCCGGGGCACTTCGTCCCGCAGCAATATCTGCCGACGGAGCTCGGCGACAGACGATATTACGAGCCAACGGACGAGGGGCGTGAGGCCAGGCTGCGCACGCGTCTCACCAGCCTCTGGAAGCAGCATTCCTGATTACAGCCATCCATTCTCCGCAAAACTGACGTAGGTGTTCCCGCAGATGATCACGTGATCATGCAGCGGGATGTCCATGATCCGCCCGGCCTCCACAAGCTGCCGGGTGAGCGCGATGTCCTCGGCACTCGGCTGCTGGACGCCGCTGGGGTGGTTGTGGATGACGATGATGGCCGTGGCCAGCTCCGTGACCGCCGCCTTGAACACCTCCCGTGGATGGACGAGGCTCATGTTCACCGTGCCGGTGGAGATGATGTGTTCACGGATGATGGCGCCGGAATTGTTGAGCAGCAGGGCGACGAAGCGCTCGGTCGGCAGATCGCGCATGAGCGGGATGAAACGCGTGGCCACATCCTGCGGCGAGGTGATCACCGCCCCCTCGTCAAAGGCGGCCGCGCTGTTCCTCCGGCCGAGTTCGAATGCCGAGATGATGTTCGCGGCCCGCACCCTGCCGATGCCGTAGTGATGGAGCAGCTCCGCCACCGTCCGGCGGGAGATGCTGCGAAGTGATCCGTAGGTCTGAAGAAGGTTCCGCGCGATTTCGATGGCGTTGGCCCGCTCGGTTCCGGACTGGATGAGGATGGCGAGGAGTTCAGTGTCCGAGAGCGCTTCTGCGCCATGGGCGAGGATCTTCTCGCGCGGGCGTTCACCCTCGGGCCACGTCTTGATGGATGTGCGGCTGCCGGCATGTTGAGGCACGCCGGGTGTTCCCTGATCCTGATTCATGGATTACTCCAGGGTTGTCGATATCCTCCGCGCTGTACCGCGATGGTATCGGACAATCGTCAGCGCACCGTTCTGACGTTGTTCTGTGAATGAAACGGTTGACCGGAGGCCAATATACGGAACGGTGAGCGCTTTCAAAATGCCCGCCCGATCCCGTGCACCGGCACGCACCGCGGCAACAAGGATGCCGGCGGCATCACCGCCAAACAGCGCATGTTTCGGTCCCCCCTCCCCACGCGCGTCGACGAACCCGTGGATGAAACCGGCATACAGGGGATTGGTGGTGTCGGGAGCGCAATCGGACTCAAAGAACAGGGAATCGGGATATTCTGCAAAGGATGACAGCATGGCGGGATCGTGGTAGTCCCCGGCTCCGAGCATGTGCAGGGGCAACATGGCGGTGGTGACCGCTTCGAGCACGGCAGCCGCATTGTGGCTGGTTCCGGCGGCATGGAACACCACGGTCGCATCATCCTCCAGGATGAGTTCGTTGAGGATGTCGCGCGTCCGCTGCACGAGATCCGGTTCATCCACCCCATGGAAGAGCGAGCGGACAACTGGGATGCGGAGTCTGCGGCATTCCGCCATGAAGCCCTCGGCGATCGCCTTCGGAAAGCCCGCATCATTGGCGATCACCACCGCCCTGCGGGCATGCAGGATGTGTGCCGCCCATTGTGCAAGCACCCCCCCACGCAACCGGAAGGGCGCGTTCATCTGAAACACGTTGCCGCCCTTCACCGTGAGATCTGTCCCGGTTGCGGTCACGAGCAGCGTGGGCAGTTCCGTGCCACGAAGGCGTGCGGCAAGCATGCGGGCGTCCTCGCTGAAGATTCCCCCGATGCAGGCCACCACCTCCGGATCGGAGGCGATGTGGTTCAGGAAGCGGTCGAAATCCTCGCCAAGGTCTCCATCGTACACCCGCGCACGGATGTGGACACCGAGGGCGCTGTCGGCCCCAGCAAGCGCGAGGTCGATGCCGCAGCGGACATCGTCGATGATGTACTGCCGTTCACCACCTTCGAGCGGGCGCGGAAGAACGACGGCGATGGTCAGTGTATCGACACGTGCGGCTGTGGGCGCCGCTGCTGTCGCGGGCTGCGGTGCGCGGGCCGGAGTAAGCATGGAAAGGAGGCCGGCACGAACCACGGTGTCACGGACCAGCGTCAGGACGCTGCGTGCTGCAGCAAGGCTGTCGCACCTGACGAGCGCCGATGCGGTGAAGGCGAGGGCGGAATCGATGGTCCGGCTGTGTTCCATGGACGTGACCGCGCTCCGAAGCGAATCGATGCCCCCGGGGGAGAGGCACAGGTCCGTGAGGCCGGTGACCGCGCCCCGGCGCAATGCGGTGTCGGCATGCAGCAGGACCGTCGCCAGCCAGGCGGTGGCTGCATCGATGCGGTTGCCCGCCTTGAAGGATGCGGTGCCGAAGAGCGTCAGGCACTCGGGAAGATAGCTGCTGGATGTGAAGCCGATGAACATCGGCCGGAGCACACGCACGGCATCCGTGTACCTGCTCAGCCGGATGTGGGAACGGGCCGCCATCAGCACTGCTGCGGTGGACTTCTGTGATGGCGGGCGGATGGCCAGCACCGCCTCGAACCTCCGTGCCGCGGCGGCGAAGTCCGCTGCCTCGAAGTACAGCAGGCCCTCCTGAAATGCGCGTTCAGCCTCCGTGCTGTATGTCGCCATCTGCTGGGCATGCAGGCGTGCCGACATCTGGGGCAGGGGCAGCAGCAGCATGGCCGCCATTGCAGCAAGGCAGGCGACCCACGCAGGGCGGCACCGACTGATGCGTGCCCCGGACATCACGCGTCCTTGGGATGGAGAAGCTGTGTCATGTGCAGCGCCTGCACGTTTTCGGGATCAATGGTGAGAACACGGTCGAAATGGAGGCGTGCGGCAACATGGTCGTGCTGTGCCAGGCAGACCTCGGCGAGTGCAAGAAGAACGGGGACGGCATCAGGAGCCGCATCGTGGGCGCGTGTGAGTGTCCGCCGCGCCCCGATGGCATCGCCCGTCTGAAGCAGGCATTGTGACGTGAGAATCGCCACGTCGGGGTCGCTGTCGGGCAGGCCGCGCAGCACGTCGAGCGCCTCCGCGTACCGGGCATTCAGCACCAGGGCCCGGGCGTGGCGCACCTGCCGGTCACGGTCATCCTTCTTCTGCTCGTAGACCCGCCCGGAATGGATGACAGCCCGTGCCGTGTCCCCCAGTTGCAGGCAGACCTCGGCCAGCAGGGACTCCGCCGGATGCATCGCCGGATCATATTCCAGGGCCAGAGCCAGGTGCCGTTCCGCATCCACATACCGGCCGGCGCGCACAGCCATGGCGCCCTGGAGGAAGCGCGCCTCGGGAGACTTGTATGGAATGAGCTGATCGAGGTAGTAGGCTGCCTGTTTCGGCAGGTCGGCCTGGTAGAAGAGTCGGGAGAGGGCAATGAGCATGTCCTTCCGCGCCTCTGCATGCCTCAGGCCGCCGAGAAGTTCCTTTTCCGCGGCGGTGATGTTTCCGGACGATGCATACACGTCCGCAAGACGGCGACGGACCTCCACATCGTCCGGGCGGGCGAGAAGGATGCGCTTGTACAACTGAACGGCATGGAGATGATGACCGGCACGCGCATACGTTTCCGCCCGATGGACAAAGTCGTCACGCTGGAAATCCGTCATCCCGGCTATTCCCATTCGATGGTTGCAGGGGGCTTGGAACTGATGTCGTAGGCGACGCGATTCACGCCGCGCACCTCGTTGATGATGCGGTTGGAGATCCTCTCCAGCACCTCGTACGGGATGCGCGCCCAGTCGGCGGTCATGCCATCCACACTGGTGACGGCACGCAGGGCCACCGCGTTTTCATAGGTGCGGGAATCCCCCATCACCCCGACGGAGCGCACAGGCAGCAGCACCGCGAAGGCCTGCCAGATGTCGTCATAGATGCCCGCGGCATGGAGCTCGTCGATGAAGACCTGATCCACCTCCCGGAGCAGATCGAGGCGTTCACCGGTGATGTCACCAAGCACACGGACAGCGAGCCCGGGGCCGGGGAAGGGATGGCGTCCGATGAACTCCGCCGGCAGGCCCAGTTCGAGGCCGATGCGACGCACCTCGTCCTTGAACAACTCCCGGAATGGCTCGAGCAGGGCGAGACGCATGGTGTCGGGCAGGCCGCCCACATTGTGGTGCGATTTGATCGTTGCCGACGGGCCCTTGAAGCTCACCGATTCGATGACGTCGGGATAGAGCGTGCCCTGGGCGAGAAAGGATGCCTCCGAATGCCGTTGGATCTCGTTCTCGAACACCTCGATGAACGTGGCACCGATGATCTTCCGCTTCCGCTCGGGCTCCTCCACTCCGGCAAGGCGTTCGAGGAACAGGGCACCGGCATCGACAAGCTGGACGGGAATGCCGAGAGCGCGCTCGAAGGTGTCGACCACGAGGCGGCTCTCCCCTTTCCGCATCAGACCATTGTCGATGTGAATGCAATGGAGCTGATCTCCGAGGGCATGATGGAGGAGGACAGCGAGGACAGAGGAATCGACACCACCGCTCAGGCCGCAGATCACATGTTCGGATCCCACACGGGTGCGGATGTCGGTGACCGCCTGTTCGATGAAGGCAGCCGGCGTCCATCCACCCGCGCAGGCACAGATGTCAAGGACAAAGTTCCGAAGGAGCACGGTGCCATGTTCGCTGTGCATGACCTCCGGGTGGAACTGCACACCGAAGATGGCGGCAGCCTCGTTCTGCACGGCGCAGAGCGGCGCATTGTCGGTGCGGGCGATCACCTCGAACCCCTGCGGTGGTTCATGGAGGGCATCGCCATGACTCATCCAGACGATGGACCCGTCGGGGATGCCGGTGAGGAGGCGGCTGTCGCCGGTTGGGATGACGCGGGCCCTGCCATACTCCCGCTTCGCCGCCCGGTCCACCACACCACCGAAGTGCTCGGCGATGAGCTGGAGGCCGTAGCAGATCCCGAGGATGGGGATGTGCTGGTCGTACAGCGCATCCGACATCCGCGGAGCGCCATCGTCATAGACACTGCTTGGACCGCCGGAGAGCACGACGCCGCTCGGGTGCCGTAATGCAATGACCTCCATCGCCTTGTGAAACGGATGGATCTCCGCGAAGACCCCCAGCTCGCGTATCCGACGCGCAATGAGCTGGGTATACTGCGAGCCAAAATCCACGATACAAATCCACTCATGCATCGACATGGCGCCTCCGTTTCAGGGGTGGGTGGCAATGAAGCGCAACCACGAGAGGCACGTTGCAGGTGCGCTCCCGTGGAAGCACTGTAATAACGGAGCAGGCGTCACCGGTCCGGCGCGCCAGCGTGAGGTGACTACCTTCCGATGAGAGCAGAATAGGCCACGGCATCCATCAGGGCATCGACCTCGCTCATCGAGCCGATGGTCATCTTCACCATCCATCCCTCGCCATAGGGATCGGAGTTGACGAGGTCGGGGCTCCCCTCGAGGGCGGCGTTGACTTCGGTGATGGTGCCCGCGATGGGTGCGAGGATGTCGGACACCGTCTTCACAGCC
>CAYUYM010000185.1:0-6655 GCA_964449305.1 uncultured Chromatiales bacterium | reverse complement strand
CATGGGACACCTCTTCACCACCGGTGGACGCACCGTGGATGGTGATGGCGTCCGCGACCTGTACGTCGGCTCGCTCGCCGTGGTCCCCGCCGACATCTTCCCGGCCGGCGTGGACTACGCGGCCCTCGGCCACCTCCACGTCCCGCAGATGGTGGAGGGCAATCCGACACGTCGCTACTGTGGCTCCCCCATCCCCATGGGCTTCGGCGAGGCCACACAGCAGAAAAGCCTCTGCCTCGTCGCCTTCCATGGCCGGAAACCTGAAGTGTCACTCATCGACATCCCCGTCTTTCACCAACTCGTGCGCATCAGGGGCGACTGGGACGCCATCGAGCGGCGACTCATCGCACTGGCAGACGAGAGCTCCCGCGCCTGGCTCGACATCGTCCATGACGGTGACGACATCATCGGCGATCTCCGCGAGCGCCTGGGGATGCTGGTTGACGGCACCGCGATGGAGATCCTCACCATCAGGGACGTCCGCATCATGGACCGCGCATTGCAGCAGTCCCGCGACGATGAGTCCCTTGACGACCTGGACGTCCACGAGGTGTTCACCCGCTGCCTCACCGCGCATGGCATCCCGGAGGAGCGGCACGGCGATCTGCGCCACGCGTATCAGGTGACGATCTCATCCCTGCACGACGATGACGCACGAAACACGTAGGAGCACGACATGCGCATTCTCTCCATACGCTTCAAGAACCTGAACTCCCTGGCCGGTGAATGGGAGATCGATCTGACACATCCGGAATACTCCTCCAACGGCATCTTCGCCATCACCGGTCCCACCGGCTCCGGCAAGACGACCATCCTCGACGCGATCTGCCTCGCCCTCTATGGTCGGACGCCGCGTCTGGACCGCGTCACCAAGAGCGGCAACGAGATCATGTCCCGCCAGTGTGGTGAGTGCTTCGCCGAGGTCACGTTCGAATCGCAGACGGGCCGCCATCGCTGTCACTGGTCGCAGCACCGTGCACGCAGGAAATGGAACGGCGAGCTTCAGAACCCCGTGCACGAGTTCGTCGATGCCGACACGGGGGAGCCTGTTGCCAGGGGTGCGCGCGAGGTGGCCCCGGCGATCGTGCAGGCCACAGGCATGGACTTCGAGCGGTTCACGCGCTCCATGCTCCTGGCACAGGGCGGGTTCGCGGTGTTCCTGCTCGCATCCCCCGATGATCGCGCGCCCATCCTGGAACAGATCACCGGGACAAAGATCTACAGCGACATCTCCATCCGCGTCCATGAACTCCGGCGCGCACAGCAGGAGGCGCTGGCGCTTCTCCAGGCGGAAACGAGCGGCATCCGGATTCTGGACGAGGAGCAGGAACGGACGATCCGGGAGGCGCTCGCGGCTGCCGTGGCGGAGGAGGCCTCGCTCGCTCCACGCATCACGGAGACGCGGGATGCCCTGGCGTGGCTGACGCTGGTGGACGGGCTGCGCAGCGATGTCGCACGCCTCGCGGAGGAGGCAACCGTCCTCGCAGACGCGCATGCCGACTTCCAATCCCTGCGTGAAAGGCTCGCACGCGCGGTACGCGCTGCAGCACTCGATGGCGCGTATGCGGCGCTGACCACCGTCCGCCGTCAGCAGGCGGAGGACCGCGCGGAACTCGGGACCGCCACTGCGGCACTGCCGGCATTGGAGGCCGATGCCGCGGCCATGGCCGACGCCCTGCACGCGGCGGAGCACCATGTGGCACGGGTGAAGGAGGAACAGCAGACAGCCGCTCCGCTCATCCGCACAGTGCGCGCGCTCGATCAGACGCTGGCGACACAGCAGAAGGAGCTCACCGAGACGGAGAAGAGCCGGTTGCAGGACGCAGCGCGGATCGCGGCCGACACTGCCGCCAGGGCCTCCCGGCTGCAACAGCGCGAGGATGCCAAGGCGGGTCGTGCCCGGATCGACGCATGGCTCGCGGAGCATGCCCACGATGCCTGGCTCGTCAGCGGCCTCACGGGGGTGGAGCAACAGCTCGACAGCCTCATCACGAAGCGCCGGGAGATCGTGCGGAAGGATGCGGAGCGGGATGCCGCCGCGGCAGCGCTGGAGCAGGCTGCCACCGCGCTCGACGCCTGCCATGCATCGGCCGCCCTGCGGAGGCGGGACCTGGACGCCGCGTCGCAGTCTGTGCTCGATGCCCGGGCGGCCATGGACATGCTCCTGGGCGGGCGCCTGCTGCGCGAGTTCCGTGCGGAGAAGGATGCGCTGCTGCGCGAGCTGGCACTGCTCACCACGATCGCGAACCTCTCGGTCCATCGTGATGCGTTGGAGGACGGCAGGCCGTGCCCTGTCTGCGGTGCCACGGAGCATCCCTTCGCCCGTGGGAACGTCCCCGTTCCAGGAGACACTGAGCTGCGTATCGCCGCACTGACGGCACTGATCGATGCGGCGGAGGCGCAGGAGGCTGCGGTGGCGCGGGCTGAGGCGGCGCTGATCGAAGCGCGACAGCGTCTGAACGATGAGGAGAAGCGCGAGGCGGCAGCGGCGCATGCATGGCAGTCCGACAGCCGGGCGCTCGCCGAGGCGACGGCGGGGGGGGAAGCGCTCCGTGCCGATTTCGCCGTGCTCACCGCGTCCGTTGTCGAACGGCTCCAGCCTCTCGGCATCACGGAGATCGGCGCGTCCGATGTCGACGCCCTGCTCGCGTCGCTGCGTGGGCGCCTCGCCGCGTGGCTGGAGCATTCGCAGGGACGGGAGGCGGTGGAGAAACGCATGGTGGAACTCGATGGCGACATCCTCCGTCTCGATGCGGTGATCGCGACCCAGGCCATGGCGCTCGCGGGGAAGGACGCACGCATTGCGGCACTGACGCGGGATCACGCCACCAGCCGTGAGGAACGCTCCAGTGTGTATGATGACCGGGATCCCGACGAGGAGGAGCGCCGCCTCGCCCGTGCCGTGGGCGACGCTGAGGCGGCGGAGAAGCGGGCGCGCGATACGCATGCAACCCGGCAGCAGCGCCTCACCACCGCGCAGGCGCATGTCGCGACGCTGACCACGCGCATCGCCCAGCGTGATGCGGAGCTCCGCGTGCTGGAGGCGGACCTGGCTGCGGCACTACCGCAGGCGGGCTTCGCCGGGGAGGAGGACTTCCTGCTTGCGCGCATGCCGGCTGATGAACGTGAGCGGCTGGCGGCGAAGGCCCGCGAACTGGACGAGGCCCGCACAACGCTCGATGCCCGGCGGCAGGATAGGGAGGCGCGCCTGGCCACGGAGCTGGCGCGGCAGCTCACCGACCGCCCGCTCGATGAGCTTGGACCGCACCTGGAGGAGCTGGAACATGCGGTGAAGGAACTGCGCGACGGCATCGCGGGGCACAGGCTCAGGCTGCGCGAGAACGACGAGGCGCACGAACGACGGAAGGACAGGGAGACGGCGATCGCTGCGCGGGAACGCGAATGCCGACGCTGGGACGATCTCCATGCCCTCATCGGATCGGCCGATGGAAAAAAGTACCGCAACTTTGCGCAGGGGCTGACCTTCCAGATGATGATCGCCCATGCCAACCGGCAGCTTCAAAAGATGACCGACCGCTACCTCCTGGTGCGAAACGACACCGAACCCCTGGAGCTCAGTGTGATCGACAATTATCAGGCGGGCGAGATGCGCTCGACAAAGAACCTCTCCGGCGGAGAAAGCTTCATTGTCAGTCTCGCGCTTGCTCTGGGCTTGTCGCAGATGGCCAGCCGCAACGTGCGTGTGGATTCCCTGTTTCTGGACGAAGGCTTCGGCACGCTCGACGAGGAGGCCCTGGACACGGCCCTCGAAACGCTCTCGAACCTGCATCAGGACGGCAAGGTGATCGGCATCATCTCCCACGTCTCCGCGCTGAAAGAGCGCATCGGTGCCCGTATCAAGGTCACACCGCTGTCCGGCGGCCGCAGCCGGATCAGCGGGCCCGGGTGCAGAAGCAACGACGGGTGATGGTGTGATGCGGTGATTGGATCATGAGGTCAGAAGTCCCTGAGTTCATAAGCGCAGAAGGACAGGAGGACAGCTTGACCTCTTCAACTCATCAACTCCGCCGCGCCGCACCCCGTCATTTGTGACACGTGGTTGATCCGCCTTCCTTCTCAGAAGGCAAACCTGCCAAGGACCACGCCACCGAAGAACCACACGACGACGCAGACGGTGAGCCAGCCGAGGATGTCGAAGATGAAGCCGTTGCGCACCATCGTGCGCAGGGGCACATGACCCGTCGCAAACACGAGGGCGTTCGGCGGCGTGGCCACGGGAAGCATGAAGGCGAGCGAGGCGCCAAGCGCGGCGCTCACTGCCAGCGCCACGGGATCGGCCCCAACGCCACGCCCCACGGCAATGACGATGGGCACGACCAACGTCGTGATTGCCGTGTTGGACGTCACCTCGGTGAGCATGTCCATGAACAGCACGATGACCAGCATGAGAACGAAGGTCGATGACCCACCGATGAGGGACACCACGGAGGTGGCGAGCCATGGTGCGAGACCGGTCTTGAAGAGCGCGTCGGCCAGAGCGATGCCACCGCCGAACAACAGAAGCGTGCCCCAGTCCACGGTGGTGGCGGCCTCCCAGGTGAGGAGGAACCGCCCTTCCCGCAGGCGCAGAGGGACGAGGAAGCACAGCACTCCGGCGAACAGACCGATGGTGTATTCATCCACCCATGCAAGCCTGCGCGCGATTGCCGCCGGCAGCAGATCGGGCCAGAAGGGATTCGTGATCCACAGCACGACGGTGAGGAGCAGGACACCGAGCACGCGCTTCTCCGCCCCGCTCATCGGCCCCATCGCGGCGCGCTGTTCCAGGAGGAGCGCCCGCCCGCCCGGTATGGCGGCAATCTCGGGGGGATTCCGCTTCACCAGAACGAACCACGCGATCGGCACAAGAATGAGCACGATGGGAACCCCGATCACCATCCACTGGAGAAAGCTGATGCGCTCGTAGCCCGGCGTCCCTGCCAGCGCGGAATCGAGGATCCCGAGAGCAATGCCGTTGGGCGGCGTGCCGATGATGGTGCCCACGCCACCGATAGATGCCGCCCAGGCGATGCCGAGCATCATGTCCGTACCATAGCGCGATGCCCCGGGTTTCAGATCGAGCATGGCGAGGATGCCGATGCCGATGGGCAGCATCATGGCTGCTGTCGCCGTGTTGGACACCCACATGGAGAGGAAGGCGGTGACGGACATGACGCCGAGCAGGATGCCGCGGGTGTTGTCGGCCAACGATCCCCGTGTGAGGATCCACAGCGTGAAGCGGCGATCGAGCTCCCAGCGGCGCATCGCCGCGGCGAGCAGGAAGCCTCCGAGAAACAGATAGATGACAGGATTCGCGTAATTGGCAAGGACGTTCTTCGAGGAGAACTCCACCACTGCGCCTCCATTGAGGCCGACCACATGCACCGAGGGCAGCACCACAGCCGGCAGGAGCGCGGTGACGGGCAGTGGCACAGGCTCGGTGATCCACCAGATGATGACGAGCAGGAAGAGACCTGCAACGATCTGCATGGAACGCGCGAGCTCGAGTGCATCAACAGCGCCTGCTCCGGCCGCGGCGATGCGGTCACGCGCGGCGTCGACCACGAAGGGCTGCACCGGCACGAGAAGGCAGAAAAGAAACACGGAGGCTCCTGCGATGAAGCCGCCGCGACGCACGGCGTGTGTCGACACTCCTTCCATGGCGATGCGTGCCTTCATGGTGCACCTCGGGTTTCTGCGTGTCAACTGATGGAGTCGATCCTGGAATGCGGGCGTCGCCAGCCCGTCTCACACATGGTCACTCCGAGGCAGAAGGACCACCCTTCGCGCCCCGGTGTCTCCGTGCGGATCGCGCATCAGGCACAGGCCACGGAACTCAGTCCATGATCTTGCGGAGGAAGGCCGGGCGGTTGGAGTTGCTCTTTTCGATGCGGACGGTGTCGTCGCCCTGTTGCTCGTCGCGTTCCAGATCGCCGCCCCAGCGCTGCACTGTCGGCGCCTCAAGGGAGCGGAGGTCTGCCAGGCCGTTCGGTATCGCGGTGATGCGTCCCGTCGTGACCGGCTGCCGCAGTGGCTGCCCCGGTGCCGCCGCCGCGCGGGGACGCGTGCTGCGATGGGACTTGCTGAAGCCGGTGGCGATCACGGTCACCATGAGTTCGTCGCCGAAGTTCTCATCGATCACCGCACCGAAGATGACGTTGGCGCCGTCGCCCGCCGCCTCGCTGATGATGCTGCCGGCCTCCTCGATCTCGAACATGGTCAGGTCCTCGCCGCCGGTGAAGTTGATGAGCACGCCCTGGGCGCCGGCGATGGATACGCCGTCGAGCAGCGGGCTCGAGATCGCTGCATGGGCCGCCTCCGTTGCGCGGTTCTCACCGCGTCCGATGCCGTTGCCCATGAGGGCGTCGCCCATGTCGCGCATCACTGTCCGCACATCGGCAAAGTCCACGTTCACGAGGCCGGGTGTGGTGATGATCTCCGCAATCCCGGATGTGGCATGATGGAGGATCTCGTTCGCAATCTTGAAGCTGTCCTTGAGCTTCGTGTTCTTGTCGATGAGGCTGATGAGCTTCTGGTTCGGGATCACGATGAGGGTGTCCACATGCTTGCGGAGTTCCTCGATGCCCTCCTCAGCCTGATCCATGCGCCTCTTGCCCTCGAAATGGAACGGCTTGGTCACGATGCCCACCACCAG
>CAYUYM010000184.1:0-6811 GCA_964449305.1 uncultured Chromatiales bacterium | reverse complement strand
CATCCACGGTCCAGACATACCGCACAAGCGAATCGCGCGGCACGGAGTATTGCACCGTCGAGAGGCGGCAGGCCGATGCGCTGCCCGTGATGACGGGGCGCGTGAGCCTCCAGGCATCGACGCGGACATCGTCCGAGCGGTTCGCGCACCCGGCGGCATTCGTCACCGACACGCCATAGGTTCCGCTCGTGTGCACGGTGATCCACTGATTCGTCGCCCCGGTGGACCAGCGGTAGGAGGTGAAGCCGGGGCCCGCGTCGAGCGTCACGCTGTCACCCTCGCAGAAGGACGTCGGCCCCGAGGCGGTGATCACCGGCAGCGGGATGGAGTCGACCACCACGTCGATGTGGGCCGTGCCTGTGCAGCCGCCGGTGTCGGACACGATCACCGTGTAGCGGCCGGTGCGGTAGGCATCGATGCGGCGCGTCGTCTCCCCGTTGGACCAGAGGTAGGAGGCGAACCCGGAGTCTGTCTCGAGCGTCACCTGCCCACCCTGGCAGAAGCGGAGCGGCCCGAGCGCCGTGATGGAGGGCTTGGGAAGGACCGGGGTGTGGGAGATGGTGTAGGTGATGGATCCCAGCGCGGAGCCTCTGCAGAAATCGCTGATGACCAGATCGACGGTCCGGAAGCGTTCCTCGGAGCAGGTGGCGCGATACGTGATGTGGCATTCGCGGAAACCCTGCGAGATGATGGCCGAGATCTCCGTGAAGATGGGCACGAGCTGCGCCGGCGTGGGGGATTCGTAGTACACGCCGCCGGTGCGCTCGGCGATGGTCTGCAGCGTCGCACGGTTGATGTTGCTGCCGAGTCCGATGGTGAAGATGCGGATGGCATTGGCGGCGGCGATGTCGATGAGTGTCTGCGGCAGATGGACCGATGAGGCATCGTTGCCGTCGGAGAGCATGATGACGGCGCGGCATTGCGTGGGGCCGTTCTGGATGAGGAGCTGCAGGGCCTCGAAGGCGCCGTCCCAGAGGAGCGTGGTCCCCTGCGCCGTGAGCTGCTCCACGGCCTGGGTCAGCAGGGCGCGGCTTGTGGTGATGCGCTGCATGATCTTCACCGTGTCGCCGGCAAAGATGACGGCGGCCTCATCAGCCACGCCGTCCATGAGATCGATGAAGGCCCGGGATGCGGCGACGGCACCATTGCGCCCCGCACCGGCCATGCTGCTTGATGCGTCGATCACCAGTCCCACCGTCATGGCACAACGCCGCGAGGGGTCGGCGCACGCGAGCTGGAACTGTGGCACCTCCTGCCCGTTTTCGTAGAGCCGGAAATTGGAGGGCTGGGCCGTGAAGTCGGGCCGGCCATCGCAGTCGACGGCGAAGGTCAGCTCGATCATCGGCCAGTTCGCGGTGGTGACGCGCTTCATCGTGAGTGCGGGCTGGGCGTGCACCGCCGCCCCGGCCAGAGCCAGGAGCACAAGGAGGACGGCAGGGCGGCAGAGTCGTGGTGGTGTCATCATGGTCGGGGGCTGGTCATGCGGTCAGGGTTGCACGGGGGTTTCCACCTTCACACTCACGGTCCGGTTGTAGAACCGTCCCTCGGGAAGCCGGTTGGGATGGACGTCCACCTCACCGATGCCGGTGACGGTGGTGCCAGGCACGCCGAGTTCGTCGGCCGTGGCCTGGGCGCGGTCGCGAGAAAGCTTCTGGTTGAAGCGCGCGTCACCGATGCGGTCGGTGTAGCCGGTCACCGACACACGGGCGCCGGGCTTGATGCGTCCACGGATGAAGGACACGATGCGTCGGTTCGCATCCCCGAGCATGGTGGATCCGAAGTCGAAGAGGATGAGGTTGTAGAGATCGATCTCCACATCGGCCGTCCGCTGCGCGCGTTTCTTCTCGATGGTGACGAGCTCGGTGCGGACCGCTGTCGCGGCCGATGCACGCGTGCCATCGGTGGACTCCACGGTGAGTGTGCAGAGCAGCCGGGAGGCGCTGCGGAAGGCGTCGCTCCAATCCTCCACCACGGTCCAGGGGATCTCGCCCGGAGGCGTCCCCTCACCGGAGAACTCCCGGATGAGGGTGCTGCCATCGGTGACGGCAAGCCGCCAGCCGGCGATGGGCACGGTGAACTGGACGCGGGGGCTGAAGACGAGGCCCGGAGGATCGGGCAGTTGTGAGGTGTCGCTCAGCATGATGGGCGCGAGGATGGACTCATCGGTCGAGGTGAGCTCCACCCGCCGGTTCTCCGCCTGGCCGTCGCCCTCGAGGTTCGTCGTCGGTTTCTCAGGGAGGTTCCTCGCCTCGATGCTGATCCGTCCCGGATCGATGCCCCACACGTCCGTCAGATACCCGGCCACGGTGGATGCGCGGTCACGCGACAGCGTCAGTCCGCCGGCATCCCCCGCCTGCCCGGCATTGCAGCCGACAACCGTGAGCCGTGCGGACGGAGTGCGCATCAGTCGGTGCCCGACGATGTTGAGAAGCTGGTGGTAGGTGTCGAGGACACGGCCGCCCTGAAGCGCGTTGAGCGTGAAGTCCTGTGTCTGCCCGCGCGTCATCACCGCGTAGCGGGAAGGCAGCGTGGACGAGCCCTCGTCGAAGAAGACGTAGTTGAGCAGGGGCTGCATCTCGAAGGTGACGAACTCCTCCACACGCATGGCCGTGACCGCCGGCGACATGCCCTCGGCGCCGAGTGCCGTCACACCGAGCGACGCGGTGAGGAGCGGCGATGCGGAAGGCGTGGCGACCGGGTCGGGACGCTGATCGGGACGCACGTCCACCGGCCCCGTGGGCCTGGGCAGCGGCGAAGGGCCTCCCAGCGCGAGGGAGAGCGCAAGCTCGGCGGTGAGTGTCCCGCGCCTCCAGTCGACGCCGGAGACGATGCGCGTGAGCTGCTGCCGCCAGGTGAGGGCGGGCGTGAGCATCAGAAGCCCCCCGCGTGTGAGCGGGAGATCCCAGCCAAGGCCGCCCACGGCGGACACGGCGATGCGCCCGGCATCGGGGATGGCGCCGCTGCGGCGGTTGCGTTCGCGGCTGCCGTTGTTGAAGGTTCCGCGTGACGGCTCGATGAGGCGCTCCACCTGGGTGTAGGAGTCGGTGCCCACAACCCCCGCCCAGATTCCGCCGAGGAGATGAAGACCCTGCCAGAGATGCACACCGAGTCGTGGTTCCACGGCAACGAAGCTCTCACGGGCGGCGATTTCGTGACGGATCACGGCCGGTACGGCCTCGCCATCAAGGTTGAACACCGACCACTCGTCGGCCCCGAGCAGCGCATCGTCCACACCGTACCCGGCGCGGAGCTGCACGAAAAAGGTGGAGGAAAGAGGGATGGTCAGAAATCCACCCGCGGAGAATCCGGAGCCGTCACCACCCGTGTGGGATGGGCAGCATGCAGGGACGCCGGGCAGGGCCCCGAAGCCCGCCGTGTGCCAGCTGTTGTCGAGCGATCCTGTCAACCCGATCCGCAGAGGCAGGTACTCCAGCCGCGGCATCTGCTGCGCACCAACCGGGCCGACAAGCAGAAGCAGGGGGAGCAGGACGCGGGCGATGATCTTTGACGGTGAATGCATAGCCCGCTAAAATAGAAAGAAAAGCAACCAACAACCAGACAATCGCGGTCCCTACGGCAGCAGATCGATCCCGTAGCCGACGCCGGCACCGAGAATGAACTGCTTGGCGATGCCGGCGTTGACGAACACCTGGACGGGTCCGAGATGCGCAGTAGCCCCCACGGTGAGCTTGATGGCATCATCGGAAAGAGAGATGCGCGCCACCTGGGGATCGATGTCGTAGCCGATCTGATCGACCACGTTTTTCGGAAGCGTGAACGTGTAGCTGCCCTTGGATTCCAGATGCTCGTAGGAGACGCCGATGTAGGGCTCGATCCAGCCGAAGCGGCGGCTCGCGTGGAGGTTGGCGGAGAACATGTCCGTGGTCGCTGCGAGCTTGGCACGTGTGGCACCCACGGTGTTGTCGATGGTGGAATGCTGGTAGCTCACCTGGATCGCCGCATCCACAGGGGAATGACGGAACCAGTTTGTGAAACCGTGGCGGAGCGCGACGCCGAAGAACGAGAAGTCGCCGACCGCCGTGTCAAAGCGCACAGGGGGGATGTAGCGGAGCAGGACCTGGGAATTCAGGAAGGTGCCGATGGACAACTGCGGCACCGCGGCGATGACGAAGTTCTGATTCGTGCCGTTGGTCAGCTGCAGAGAGTCGGGCAGCCGGGTCAGCGTCGAGTCCGGGATGAAGGGCATGGTCCGGCGGATGTAGCTCTTCGGAATCTTGAAGAACTCCCCGCTCGATCCAAACACCGTGGCGGAGGTGATGTCCGGGTTGAGCTCGCCCGCCTGCACCGCTCCGCGCAGCAGGTACTTGAACAGCCGAAGCTGTTCATCATCACCCGGCTGGTCCTCCAGCGGCAGGGAGCCATGGAAGGCGCGCTGGTCGTCTTTGACCCATGCCATCATCGAGCGTATGGAGAACTGGAGGTCGAGGCGTGTGGACTGGATGGTGTTGGTCTGGGGGATGTGGGCCGAGTTGAAGAACCCGTCGTTGGCGCCGACATTGGACACGATGACGAGCGGGCTCATGAAGCCCCTGGCGTTGCGCTCGAAGAGCTGCAGCGAGAAGTTCTCCAGCAGCTTCTTCGTGTCGATGTTGAACTGGGCCTGGCTGCCTGATGGGGTGAGGACGAAGATCGCCATACCAAGGAACAGGATGGTGAGGGCTCCCGACATGCGGGATCCCACGGGGCGTGAGTGGAGCATCATGTGCGGTGTTCCGTGCTAGAATGAAAAGCCGACGCCGGCGGTGACGTTGTCCTGGATGCCGAAGCTGTAGTCCACGGACAGATCGACGAGCGGAAGCAGTGTGAGAGTGGCGCCCACCGTGGTGCGGAGATTGTGCCGGTGGAAATCGGTGGAGATGGTGACAGGGCCGTTGAGCTCGGGGGGAAGCGAGGCGTTGGGTGGCGGGGTGTAGGTGTAGGTGAGGTCGATCGCGTATTCCTCATACCCGATGCCGCCATAGACCGTGAGGATCCCGAGGGGCACACTGGCGATGGCATGAACGGCCTGATTCGAGACGGTCATCACATCGGCGATGGTGATGCGCTGCATGGCCGCCATCACCGCAACATCGAAGGGCATCTCGATGTAGCTCGTGGGCGAGTGCTTCACGCCCACCCCCACGAATCCGACCCTCCCCACCTCCGTTTCGAAGGTGATCTCCGGGATGCCCCGCACCATGATCTCGGTGCCGAGAAGCGATCCGATGGTGACATGCGGCAGCATGAGAAACGTGGAGCCGACGTCGATGCCATCGGGAAGCACGATGTCGGGCCTGCCTGTCGCGCGAAGGACGGCCCCCCTGCCACCGGTGATGGTGGCCGTCTGCACCGGCGTGTAGCCGAGCTGGATGAGGGATGCCGGGAGCACCGTGGTGAAGGTCCGGTCCGACTCGGGCACCATGGTCCACATGCCGCGCACTCCTGCGTAGACGTGAAACCCGCCCTTCACGCGGGCGCTGTGGTAGAGCCCGCTGTTGATGCTGTAGCCGATGGCGTCTGCGCCGGAGCGGAGGTAGTCACGCGCCATGGACTCGATGCCGAGCGATTTGACGAGGTCGGAAATGGATTGCGCGCGCACGGGGACGTGCGGTGTGAGGAGTGCGACCAGAAGACAGGCGGCAAAAAGACCCGTGGCACAGCGTCGTGACGGTGTCATGACATCACCTTTGGATGGATTCGAGAAGTGTGATGATGGTGTTGGAGATCTCCTCGACCGGTCCGATCCCGTTGATGTCGCGCAGGATGCCCCTGTTGCGATAGTAGGCGATGACGTGATGCGTCGTGTCGTGGTAGATGTCCAGGCGACGCTTCACCGTTTCCAGGGCATCGTCGGAGCGCCCACGGCCGAGCAGCCGCTCGATGACAATCTCGTCACTCACCACCATGTTCAACACGATGTCGAGGATCACGCCTCGAGCCTCGAGGATCGGACAGAATTCCTCCGCCTGGCGGATCGACCGTGGATACCCGTCGAGCAGGAAGCCGTTGTTGCAGTCCGGCTTCATGATCCGATCCCGCACCATGCCGATGGTGATGTCATCGGGAACAAGCAGCCCCGCCTCGATGAACTCCCTCGCACTTTGGCCAAGCGGGGTGTTGTTGGCGATGTTCAGACGGAAGATGTCGCCGGTGGATACGTGGGGGATATTGAACCGCTCGGAGATGAACTGGGACTGGGTTCCCTTGCCTGCCCCCGGAGGTCCAAAGATCACGATGTTCATGAGAATCCTGTGGATTGATATGGTGCGTGTGATCGCCTGCGATCGGGTGTCGCAAATCACCCGGGCAAAATACAAAAACCCGGCATTTCCCAAATTCGTTCGGATGTCACACGTCTAATTTTCCCGCAAGCTGACCGCAGGCGGCATCAATGTCCTGTCCAGCGCTGGCCCGACGCATCACCGTGACGCCTCCGGCACGCAGCATGCCTGCGAACCACTCCATCGTGGCGGGCGAGGCGGGCACCAGTGAGCGTGCCTCTCCCCCGGTGAGCGTGGGCGGGATGGCGTGAAACGGGATGATGTTGATCTTGGACGGCAGCGATCGTGTCAGCTTCACCAGGCGACGGACATCCTCCACCGTGTCGTTGAGGCCGGCGAAGAGGATGTACTCGAAGGTCACCGTGCGGCGCGTGGCGCGGTGGTAGCGCTCCAGCGCCTCCCGGACGGCTGCGAGCGGCCATCTCCGGTTGAGCGGGATGAGGCGGGAGCGAAGTTCATCCGTCGTGGCGTGGAGAGAGAGTGCGAGCTTTTCGCGGCGGCCGTCATGGGCCATGCGCTCGATGCCCGGC
>CAYUYM010000183.1:0-6871 GCA_964449305.1 uncultured Chromatiales bacterium | reverse complement strand
GTCATCTGAATCTGCTGGGATTCCACCACCACCACACCCACGTCCTCCCATGGGACATGATGTTCCTCTCCATCATCAAGGATCATCAGTTGATCATTCCTCCTCGACAGACGCGCCGGACTGGCGAGGACTATGGTCCGGCGTATCATCACTCCCCAACGGATGTGATGTCTCCAAGCCGATCGACATGAACCTTCTTCAAACCAGCAAGTCGGCCAAAAGATTGAATTCTGAGCTCCGCATCATTATCGTCGCTCTTTGACTCGAGATGATGCCGAAACACATAGTCCTTCGATGAAATATTCTGGACACGATAAAGGTGTGTCGTAATCTTCTCTCGTGAAGAAGGATCACACAGGTCAATGTCGTTTTCCAGACCGTAGACAAACATGTCATTGATCTTCATGGAGAAGAGGAAGCTGTGCCCGTCTGGAGCCGACCTATCGACAACCGGCCTGTTCTCCATTCGGCGCTTCACCGCCTCCCAGAAGGTGACGAGCTTCTCATATTTGTTGCCGTTTTCGTCCTCGAAGATCGCCACATGATGATTGTTTCGTGTGAATGCATAGTCCACCTTGCCGCCGTTGTTGGTGTGCAGATTCTGCAGTTCGTTCGCTGGAGCGAAGATCCGAACATGCCGTATGATCCGTGTATGCGCATCGTCGAACCAGATTGGATCCTGCTCCAGATTGCTGAAGGCCTTCTTGCTGTTTCCACCATGGTGTTCCAGACGTTTCTGCAGGACGCTCCGGACATGCGCATCAACCACCTTGTCCACGCGGTCAAAGCTTCCATCAATGGTGACGCGCTGGACATAACACGGCTCAAGGATCACAACTTCCCTGAGCACCTGCCCATCCGCTGCACCAATCCGGATTGGATCCTTGGCAAGGCATCTCATCGCGTGTGCGAAATCCCCGTCGTGTGCCTGGATATACTCCTCGATTCGCTGCCTGTCTTCATCGAACGCCAGGGAAACGAAGTGGTCCGCACTGAAACGGGCATTGAGTGGCACTTTCCTGTAGCGCATGATGCAACCGTAAATTGTGTCCTTGTGCAGGGGACCACGCGGCGCCAATGTCACCTGCCGTCTGTACAGCCTTCCGCGCTTCTGGATGAGTGGGGTGGTGCTGTCCGTTTCGCCGGACCCTGCCCTGCCGCCCACCTGAATCAGATTGACGCTTCGGCTCGCCACGCGCTTCCTGTTGTTGAAAGAGATCAGTATGTGGCGCAGGGTTGACTGCACCTGCTCGCGGAAGGAGTCCCATGGCATGGGTATGGCCCACACATCGGCCTTTCTCGACCGCGCAACAGATGCCACGCCACCGGGCAGAGCGCGGTTCAGGCTGTTGAGGCGATGCACGATGGCCGGCGTGGTACAGGCCACGATGATTGCATCCAGGGCATGATTCCGGTGATCGTCGCGCTTGCTCCATTTGGTGATGCGCTCCACTGTGTGTCCCCGCACATCCTTCGTCTTTTCAATCCGTCCCTGCCTGCGGTATTTCTCGAGGTTGACTTCACGCAAAACATCGTTCAGGCCCCATTGCTCACGCAGATGGGCGGTGATCATCCCCGCCGAGCAGCGCACAGTGCGGCAGACAGTCTGCAAGCGCGTGCGCATTTCGCGTGTCACGTACTGCGTCTCCCGGATCTGCCGTTCAATGAAGTCCGTCGGGACCTCGGTCACGGGCATGCGCAGCCGCCACGCCTTCCCACGGCTGACAGCCTTTCTGCTCTCCAGCTCGAGGATGCGCTTCTCGAATGCCTCAAATGCCTCCGGCCCCTTGCCCTGCATGTAGTCAAACGCAGTTCTGTTGCCCTTGTCCCTGTTCTCCTGTGTCTCGCAGATGATCTTGTTGTTCATCGAGTCATCGAAGATCAATGATCGTGGAATGATGTGATCCACATCCCACTTCCCTGATCCGGTGACGAACAACTCGGCTGCAGGAATCGGTGCGCCCGTGTAGAGTGACACCATGCCGCACTCTTTCCAAAGCAGGAACTTCTGGATGTCGGCCCGCGTCGGAGCGGGCACGCCCAGCTTCTGCAACTCGGACCGAGCGACATCGTTGTGCTTCTCCAGCTCGCGGTTGCGCTTCGTCGTCTCCTCACGCTGCGCGGCGTTCTGCCGAAGTTCACGCGCAAGCTCGATGCGGACCTCATCCGGACGACCGAAGGACCGGTGCGTCAACAGGGCGTTGACGAGACTCGCGACCTGGTTCCCGATCTTTTCCACCACGGGACTGCGCAATTCGTTCCGGAAGATGTGGCGCATGCTGTCCTCCAAGGGACGCTGTGCGTTATCCTCGTTCGTCAGCGTGTCGGTGTGCCGATAGCCCGCCATGTCGCAGGCCTCATGGTACATGAGCCCATTCATCATGTGTGGCAGCAGCTTCCTGATGGCACGGACGCTCAGGCTGCCATAATCGCTTGCATAGGCAATTGCGGCAAGCGCCTGGGCGGCATCATGAACAAGCCCATGCTGCCTTTCAAGCGTGCTGATCACATCTTCATGGTTCTCGATGGAGTACAGGACGTGCCACAACCGATACAGGGGTTGGCTGTCCGGCTGTCCGGAAAGTGCATCGAACTCCGTCAATCTCCTGATCGTGGTATCATCCACCCCCGCTTCCCCGAGTTTTCGCATGATGTCGGCGCGTGTCTTGTTGCCCTCCAGCTTCTCAAAGTTCACGGAATAGTGGCGTGTGGGTTGGATCTGGAGGCACTTGAGAACATCGGTCCGGCTCATCCGTGCCGTGTCCTGCAGCGCGGCCACCAGCCTCTGCACACGGTCCTCCTCAAGCGAAACCACCTGTCCTCGGAGATCTCTGATCTCGAGGTTTCGCACCTTCTGCCATATGTTGAACACCTGAAAATACGGCGAGCTTTTCGGAACCACCTTGTGGTGCTTTTCATAGCGGCAGATGGAGACAAGTCGCTTCTGCGACTTCAGTCTCCTCTGGTAGAAGATGATGCGGTCACGCATTTCAACCCGCCGCTCCTCTGTCAACACCTGGGGATGGTACCGCTGTTGCCTCGTCCATATGGCATTGAATTCTGCGATGTAGTCGCTCCTCAGATATATCAGGCCCCGCAGACGTACGGTGGCATCCGGAACAGGCGTGGTGAGCAGATGATGGAGATGCTGACCCACGGTGTGCTTGACGGACTCCAGCTCCTTGGACCGCTTACGGATGCTGCCGGTGTAGTTCTCATCGTTGGCCTCCTCCGCAGCGACGGCCTTACGATTGCTGCGAAAGCCACGCTTCTGGTTCATATGGTAGAGCACGCGCCCCAGCTCCTTGAGTGACACCTTGTGCGTCGCAGCCCTCGCCCGCAGTGCGTAGAGATCGGTTGCACTCATGGAGGTGAGCATGTCCGGATCCGGCATCATGTTCCATTCCGTGAGATGCTCGATGAGAGCCGCGCGCCGGAGCTTGTAGCGATGGTTCATTCTGCGCATGCCGCGTCTTTGGGTCCTGTCCCGGTTCAACATGACCGGCTGCCCTTCTTTGAACTGCCTTTGCTCATCGCCCATGGGGATGACGCGCACGCCGGCATCCACAACGCGATTCTTCGATGGATCTTTTTCGTCCTCCAGCACCCATGCCCAGCCGATGGAGGCCGTCCCGATGTCGAGTCCAAGAATTTTTTTCATGACTGTTGACTTCCGTTCATGTGATGTGTATGTTATGGCTCAATCTGAAGCAATTCACAATAAGGATTATTCCGTTGTGAAAACATCCAAAGCGGCCCAAGGGTCGCTTTTTCGTTGGAGCACACGGGTTGATCGGCGAGGAATGGACATGGATCGGTGGTCCGGGGAGTGCTGATGGCACGCAGGGTAATGCAAACGCACAAGGCAATTCATCCGCGAAACTAGGTGCTCCCTTGGTGGCATCCAAATCCGGGATATCATCCAACAGATCGCAATTGCAGGGATGATGCACCGCAAGACCACAATCCACTTCTGAATCGACCTGCAGGCAGGATGCCACTCTGGCATCCATTCGGCAAATACCCGAGTGCCCATGTCGCTGATGGCTGCCACATGGCATCGCGTTGTGCCCCCGGCATCCAATCAACCATTCCTGGTGTTGACGGCATTGCGCAGCATTGTCAGAAGGGCATTGGCCCGGGCGAGCGGATTGGGGTCCACGAATTCGAAGATGGTGTTGTTCTTGAACCTCCCATCGGACCATGAGACTGTGACATAGAAGCACACGTGCTGCCTCCCCTTCTTCATGGCGAAGGCAAAGATTCCGACTGCCAAAAGACGCGTTGCGGTGACGCGTCGTTCCATGGTGGATTGATCCTCGACAACAACATCCTCGATCGAGGCGAGGGGAATCGAACCGATGCGTGCGCCGGTGATATCGGCCTTGATGAACACCACCAGATCACCTTCGACAAGGAGCCGGACACCGAGCGGCTGATTGATCCCCGGATGTCCGCTGATGTATCGACCCGCATCGGTGGCTGCGCGCTTGTCATCCGCGCGCTTCTTCATACTGGCGTCATGTTCCGCCCGCTGTTCCGGCGTCATACGCATACGCTGAATGGCGGCCGCGATGAGAAGAAGGGCGAAAATACCGACAGCGATGATGGCGCCGAGAACGAGCGGATTCGTGCCAGCACGAAAAAGGAAACCGGGAAACATGGATGCCTCCTGTCAGGGGTTGCGGAACGGTGGATGAGTGACCGCACTTCAAGTGATGGGTCACGGATCACACGTGTCAATATCCCCCCCCAGAACGACGTATACTGACGGACTGAAGAAGAACGTCCAATTTTTTTCCCGTACGCCATGTCACGGGGTGCCCCTGTGCACCCCGATCTGCGCCATGTCACGGGGTGCCCCTGTGCACCCCGATCTGCGCCATGTCCCGGGGTGCCCCTGTGCACCCCGATCTGTCGCCGAAGTACCACGTCCGCAGTTCCGCAACGACGATCCGGCTGGCAAGCCGCGATGCGGTTGAACGCACAGATGATCGTGACTACAAGCCCAACCTGCCGGGCAATGGACTCAGGCATCTGCCATGGCATCATGCAATCATCATCCCGATCAACCAGCATTGTGATACGTGTCTCCTGTTGCGAAACATCAGTCCAAAAGGATTTGATGGACTGGCTTCATAATCCGTTTCTGGAAGAACCGCGGGATCCAAACATCCAAAGCTCCATGGATCCATGACATCGCAAGTGTGGAATTCGGCAGGGGGTGATTCCACGAGTGCGCAAGCATCTGTTCAATACGGGCTGGAATCGCGGATTTTCCTATTGATCCGTAATGTTTTGGACAGCAATGTCACTCCCCATATCCCACCCCCTGCCGCATTCCCGTGATCCATTTCACACAATTGAAGTCACGCATCATGCCGGCTCCGTGCCTTCATTCAGGATACCCAGGTATTGCGAGTATGCATACACACGATCGCGTTTCCTGCCGGTGATTTCGTGGATGATGCCCATGTCCCCCAGTCTGCCAATCGCCCGCGCAACGGTGGGGTAACTGGCGCCGGTTCGCTCCATGATGAGCTTCACACTCGCCACCGGGCGTCTGCGGAAGGCATCATAGATGTGGAGGAGGTTCGACACCGACCGGCCGGTTTCCTGGACCCGTGTGGAGTCATCCCTGAACAACCCCAGCAGCCGGTGTGCGGTGGAGACGGCTGATTCCGCCGTGATCGCAACGCCTTCCAGGAAAAAATCGATCCATTCCTCCCAGCGCCCCTGCGTTCGAACAGCATCGAGAAGCGTGTAATACTCCTCGCGATGCTGTTTGAAATACAGGCTCAGGTAGAGGAGTGGCTGTGCAAGCACCTGCGCATCAAAGAGGATCAGCGCAATAAGGAGCCGACCGACGCGTCCGTTGCCATCGAGAAAGGGATGAATGGTTTCAAATTGGACATGCGCCAAACCAGCCCGGACCAGGGCGGATATGCCGTCGCCGCTTGCGTGAAGAAACCGCTCGAGATCCGCCATGCACGGCGCGACCAGATGAAACGGAGGGGGCACAAAATGCGCGTTGCCCGGACGGGTCCCTCCAATCCAGTTCTGACTGGTGCGGAAGCTGCCCGGCTCCTTGTCCGCTCCCCGGCCGTGAACCAGCAGTTTTTCATGCACTTCGCGCAACAGCCTGATGGAAAGGGGGAAGCCGCTTTGGAGCCGCAACACCCCATGTTCGAGCGCGCTGACATGGTTGACCACCTCTACCACATCGTTCAACGGAACGCCCGGCGCTTCACCAAGTTCATATTGGAGGAGATCGGAGAGTGAGGATTGCGTCCCCTCGATCTGGCTGGAAAGCACAGCCTCGCGACGGATGTACGTGTACAAGAACAAATCGGGATCAGGCAGCAGTGCACTGATGCCATCCAGTCGGCCGCCGGCCAGCAATGCGCGTTCCAGCAGCAGTTGGCGCTGTCCGGTGACGTCAAGCGGCGGCATGGGGGGAAGCGGGTCCGGGACAAAGGCCCGCACCTGTTCCCCGGCCACCGTGGCAGAATCGTATGTGCCACTTGCTCCGCGCTTCATCCGTTGAGGTCCTTCATTGTAGCGTTATTCTCATCTGTGAATATGACCAAAGGCGCTATTAACGAAAACCCCATCATTCGTTATTAGCGTACCCCAGCGTTTTCAGATTCTTCGCGATCGCAGGGAACCAGATCCGGCAGGGCAGACGGATGCGAATGAGTGGCATGACTGATGCCTGCCTTGGCGGGTTCGCCCAATACAGCGACATGGGGTCAAGACACGAAAGGCGTGCGTCGCTGTCAACACCGGTTGGCACAGGCGAAGGGGGACCATCTCCAAGAATTCCGTGTCGCCACCGCCGATCGGGAGATCGGTGATCCCGGGAGAGAGT
>CAYUYM010000182.1:0-6905 GCA_964449305.1 uncultured Chromatiales bacterium | reverse complement strand
TACTCGTCGTCCCCTATCTCCACACCGACTCCTACGCCTCGTTGACCGAGGAGGCCTACCTGGAGGTATGGACGGTGGTGCGCAACTGGCTTGCCGTGTTCGATGAGGCGATGCACCCGCAGGGCTTCAACATCGGAGGCAATCTCGGCCGCGCGGGGGGGGCCGGCATCGATCAGCATGTCCACGTCCATATCGTCCCGCGCTGGCTTGGCGATGTGAATTTCATGCCGGTGATCGCTGACACGAAGGTCATTTCCGAGGACATGCACGACACGATGCTGAAGCTGCGGCAGCTGTATACGACCCATCATGGAGAGGTCCCCCCGGCCTCCCCCTTGAAAGGATGACACCATGGACCAACGCAAGGCCCTGAAGGGTTTCGCATTCGGGCTCATCGCCGGCGCCCTTGCCGGCGGAATCACCGCACTCCTGTTCGCCCCAAAATCGGGAAGGGAGCTGCGGAAGGACATCAAAAGCAAGTCGGTCGACGTCGTGGCCGATGTGGAGAACTACCTGAAGTCGGCGAAGGACAAGGCCCGCGTCATGATCAACGATGGACGCGACAAGTCGACGGCGCTCATCGCTGATGCACGCGAGCGGGCCGAGGAGCTTTTGCGCGACACCGAACAGATGATCGCCGGTGCCAAGGCGCGTGTCGCCAGCGACGCCGCCAGGCTCCACGATGCGGTGAAGGCGGGCACCGATGCCTTCTCGCAATCGGGAGACACGGGCAGGCGGGGCTGACCAACGCGTCGATCGCAGGCGCATTCCCATCAACGAACGTGAGGACTCCCTGCCATGTCTGATTTGAACTCCACACTTGTCTCCGTGCTGCTGATCGCCAGCACCATCCTCGTCGCCGTCGTCATCATCGTTCTCGTGCGTCTGGGCAGGGCGATTGTGGCGGTCAGGAGCGAAGTGAACGACATCAAGGACGCCCTCGTCCCCCTGCTCAAGAATGTCGACTCACTCACGGTCCGGCTCGATCAGACCATACGCGACATCAACGGATACAAGACCTACATCGACGCATCGCTGCGCCACATCAACGGGATAACCGAGAACCTGTACCGCCTCGAGACGGCATTGCAGAAGCGGGTGGAACCGGGGCTGATGCAGGTGTTCGACTTCATCGGTCGGATGCAGCGCGGTGTGCAGAAATTCACCGAGACCTGGAAGCGCAGAAAAGGATGAGCAACCAGCACAGGACAGATCACCATCGGCGGCGGGCGGATGGTGGTTGCGCGTTGCGTCAGCACCTGTCGGTGTACCCCGACGCGGCCGTCTCATGCGTTCCGGGGCAACAATGACGGGCACGGCAGCCATCCAGCCGCTGCAGTTTGTCCGCATGCTGTCCAATCTGCTGCGCACGAAGCAGTGGATCAAGAACCTTTTCGTCCTGTCGCCCCTCGTGTTTTCGCGCCATCTGTTCGAGACCGGCCGACTCACCGTGGCGCTTCTCGGCGTCCTGCTCTTCTCATTGGTTGCGTCAAGCGTGTACATCGTCAACGATGTGATCGACCTGGCGAGCGATCGCCGGCACCCCGTCAAACGTCACCGGCCCATTGCGGCGGGCGACATCCCCGTGTCGGCCGCCCTCATCATCGCCGGCTGCCTCGCGATCATCGCCATCGCCGCAGGCTTCGACATCAACGCCGCCTTCGGCTTCACCCTTGTCGGCTATGTGGTGCTGAACATCCTGTACTCGTTCCAGCTCAAGCGCGTCGTCATCATTGACGTGATGTGCATCGCTGCATTCTTCGTGCTTCGCATCTACGCAGGCTCCGCCGTGAGCGGCACCCTCATCTCGGAGTGGCTCCTCATCTGCACGTCACTCCTCGCGCTCTTTCTCGGCTTCAACAAGCGCCGGCATGAGATCTCCATCCTCGAGCAGGATGCCACCGCCCACCGGAAGGTGCTTTCCGACTACAGCACGTATTTTCTTGACCAGATGATCTCTCTTGTCACCGCGGCAACACTGATCTGCTACATCCTGTACACCGTGTCCGAGGATACCGTGCTGAAGTTCGGCTCGAAGAATCTCCTGTTCAGCACACCATTCGTCCTCTACGGCCTGTTCCGCTATTACTACCTCGTGCATCAGAAAAAGGCAGGAGGAGATCCGACCTCGGATTTCCTCACCGACGTCCCCCTGCTCGCGACCGTGTTTCTCTGGGGCGTCTCCATCGTCGTCATCGTGTATTTCCGGGGGTGAAGCATGTCCCGTTCCACTGTCGCCGCTCTTTTCACCACGCCCGAAACGGTGCTGGATGACATTCCCCGTCTCATGGCGCTCGCGGGGCTCGATGCCGCACTGGATCGCTCCACCACAACGATTCTCAAGGACAACATCTCCTGGCACTTCCCCTTCCCCGGCGCCAACACCACACCATGGCAGCTCGAGGGTGTGATCCGCGGCCTTCGGGAGGCATCCTTCAACGACATCACCTGTGTCCAGAACAAGACCGTGGTCACCGACGCCTTCAAGGGCGAGGACCTCAACGGCTACGTCCCGATATTCCGCGAGTATGGCATCCCGGTGCTCTTCAACTTCCGGGACGAGGACATGCGCTGGGTGCACTACGAACCAAAGGCGGAGATGCTGGCACTGTCCAGGGTGTATCCTGAGGGCATCCAGCTCCCCGAGTATTTCTTCGGGAAGAATATCGTGCATCTGCCCACGGTGAAGTGCCACATCTACACCACCACCACGGGTGCCATGAAGAACGCCTTCGGCGGACTCCTCAACACCAAGCGGCACTACACCCACTCGTGGATTCATGAGACTCTTGTGGATCTGCTTGCGATTCAGAAGGAGATCCACAGCGGCGTGTTCGCCGTGATGGACGGAACCACGGCGGGCAACGGCCCCGGGCCACGCACCATGAAACCGGAGATCAAGAACCTCCTTCTCGCCTCGGCGGATCAGGTGGCCATCGATGCCGTCGCAGCACGATGCATGGGCTTCGATCCCCTCTCCGATCTCCGCTATGTGAACCTCGCCCACCACCGGGGGCTCGGCATCGGGGACACGCGCGACATCACCATCGTCGGCGATGACATCTCCGGACAGGACTGGCATTTTCACGTGGGTGACAATGGTGCCAGCATGATCGGCGACATCCTGTGGTTTGGTCCCTTGAAGGCGTTCCAGAAACTGTTCTTCCACACACCCCTTGTGCATCTGTTTGTCGCGGGATCGGAAGTGTATCACGATTACTACCGGTGGCCGCTGCGCGACCGCCGGATCTTCGACCGCTGGACGAGGGAGACGGAATGGGGACGGCTGTTCACATCCTACATGCAGCAGGGCACGCTGCGCAGGGGCTGATCGGACGATGATGCAGGTCCAGGATCCGGTGAAGCACTATGCGCGCGACGCTGAGGAGTTCGACTATTTCGCGCCACAATCCGGGGCGCTGCTCGATTCCACCAGGCGCATCCAGCAGGCCGTGGAACGTGCTGCAGAGCTTCCCACCGGCGGACGAGTCCTGGACCTCGGCTCCGGAAGTGGCTGGCTTGCCCGACGGCTCCACGGCACCGGCGCCACCTGCATCTCGGTGGACCTCGGGCTGCGCAATCTTCAGCTTCTGCATCGCAATGGCCTCGGCCTGCAGGTGGTGGCAGATGCGGCCCGGTTGCCGTTTCGTGAGGGCTCCTTCGCGCGCGTTGTGGCGTCGGAAATCCTGGAGCATGTCAACGATCCAGGGCGGGTGGTCGGCGAAGCCGCCCGAGTGTTGGATGCCGATGGGCTGCTCGTCGCCTCCACACCGTATCGCGAAATCCTGAGGACCTACCTTTGCATTCACTGCAACAAGCCCACACCTGCCAACGCCCACATCCACTCCTTTGACGAGGATCGCCTGCGGACACATGCGACCGGGGCAGGCTTCCGAACCGCGTCCTGCTCGCTTGTGCTGAACACAGCGTTTCTCCGCCTGCGCTTCTCTCATGCCACGCGCCTTCTCCCGTTCGCCCTCTGGCGGGTGCTCGATCGTCTCTTCACCATCATCTTCCGTCGTGCGGAGATCGTGATCCTCCGTGCATGGAAATAGACCGCCCATGAACCCCACAACCATCACCGTTCGCACACTCCTCCTCTGTGGAATCCTCCTCGTCATCAGTGCCTCGATCACCCGGGCACAGACCACCGATTTCGTCCCCATCGTGCAGCATGGAGGCTCCTACCTGCCGTCCAAGGGTGATGTGCGCGGATTGATGGTGTTCCTTCAGACGAAGGACGACCGCGAATACGATCCGGACTGGATGCGCGATTCCATGCCCTCCTGGGGCCAGCGCCTCGCGGATGCGATCCAGACCTACATGGCCGCCATGTCGCAGGGCGCGTTGAACCTCCGGCTGGATGTGTACCCCCGACTCATGGTCCCGCCGCTCTCGGAGGAGGACTATCGCTGGAAGATCCAGGACTACGGCAACGCTGCCATCGACGTACTCTCCCTGATGGACACGACCCTGGATTTCTCCCCTTATGACAACTGGTCCAGCAGCTACGAGCCCTTCCAGGTGAAACCGGGACCGGACCGGAAGGTGGACCTCATCGTCTTCATCTATCGCTTCCTCCATCAGGCCACGTTCTTCCCCTTCGATGGCGTGTCGGATCTCGGGTTCTGGGGCAACCTGCAGGTGGACGACAGTGCGCGCTACATCTTCGGCGGCACGCGACAGTTCAACGATGCCGGCTCCACCGGCCTCACCTTCGGCCGCCGGTCCGCATTTCCCACCAACTTCAACTGGGCCTTCCGCGTGGCCGTCCACGAGATCATGCACAAGATCTGGGGCGACTCCCACGTGACCGATCTCTACTGCGGGCTGGGCCTGATGGGGCAGTACAGCGGCGGCGTCGGCATGAGCGCCTTCGAACGTGAAACGCTGGGCTGGTTCAGCCCCCGCGTCGTACCGCACGACGTCGACACGACCTTCGTGCTCCGTGACTGCATGACCACGGGCGACGCACTGATCTACCAGCTCCCCGGCACGACCGGCATCTACTACAGCATTGAGTTCCGTGCGCGGAGATCCCCCTACGATGGTGTCCCTTCGACAGGCGTGTACATCTCCACCGTGAGCGACACACACATCCTCTCCCAGAAGCGCGTGCTGGTGCAGTCCGCCGACGGCCGCTGGGTGTGGCGCTACGACCCGCAGATCAGGAAGCCCGTGAAATGGTATCCCGATGCGCTCAGGGGCCAGAACGCCTTCCAGATCCTCTACCTCGACAACAACAACTACATCGCCGACGCCGGCTATGGCGATTCCACCGCCGCCTTCCGCCCGGAGCAGCCGTGGTTTCGGTGGACGGGCAATCCGTCGCCCGACATCCTCGTGAACAACGACACGATACACACGCGGCTGAACTTCCATGTGGATGCGATGAACGACAGCACCGCCACCGTGTCCTTCCACTATGATCGCGGTGCGATTCTGGGAGGCGATGCCGTGGAGCCTCCTGCTGATGCCGGCATCAGCGTGCATCCCAATCCCGTGGCACATGGCTCCCCTGTCGTCACTCTGCGCACGCATTCCCTCACCGCCGGGAGCGCGGAACTGCGCATCACCGACATGCTGGGCCGGACCATCGACACGCGCGCCGTCGACGTTCCCGCATCCGGAATCGTGCAGATCGCATCCTCCACGCTTCCCCGCGGGGTGTTCGCGCTGACGCTCCTCCGTGGCGCATGGCGCCTCACAACACGGCTTTCCATCCAGTAACCACCGCGCACCATGACCGTCCTTTCGCCTGCTGAGAACTTCCTCGGCATTCCTGAAGAGAACAGTGCCTACGACACCTCACGCTTCGTGGTCCTCTCGATCCCCTACGAGCATTCCGTGTCCTACGGACGTGGCGCAGGGTTGGCGCCAGCGGCGATGCTTGCCGCCTCGCACTACGTGGAGTTCTGGGACGAGGAGTTCGGCAGCGAGCTCTGCTTCTCGCAGGGTATCTGCACCATCGAACCGCTGGATCTCCGGGGTGCGGTGGACGCTGATGCAATGAAGGTCATCAGCGATTTCGTCGGGCCCTTCATTGCGGATGACAAGTTTCTCGTCACACTCGGTGGGGAGCATTCCCTTTCTGCTCCCATCATCCACCAGCATCTGAAGCGCCATCCGGGCATGTCGGTGCTGCAGTTCGATGCGCATTCGGATCTTCGTCAGGAGTACCTCGGCAACCCGCATTCCCACGCCTCGGCCATGGCCCGTGCGCTTGATGTGCTGCCCCCGTCCCGCCTCGTCCAGCTTGGCATCCGTGCCCAGTGCATCGAGGAATTCCGTTTCATCCAGAAGCATCGCACCCACACCTTCTTCGCCCACGACATGCATGAAACCATGCGACACGGCGGTTTCGAGGAGAGCGTGGCCGCCTGCCTCACCGACGAGGTGTACATCACCTTCGATCTGGACTTCTTCGATCCGTCCATCATGCCGACCACCGGGACGCCGGAGCCGGGTGGTTTCCTGTGGGATGAAACGATGCGCATCATCAAACACGTGGCGGCAACACGCCGCATCATCGGGTGTGACATCGTGGAACTCGCCCCCGATCCGGATTTTGTGGCGCCCACGTATCTCGCCACCAAGCTTGCCTACAAGATCATGAATGCCGCGTCACGCTGACGCAGAGAAATACTCCTCCAGCATCTCGAGTGCGGTCCGCATGTCCTCCGGGAGCGGGGACTCGTAGCGCGTGTGCTCGCGTGTTGCGGGATGGTTGAATCCCAGCACGCGTGCATGCAGTGCCTGCCGCGGCAGGATGGCAAGCAGACGCGAGATGAAGGCCTTGTACCGTGGCGTCACCGTGCCATGCGAAATGTGCCGACCGCCGTAGGTGGGGTCGCCGAAGACGGGATGATGGATGTGGGAGAGATGGACGCGGATCTGGTGCGTCC
>CAYUYM010000181.1:0-6994 GCA_964449305.1 uncultured Chromatiales bacterium | reverse complement strand
GGATGTCACGGGCTTCATGGTGGGCAGCAAGGCGGAGCAGGGGGGCATCATCAAGGATGGCGCCAAGATGGTCAATGCCGTGGCGAACAGCGTGGTGCCGAAGATCACCATCATCACCGGAAACAGCTACGGTGCCGGCAATTATGCCATGTGCGGCAAGGCCTACGATCCACGCTTCATCTATGCCTGGCCGGGAGCGCAGATCGCCGTCATGGGCGGGTCCCAGGCGTCGAAAACCCTTCTCGAAATCCGCATCGGCCAGTTGAAGCAGCAGGGGAAAGTGCTCACCGACGCGGAACAGCGGGAGCTCCTCTCCGGCATCCAGCAGCAGTACCAGGATCACATGAGCCCGTATTACGCCGCGGCCAGGCTGTGGGTGGATGAAATCATCGATCCGGCCCGCACGCGCGAGGTCATCTCGCGTTCCATCCACATCGCCGACAACAACCCCGATGTCCCACGTTTCAATCCGGGTGTCATACAAACCTGATGCAGCACCGGACGCCACGCACCGTCCTCCTCGCTTCGATCATTGCCATGGCGCTCATGGCGACGGGCACGTCGCATGCGCAAACAGGGCTTCTCATGCATCTCAAACGTGTGTTTCTCCCGCCTCCCTTTGAACGCGCGGGAATGCTCCAAGACTCCCTCGCCATGGCCTTCACCTCCCTCGACACCTCTCGGGAGGCCAGCCTTGCGAGGCTCGACAGTATCTTCCTGAAGGCACTCGAAATCACCGAAGGTGACATGGAGGAATCTCTTTTCATCAGTGCGATTTCCACCATTCCCTATAAGTCGTTTCTCGCGACATTGCCCGTACTGGGAGGGGCGGTGTCCGTCCCGGTCTCCTTCGAATCGGCTGAGGCATTTCTTCTGCGCCGTGAGCATCTGCCGACGCACCTCCTGCGCGCATCCCCCCGCGAAGGTGACAGGGACAAGCTGCCGCATTTCTTCGGGTCGGCCTGGCTGCAACTGCGTCTGCGAAATCCCGCCGTTGCACGGTCGCTGGGATATGGGGTCGAGGTGTTTGAGCGGATGTTCTTTCTCGAGGGGGCATTCGACGACAGGGATATCGACGCGAACATCCTCGGGATCGCCTTTGCCGAGGCTCTCATGCGTGAACGCAACGTCCTGCCCTCACGGATGTGGCGTGGCCGGTGAGGGAAGACCCGCATTGGTCCTCTGGGAATGTGCTCCGGCCACATGGGGAAGGCATGGAAACTCCGGGCGCGGTTTTCCGTACATTGCAGCGCACCACGGAACCCCAACCATGAAGACCTGCCATGCCCGCCTCCCGAATCCTCATCGTCGATGACGACAAGTCCATTCGCGACATCCTCCGGCTCACCCTCGAGTATGAAGACTATGCCGTGGATGAGGCCGAATCCGGCCTTGCCGCGCTTGATCGCATTGCGGCAACAGAGTACGGCGCCGCGATCCTGGACATCAAGATGTCCGGCATTGATGGCATGGAGACGCTGGAACGCATTCTGGATCTGAAGCGCTCGCTCCCGGTGATCATGCTCACCGGTCATGGGACGATCGAGACGGCAGTGCAGGCCACGAAGCTCGGTGCGTTCGACTTCCTCACAAAACCACCTGATCGGGACAAACTCCTGGTGACGTTGCGCAATGCCGTCCAGCATTCGTCCCTTCAGGAACAGAACCGTCACCTGCGGGAGATGGTTGATGCGGGCGGGACGCTTGTCGGCTCCTCACCCCCGATGCGTGCGTTGGAAAGGCTCATCGAGCGGGTGGCGCCCACGGAGGCCTACGTGCTCATCACCGGGGAGAATGGGTCGGGCAAGGAGCTCGTGGCCCAGGCGGTGCATCAGAAATCACGCCGGGCCGGAAGGCCGATGGTGGAGGTGAATTGCGCCGCCATCCCCCCCGATCTCATCGAGTCCGAGTTGTTCGGGCATGAAAAGGGGGCCTTCACCGGCGCCACGGCGTTGCGCATCGGGAAGTTTGAGCAGGCCGATGGTGGCACAATTTTTCTCGATGAGATCGGTGACATGAGCCTCGCCGCTCAGGCAAAAGTGCTGCGGGTCGTCGAGGAGGGAACGCTGGAGCGGGTTGGTGGTGGCAGGCTCCTCCACGTGGACGCCCGCATCATTGCAGCAACAAACAAGGACCTTGAGCGCGAGATCGAGAAGGGGTGCTTCCGGGAGGATCTCTTCCATCGCCTCAATGTGATTCGCATCGAGGTCCCACCCCTGAAGGACCGCGTGTCCGACATCCCGTCACTCGTCGCCCATTTCCTGCATGAACTTGCCGTAAAGAACCGACTGCCGGAGCGGAGCATCACGCCATCGGCGGTGGCGATGCTTCAGGAGCGGACATGGAAGGGAAATGTCCGTGAGCTTCGCAATGCCGTGGAGCGGCTCCTGATCATGTCCGGCTCGGTGATCGGGGAGGCGGATGTCCGTGAGCTGGTTCATGCGCCACACCGTGCTGACGGCATCACTCCGGTCGATGACATGAGTTTCCAGGATTATAAGGATCGTGCCGAGGCGGAATTTCTCCGGCGACACCTGGAGCGAAACGGCTGGAATGTGACAAAGACAGCCGAGATGCTGGACATGCAGCGAAGTCACCTGTATGCCAAGATCAAGAAACACGGCCTGATGCGCATCGACAGCGAGGAGTGAGGTCACGGCGTCGGCGGTCGGCGTGCATCAATCTTCTTCACCGCCAGATCCACCATCCTCTGCATCTCCGCGGGATGATTCACAAACCATCCGAGGTGCCGTTCAAAGGACGCGGAATCGATCCCATGGGCTTGGAACATCGAGTCGCGCCGATGGGCGAAACGTGCCGGATCGTTTCGCAGCAATTCCCCCTGAACCACAAGCTCCACGTATATTTGGGAGAACTCCTCCGTGCCCGGCCCGGGCGGAGGCGCCTCCTTCCCGCAACCACCGATGAGCGCCATGGACACTACGACGACCAACGCCTCCATCTTTCGACGAATCCCACGTGCCGATGGACTGCTTCTTCTGATCACTCTCATCTGGGGCTCCACCTTTTCCTTGACCAAGGTCACCTTGCTGGACATCTCCCCCTACATCTACCAGGGGGCGAGGTTCACCCTCGCGTCCATCCTTGTGGGAATCTACACATGGCGCGACATCCGGGCAACCACCCGGAGAACCCTGTGGCAGGGTGTGGTTCTTGGCGTGCTGCTCGGCCTCGGCTTCATTCTTCAGACGGTGGGGTTGGCGGAGACCACGGCCAGCAAGGCGGGCTTCCTCACCGGGACGCTGGTCGTGTTCACCCCCGTCTTTCAGCTCGTCATCGAACGACGCATGCCGACCATCCCCAACCTCATCGGCGTGCTGCTCACGTCCATCGGTCTGTTCGTCTTCACGTCGCCCACGGGCGGGCAGTTCAACCTCGGCGATTTCCTCGTCCTGCTGTGCGCTGTCGTCTTCGCCGTCTACGTGGTGCTCATCGACATCTTCACGAAAGAGCGCTTCAACGCCGAGCTTGTCTTCTTCCAGTTTGCCACCACCGCCATCATCGGGTTCGCGCTGGCGCCGGTGTTCGATCAGGGGCAGCCCAACACGTTCACGACGAACGCCATCCTCGCCCTGATCTATCTGGCCGTCTTCGCCTCGTGCATCGCCCTGTTCGTGCAGACGAAATACCAGCGTGAGACCACACCGACGCGTGCGGCGTTGATCTACACCATGGAGCCGATCTTCGCGGCGATCATTGCCGTGGTGACGATCGGTGAAACCATGAACGGCGTCGCCGTTCTGGGAGCCGGACTCATGCTGTCCGGCCTTCTGGTGTCGGAGGTGTTGACCGCATGGTTCAGGCGTGATGCATGATGCCATCCATGACGCCGGACAGCGTCTGGTGCCTACGTGGGAGGAAGGGAACGACAGAATCAGACGATGCCGCTCAGTCCGGCATACATCACATCCTTGACCCGGATCGGGGGAACGAGCATGGGGAAATCCGTGCCACGTGGGTGGCAGCGCACGGGGATGCCCATGGCCTCCTTCCTGAGGAACAGGTATACGGGGGTCTCCCGGATGATCATGTTCTTGACGGCATGCGAGATTTTCCCGTTGCGTATCATGAAGAGCCCGCCCTGGGTTGAGGCGTTGAGCAGGCAGTTCGTGGGATCCTCGATGCGCACCGATGTGCACTCGGGCACGAGCAGACCGCGGTCCATCCCGGCGATGAGCTGATCCAGGGACTGCGTTCCACCGGATACGATGAGGTTGGACGGAGGGGGTTCGATCCTCCCGCCGAGTTCGCGGGCGACGTTGAAGGGTGACTTCGCGGCACGTTCGATGCGGCCCTTGTCGATCCACGGCTGAGCCACGATCTCGGCGCCATCGGGGGAGATCGATGCCGCGGGCACGGTCGGGTTGAAGGGATCACAGGCTAGGGTGACGTCGTCGGAGAACATCAGCGAGCCGATGCGCGTGGATTCGTCGAGCTTGCGCAGAAAGCTGCGGTTGTTGCGGATGGCGTCGTGATCGAACTGGGCGATGAAGGGCATGAGGAGTTCGGCGAAGGCGGGGGCCTCGAACACCGTGGTGATCCTGTCGAATTTCTCCTCACGCGGATTCTTCCAGGCGAGGCACTTGTCTGCCGCCCGGCGGGCCAGTGCTCGTGGATCGAGCGCCGTGTGTGTGTGCGCCTGGTCGGTTGCGAGGCCGAGGCTTGTCGCCTTGTCGTTCATCATCTGGACGGAGACCTTCACCATCGTGGATGGCTGCCAGGCCATGAGCCCGCGGGAACTGGCGAGCAATATGGACTGCTCCTGGATGGACAGCGCGCCGCTGGCCTGCAGGCGTGCACCCCGGGCGATGCCAAGGATCTCACGAAGCGCCTCCCCGAGCCACTCGGCGGTGGATGCCGGCAGGGGCTGGGCGAGTGGGGCCGGCCTGAAGGGATACCCCGCAGGTGCAGGCACCATCACCTCGGGCGCAGCCATCATGCGGGCAAGCACCTCCGCCTGCTTCAGTGCTGCTGCCAGCGATGTCGGGCCATCGATGCCTCCACTGACTGTCGCCCGGCGGTCATCGAAGCGCGCCGTCGCCTGAAACGTGGTGCCGCTGACCGCCACCGCCTGCAATGCCGTTGAACGGGCGTAGGGGATGCTCGTGGTGGTGCCATCAAAACAGGTGATGAACACCTCGTCGGCCTGGGATGTGGCGATGGCCTCGCGGACGAGGGACTCGAGTGCTTCGCGCGTCATTGTGCCGCCTCGTGTTTGATGGAATAGGCACGGATCGGATCGAAACGCGCAGGGGGGGTGACGATGGAGAACGGGGCCTCCCACTGGGGATTGCTGCGTTGCGGCGTCATCTCTCCGCCCGCGAGCACCTCGGACAGCGGACCAAGCGCCGTGAGCTTCCGCCAGAAGTCGACGATGCGCGTTTCGTAGACGACATCTCGCACCATGCCCGTCACCACGCCCTTCTGGATGCGTCGGACAATCTGGCCATTCGCCTGGAACCCGGTGCGGCCGGGGCTCAAGTAGGTCCGCGCCCTGCCGCTCACGATGAGGCCGTTCTCGACATCCTTCACCATGTCGCGTATGGACACGGATGTGGCGGGGGGATCGAGCACCAGATTGGGCATGGAGAAACGCGGGGCGAGCCAGCCAGCGGATCGGGTGTTGCCGATGCGTGGTCCGTCGTACCAGCCGGTGAGGTCGTCGGTTGTGGGCAGCGTCTGCAGCTTTCCCTCCCTGACGATGACGTGGGGTGCGGCGGCGAAGCCCGCATCGTCCCAGCCGGAGGTGGCAAGCCCGTGTTTGAGCGTGTTGTCGAAGCGGAGGTTCATGAGCGCTGAACCGAGCTTCCGCTTCCCGAGATCCGAGACAGCCAGCAGGCGGCGCGCGGGGTCGGAGGCATCGAGGCCGTACAGCACTGCAGGATCGAGCCAGGGCACGAGGGAGTCGTAGATTACGCGCCAGAGGTGGCTCGGCTCCAGGATGAGCTCATAATCGCCTTCGGGAAGCTGTGGGGACGACTGGTACTGGAGAATGTCCAGCACGGCCTGCTCAACCTCCCCGATGAAGTCGTGCTTCTCCGTGATCTCGTAGCCAATGGAGGCGGGTTCGAAACGCGTGGAGCGGGAATCGATGGTGCGGGCCTTTTCGTCAAACACCGTGACCCCGCAATTCGGATAGGTCACCGTTGTAGTCTGGCGGGTGTGTCCGCCCAGTGAGTTCGCATAGCGGACCGTCCGACGGCTCACAAAGAGGTTCGCCACGGCATACACCACCTCCTCGTGCTTCGAGGCGGTGGCGGTGAGTCGGCGCAGAAAGTCCTCACGATCCTTCAACGGGATGGCGAACGGATCGTTGGTGCAGGGGGAATGCCATTCCACGTCGGTGTTGGCGATGCGCCCCTCCCCGATGAAGGGGACGCGGGCGATGGATGCCATCGCATCGGCAAGCGCACACGCCCGGGTCGCCATTGCCGCCACATCGATGCCGTTCCGATCGATGGCCGCGTGGCCCCAGTTGCCGTTCTTCCAGACGCGGAGGGCGATGCCCGAGGAACGTGTGTCGATGGCTGAGGCGACGGCCGTCTTGCTCTGCTGCGATTGCACCTGGATGGACTGATCCTCGAGCGTCACGAACCGGGCATCGGCGTAGGAGGCCCCGTTGCGAAGGGCCGCATCGATGAGCGCATGCAGTGTGGCATCCACCTCACTGTCCCCAATCCGCAACGAGGGGCGTGGCACGTGGGCCCGGGTTGAGCGTGGCAGACCGGCGAGGATGCCGATGGTGCCAAGACTCTGCAGAAAAGTACGTCGTTTCATGTCGCTCCGATTGGTGGCTGCTCGCTTGCATGGTATCCGATCGATGCAGTCTCATCGTCATCACCCACGAAGCCTGAAAAAATACGCCATCACAACATCGGAGACAACCCAAAACTCCCCCCTCCGGTCCGATGCCAGCTTCCGGCATCCCTGGTGTCCCTCGTCCTGCTGATGCGTCGAGGTTGCATCCTTGACT
>CAYUYM010000180.1:0-7011 GCA_964449305.1 uncultured Chromatiales bacterium | reverse complement strand
TAGTCGAGAGCGGCAATCGCCGCGATCTCCCGTTGACCCCGCAGCGCATCGAGCCACTGGGCTTCTATGCCATCCAGATCACCTGGAACGACGGACACTCGACCGGGATCTACTCCTACGAACTCCTGCAGCAGCTTGATCCGGCGCGACAGGCCGATCCCCTTGCCTGACGCATCCCCCGTGACCGGAATTCTCGATTCCATCATCGTGCGCCTCGGGAGATCGGAGGCGCTCTCACAGGCGCTTTCAGTCACTCCCACACCGGAAGCACCCGTTGCCGTGCGGGGGCTTGCCGGCAGTCTCAAGGGGCTGTTCGCTGCGCTGTTCCAGGCGCGGGCAGGGCGCCAGGTCATCGTGGTTGCAGCGGATGAAATCCAGGCAAACAACATCTGGAACGATGCCCTCACCGTTCTGCCACCGGGGAGGGTGGTGCTCATCGGCGATCAGTTCACCCACACCCACCAGACGCTTCGAAACATCGACAGCTCCCTGGCCGAGTGCACCGATCAGCTCCGCATGCTGGAAGCCGACCCCGACCGCCTGGCGGTGATCGACATCCCGACCTTCGTCCAACGCTTCCCCGCAGTGGGTGAGACCGCCGAGACGCTGGTGTCCCTTGCGCGCTTCAAACCATTCGAACAGGAGACATTGATCTCCCGACTCGCGTATGGTGGCTTCGAACGCAACGAATTCGTCACAACAACCGGTTCCTATGCCGTTCGCGGCGGGATCGTCGATGTGTTCCCCATCGGCTTCGGCAATCCCATACGCATCGAGTTCTTCGGCGATGAGGTGGATTCCATCCGCGAGTTCGATGCCACATCACAGCGCTCCATCAGTCACCTCGAATCGGTCAGCTTCCTCTCCAGCCTCTTTCTCTCGGAGGATGGTGAAGCGGATCATACCGGAAACATCTGCGATTACTTCGAGTCCGATGCCATCCTGGTGCTGCAGGACCCGGAGCAGATGGAGCGGGCCATCGCCGGACTTCCGGAGTCCTCCCCATTGCCGGAGGTGATGGCGCTGTTCCCCATCATCCATCTCGATCCGCTTGTGTCCTCCGCCATCCCATCCATCGACCTGCGTGGATCGGCCCAACCCTTCTTCAACAACTCCATCGCCCTGCTTCGCGAGTGGCTGACCGACGCCGCGGCCCGGCAGACAGAGGTCTTTCTCGTCTCGGATTCCGAGCCCCAGCAGCGGCGACTCGAGGAGATGCTGCGGCAGGATGACGACGAGGATCTGTCCATGCTGGTGCCGGCCAGCGCCATGCTCCTGGCTCCCCTGTCCGAGGGCTTCATCCTGCCCGATGTGCAGCTGGCCGTGCTCACCGAACACCAGATCTTCCAGCGTCGCAAGATCCACCGCCGACGGGAGAAGCCGTCCAAGGGGCTGTCCCTCCGGGAATTCAAGCAGCTGCGTGAAGGGGATCATGTGGTGCATGTGGACAAGGGGATAGGACGTTTCGTCGGGCTGCAGACCATCAAGATCGCCGGAGGAATGCAGGAGACCGCCAAGATCGCGTATGCCGATGGAGACGTCCTCTACGTCAACCTGAACTACATCAACCGGCTCCAGAAATACTCGTCCGAGGACGGCAATGTGCCCAGGCTCTCGAAGCTTGGCACAGGAGAATGGGACCGCATCCGTGCACGAACGCGGAAGCGGTTGAAGGACATTGCGCGCGACCTCATTGCCCTGTATGCGAAACGGAAGATGTCCAGGGGATTCGCCTTCTCCGCCGATACACAGTGGCAGAAGGAGATGGAGGCGTCGTTCATCTATGAGGATACCCCGGACCAGTACAAGGCCACGGTGGAGGTGAAGGGCGACATGGAGCAGGCGATCCCGATGGATCGACTTGTGTGTGGCGATGTGGGGTATGGCAAGACGGAGGTGGCTCTGCGTGCGGCCTTCAAGGCGGTGATGGATGGCAGACAGGTCGCCGTGCTGGTGCCCACCACGCTCCTCGCCCAGCAGCACTACAACACCTTCCACGACAGGCTTCATCGGTACTCTCTGGATGTGGAATCGCTTTCCCGATTCAAGTCCCCCATGGAACAGAAGGCCGTGCTGAAGAAGCTGAAGGAGGGGCGTGTGGACATCATCATCGGCACACATCGTCTGTTGAGCGCCGATGTGGAGTTCCACAACCTCGGCCTGCTCATCATCGACGAGGAGCATCGTTTCGGTGTGGCAGCGAAGGAGAAGCTGCGGAAGCTCCGCGAGTCCATCGACACGCTGGCGATGACGGCGACGCCCATTCCGCGCACGCTGAACTTCTCCCTGCTCGGCGCCCGTGATCTGTCGATCATCGAGACCCCGCCCACGAACCGCCTTCCGATCATCACCACCATTCTCCCCTTCAAGGAGGAGGTGATTCTCGAGGGCATCGAAAAGGAATGCCGCCGAGGTGGGCAGGTGTATTTCGTGCATGACAGGGTGACAGACATCGACCTCCTTGCAGCGAAGCTTCGGGAGATCGCCCCCGGCTATCGTTTCGGCATCGCGCATGGGCAGATGAAGCCCCAGGAACTGGAACGCGTCATGCTGCGCTTCCTCGAACGGCGCATTGATGTGCTCATCACCACGAAGATCATCGAATCCGGCATTGACATCCCCAACGCCAACACGATCTTCATCAACCGGGCAGAGCGCTTTGGTCTTGCGGAGCTCTACCAGCTTCGCGGGCGTGTCGGGCGGTCGAACATCCAGGCCTACGCATATTTCCTCATCCCCAAGACCTCCAAGCTGACGCGGGAGGCGCTGCAACGGCTGAAGGCCATCGAGGAGTTCTCGGAACTCGGATCAGGCTTCCAGCTTGCCATGCGTGATCTGGAGATCCGCGGCGCCGGGAACATGCTCGGTGCGGAGCAAAGCGGCTACATCGCGGATATCGGCTTCGAACTCTTCATGACAACGCTCGATGAGGCGGTGGCGGAGCTCAAGGCGGAGGAATTCCCCGACGTCTTCGCCGGGCAGGAACCACCTGCGCCTGCGCCGCGTCCGGAGGTGATCATTGAGATCGGGCTCGATGCGTACCTTCCATCGGATTACATCGCCTCCGGCACCGAGCGCTTCGAGATCTACCGCAAACTGTACAACGCAGTGACCGATCAGGAGATCGACGAGGTGGAACAGGAGATTCTCGACCGCTTCGGCCTCCTTCCTCCGCTGGCGGAGAACCTCGTCACCATCGTCCGCATCCGCCTCACCGCGGCGCGCATCGGTCTCATGCGCGTCACCTGGGAGCCGCCGGAATTGCGCGTGGTGCTGCCGCCGCCGGACGACGATGCGTTCTACGAGCAGCGATTCCAACCCGTCGTGGACTGGGTGCTGGCCAACTCCAGCCGCGTACGCTTGCAGCAGGACGCGCGCCAGGTGTGGCTGACCATCGCACCGGTGCACACGGTTCCAGACATTCGCGGCGTGCTCGACGACATCCTTGGCATCGTCGCATCCTGCCCCACCAAGGAGGCATGATGGATCCCCGTCCCACCACCGGCCGACGCACGCTCCCGCTGCTCCTCTTTCTTGGAGCCGTGCTCGTGTATCTGTACATCGACAACACCACACGCACCGCCCCTCCCGACGCGCTGAACGCCATGCCCGCCAGGCCACGCATCCATGCGTCCGCGCCCGAGTGCCTTGCGGGCATGCATGCCGACACACTCGCTGCCGCGCTCGATGCCGACCCCACGCTCTCCTCCCTGCGCGCCTCGGGAGTCACCGGAATCATCGTCTCCACCGCGGCCATGCTTCCCTCGGCCGATGCCTGCGAGCTGGAATACGGGACCTCGCGTCTTGGCCGGCTGCGAGACCTCGGCGGACGTGTTGCGTCAGCCGGGATGTCCTTCGGCATCGCCCCGGTGATCGTCGATCCCCATGGCCGCCCGATCGCACCGCATGTGGACGATTTCGCCGCAGCACGACGCTTCTTTGCATCGCTCGACGGCTGGCGCCGCGCATGCATGGAACAGCTGCCCGATGATGCGCGCGGCATGCTCGTGCTTGATGCGGGCCCGCTCCCGCAGCGCTCCGCGGGCGACGAGCTTGCCGCCCTCCGACTGCTGCGCGAACCGGGGCGCCGGCGGATCCTGCGCATGGCACACTCCCTCACCGAGGCGCACGGCTGGCTCTTCTGGAATCTGGTGGATGCGATGATCCTCACACAACCTGCCAGAGCGGAGGCATGGTCACCCGACGCCGTCCGGGATTCGCTGCTGGCGTTTCTTCAGTCCCCTTCCGCAGCAGGTCTCCCGGTGATCGCGGCCGCGTCCGATGCCCTTCCACCAGCCCGGCACCACCTCTCCTCCCTGGTGTTGTCGACATCGGAAGCCCAGGGGGGGGGACCGGCGGCTGGTTTTCCCGTGCTCATCTCCGCGATCCAGGAGGTGCGGCAGGTCCGGGGCATGATGCTCAGCATTGATGGCATCCGAAATCAGGGAGCCGGATGGATCCAGAACACTCTTCGTCAATGGCAGAACACCTCATCACCGGCAGAGCGGCGCACGCCGGAACTCCGCCCCACCATGCCCTGACGTCGAAGCGTTCGTGACGGTCCCAGCCGTCACCGGCCGAGAAGGCGGAACATGTTGCGCTTGTATTCCTCCACGCCCGGCTGATCAAAGGGATTGATCCCAAGGCTGTATCCGCTGATGCCCACGGCGTATTCGAAGAAGTACAGCAATGCCCCCAGCGCATCCGGAGAGGTGCGTTCGATGCTGATGGTCATGGATGGTGCCCCGCCCGCGCGATGCGCCTCCTCCGTGCCGCGGAAGGCCTTGTCGTTGATCTCGTGCAGCGTCATCCCGGCGAGATCGTCGAGACCATCGAGGTTGCTGTCGATTCGTGGCACGATCACATCATCGTCGGAATTGCGGGTGACGAGGAAGGTTTCAAAAAGGATGCGGGCGCCATCCTGCAGATACTGCCCCATGGAATGCAGATCCGTCGTGTTCATGACCGACGCGGGAAAGAGTCCCCTGCCCTGCTTGCCCTCGCATTCACCGTAGAGCTGCTTCCACCATTCCGCGGTCATCGCGAGTGCGGGTTCGAAGGCGGCGAGCACCTCCACGGACTTGCCCGCATCAAGCATGGCCTTACGTGCAGCGGCGTAGATCAGGGCCGGGCAGTCCGCATTCATGGAATCGGAGACGAGGGATCGCATGGCATCGGCCCCGTCGGCGAAGGCGGCGATGTCGATGCCGGCGGAGGCGATGGGCAGCAGACCGACCGGCGTCAGAACGGAGAAGCGGCCGCCGACATCGTCGGGGATGATGTGCGTCTCCCACCCCTCGGCAACGGCAAGGGAGAGCAGGGCGCCGCGCTGCCTGTCCGTCGTGGCGATGATGCGCCGGCGCGCCTCATCACGACCGACGCGCGCCTCGAGGAATTCCCTGAGCACCCGGAAGGCGATGGCGGGTTCGGTGGTGGTGCCGGACTTGGAGATGACGTTGATGCTGAAGCGGCGGTTCTCAAGATGGCGCATCAATCCCGAGAGATACGGCCCGTTGATGTGGTGCCCCGCATGGATGATCTCCAGGCCCCCGTCGTCGAAGGGCCGACGGCAGGCCTCGATCACGGCGCGCGCGCCGAGGTACGAGCCGCCGATGCCGACAACCACGAGGGTATCCGACTGTTCGCGTATGCGCGCTGCGGTGGCGCTGATGTCCGGCGCAGAGGCGCGCGCTGCTGGCGGCAGATCCAGCCAGCCGAGGAACTCGCTGCCTGCGCCGCGTCGCGAGCGGAGGACGTCCCGCGCGGCACGTGCGTCGCCGATGGCCGCATCCCACTGCCCTGGTCGCAGGGCGGATGTGAGGGAGGATGTGTCGATCTGGATGGAGGACGTCATCGCACGTTCCCGTTGTGGTTGTTTGTGGTGATGAGCTCCGGAAATCGGCGCAGCGCGAAACCCGTCAGCAGGGACTTGATGTCGTGCACGCTCGTGAGGCGCATGCAGGCATCGGCGATGTCGCGTGCCTCGAGCATGGAGACGCTGCGGATGATCTTCTTGATCTCGGGCAGCATGGATGGCACCATGCTGAACTCGTCGAGCCCAAGCCCCAGGAGCAGCACGGTGGCGACGGGATTGCCGGCCATCTCCCCGCACATCCCCACCCTGATGCCGCTGGCATGCCCCGTGTCGATGATGTGGCGCACGGCGCGCAGCACCGCCGGATGGAATTCCTGGTAGAGATCGAGGATGTGTTCGTTGTTGCGATCCACCGCGATGAGATACTGCGTGAGGTCGTTGGTGCCGATGCTGAAGAAGTCCACTTCACGCGCAAGGGCATCGGCAATGATCACGCTGGATGGCACCTCGATCATGATGCCGATCTGGATGCCGGCATCGAACGGGATGCCCTTCTGTTGAAGCTCCTCCATGACGCTTCCGATGTGCTGGCGGGCCTGGCGGATCTCATCCACGCTGGAGATCATGGGAAACATGATGCGGGCGTTCTTCCGACTGCTGGCGCGAAGTATGGCGCGCAACTGCTGGCGGAAGATGTCGGGGAGATCGAGCAGCAGACGGATGCCGCGCCAGCCGAGGAAGGGGTTGTCCTCATGCACCCAGCCCTCGATGAACTTGTCGCCGCCGATGTCGAAGGTGCGAAACGTGACAGGGCTCGGGTGCATGCTGTGGGCGACCTCCGTGTAGGCGATCGCCTGCTCCTGTTCGGATGGGAAATCCCCCTTCTCGATGGTGAGGTGTTCCGTCCGATACAGCCCGATCCCCATCGCCCCCTGGGACAGGACGAATCCGGTTTCGCTGACGAACTCGGCGTTGGCGCAGAGGTCCACCCGATGTCCATCGGTGGTGATGCCGGGCAGCTCGATGATCTCGCGGAGCGCGGCGTCCGCATCCCTCGCCTCCTCGCGTCGGATGGCGTGCCGGGCAATGGTTTCCTGAGTCGGGTTGACGATGACGACCCCCTTGTGCCCGTCAACCACAAGAAGATCGCCGGGATGGATGAGCTCGGTGGCATTGCCTGTGGCAACCACGGCGGG
>CAYUYM010000179.1:0-7110 GCA_964449305.1 uncultured Chromatiales bacterium | reverse complement strand
GAAGCGGTGGCCGAGGCGCGCAACGCCTCCGAGATGCAGTTCTACACACGTCTCGAACAGCTTGGCGGACCGGGAGGACGGTGTGACATCCTCAACCTCGGCAACCTGTACTTCCAGGATCCGATGCATGACTTCGTGCTTCTCGAAAGCCTGTCCAGCCTCCAGCCACGCGCCGTTCAGCGCGCCGTGCGCGAATACCTGCATGATGCGAACGCCCTGATCATCAGCATCATTCCCGTGGGGAAAACCAACCAGGCAGTCAAGACACGCTGACTCCTGGGCCTTCGGGGGGGGAGGGAGGGAGCAACGATTTCCGTGAACAGTTGACGGTGGGCTGGGGAGAGACTCCACCGCCTTCGGGCCGTCATGCCTGCAAACACTTCGGCATACCCAGTCCGGGTGCGGGGATCCATGCACCGATCTTCCCGTCGGCTTCAACCTTGCTGTCCATCCTGTCACGCTTCTTCCGTCCTTCCCGTCGAGGCAATTCACATGTCTCACGGCAGGCACCTTGGACTCAATGGTGCCCCAAACCGTGAGTCAGTGTGTACACTCCGCACAATCCATTTGTCCTTCACCCCATGTGGGAATTCTTCACGGATTGTGGGAAATGTTCACGTGCACGAATCCGGTACCATGCGCTGGTTGCGGTAAAACCGCCAATTTCGGGTGAAACCACGGGGTTTTTCCCGCCTGAACCATGTGGCACGGTTTTGTCATTCATGGGGGAAAGGAAGCAATTTCCATCACCCATGATAGACAAGGAGTACCACCATGAAAACCAGAACCATCATCCTCACGAGCGTGCTTTTCGGAGCGCTCGCCGTTCACCCCTCCTCCGCTCAGAGCCTTCCACCTGCTGCTTCCGTTGTCTGCACCACGTCGGACGGCCCGGTCCTCATCTCGCCGACGATGGTCCGGTTGCGTGACTACCGGCTGACCTTCCTTGAGGAGCGGGAGGCGGGTGTGCGGGAGTACGCCGATGCCCTCGCGGGCATCAGTGCGGAGGTCGACACACGGGAGGGGGCGGGCGTGTATGTGACCGTGCGTGATGCCGGCGTCACCATGCAGATCGTCGCCGCCCGGGAGGACATCCGCCCTGCGGGTTCGAGGGATGGGAGCACACCGGAGTCGCCATTGGATTCCGCCATCGGGGAGGTTGTCCCACAACGGCCACGGTAGCATTTCGCCACCTGTCCGCATGCCAGACGCCGGAGCGATCCGGCGTTTTTCTTGGTGGGAGAAGAGTATGAGGGGATGAAAAAAAAGACCGGCCGTGAAACACGGCCGGTCTTTTGTTGGCTTGTGCGCCGGATTACTTCGCGAGCACCATCTTGCGTGTCGCAATGAACGGAGCGGAGCCGTCGAGCGGGCGCGCTTCCATGCGATAGAGGTAGATGCCCGTGGAGGCGTTCACGCCGTTCCAGGTGATCGTATACTGACCGGCGTTCTGTGCGGTGTTGGCAAGCACGGCGATCTCACGACCGAGCATGTCGAACACGCGGATGCTGACCTGGGCATCATTGGAGAGCGTGTAAGAAATGTTCGTGGTCGGGTTGAACGGATTGGGATAGTTCTGGGCGAGGGTGAAGTTGGTCGGCTTCACGGAGTTCTCGACGCCATTCTGCTTCACACCGGTCTTCGCAACGCGGACCTCGACCACCGGCAGCGTGCCGAAGGACGAAGCGGCGACTTCGAGATCACCGGAGCGTGTGAAGGCGAGTTCGCGCTTGGTGGCATCCTTCGCGAGTGTACGGGTTGCCTGGCTCTGGCCGAGGACCCTGTTCACGTCGGCGACGAGCTCATGGACCTTCGGATCGTTGCTGAGGATGCCCGTCGAGAAGGCGTTGGTTGCGGTCGGGGTGTACACGGCGGTGCCGGCGTTGGCAAGCGTCTGGTACATGTCGGCTGCCTCATCGCTGTTCGCGAAGGCGGCGAAGATCTGCGTGCGGAAATCGCCGCGGGCATTGTCCGGGGTCATGACGGCAACGTTGCTGCCCATGGCTGCGATGGAGCGCAGACGGGCGGCGTCGTTGGCGGTGACATCACCAACCCACAGCACGTCGCTGTTGGCCGGGATTTCGCTGTTGAGGCTGCGATCGATGAACTGGACATCGAAGCCCTGGAGGCCGCTGCTGATCTTGTCGCGGAGCATCCTGCTCATGGCGCCATTGTGGTTGACCACGATCGGTGCGGCGGTGACGGCAAGCGTGCGGGTGTAGACGTTGTTGACGAGGTTCTCGTCGTCATGACGCTCGATTTCCACCTTCATGGTGTAGGTGCCTGCGCCGAGGGTCACGCCCGGGAAGGTCTCTGTCGGGCCATAGTAGGCATACGGAGCCGTTGTGGTCGGGGCCGAGAGGCTGACGCGCTTTTCGGTGTAGCCGGCGAGGGCGTTGGTCGTGGTGTTGTAGAACGACACCTTCGCGAGGGCGAGGATGGAGGTCATCGTCGGCGACGGGAAGGGGATATAGGAACCGAACTTCACCTGCGGGGTGACGGTGCCGCTGGCGGTGCCAACCGGCGAAACGATCTCGACAACGCCGACATCGGTGCCTTCGTTGAAGTTCGGGCGGATCATCTTCACGGCAAAGTCGCGATCCACTTCCTCCGACCACGGATTCACGGCCGGATCGATGTTGTAGTACTGCACCTGGGCACCGGAGAGGCGGCTCAGGGAGGAGAGCGGATTCATGAACGGCTTCGCCGTCTTGTCAACACCGAGGGAGAACGTGCCGCCACCGACACCCGGACGAGCGCCGATGCACACGGAGTAGCCATACCAGCCGGCAGGAATCATGGTCGGGGGCACGGCATAGGTGACCCACTTGCTGCCCTGCTTGACGAGGGGATACGGACCAAAGGTGGCGAACAAGGTGGGATTCGTGACGTTGGTCATTTCATACACCTTGATGAAGATCTGCCAGTTGGCGGACTGTGCGGGGTCGAGCTCGACACCGTTGCCCTGCCAGATGTCGACGCTGGTGAGCTTGTTGCTTGTCGGCATGAAGAAACCGTTGCCATTGCACTCGAGGACGCCCGGATCGAATTCACCGGCAGCCACACCGTTGTCATAGGCCATGGAGCCCTTGGTGGTGTTGATGTTCAGATACTGGGTGTTGTCGTTCATGGTCATGAACAGATCGCCGCGCTGGTAGAGGCTGAAGGCAACCGGCTGGATGCCGGCAACCGGATTCAGGTTGACGTAGTTCGTGCGGCCATAGGCGCCGGTGGCAAGAATCTGATCGAAATCCTCGCGCGGATTGTAACCGCCAATGGCATTCATGGTCTGGACGCTCAGACGCGTGGGAACCTGATCCTTCGAATTCTGATAAATGACCGAATACAGAGCCTGATTGCCCCACGGGCGGAGTGCTGTGACAGTCATCGGGGGATACAGGCCGATGTCATCGAGATAGGGCATGGGATACATTGCCGTGCCGAGAGCGTTGAGATCGGCGCCCCAGCGGATGTCACGATACTTGTGGCCCTGATTGAAGATGAGGCCGAAGTTGCGCAGCACGCCGGAGAAGACAGGGTAGTTGTCCTTCACGGTAAGAGTCCAATTGCCAAGGGCGCTGCCAGAGGTCGGGAGGGTGCTCTCCGGCTTATAGACGCCACGGTAGAAAGCAGTCGGCTGGACCGTGGTGATCGTGTACCCGGGATAGCCACCCGTGTTGTCGAAAATCGTGTTTTCGAAGTTCGCGTTGATACCGCCGTTGTTGGTCGAAATGGCATAGGTCACATTCGCCGGGCTCGTCAGGGTGATGACGAGATCGCCCGCGGACGGGTGCTTGATGTCCACAATCACCTGCATGTCGGTGATGTTGAAATTGTCACCCACATTCACCACGCTGGTGACGCCAGGGCCATTGTCAGGAATGGGAACAGCAACGTTTCTCCAGTATTCGCGGAGCAGTGGCTGGCTGTTTGCAGTGACGACAAACAGGAAACCGACGAAAAGCACGGTAAGGAACCGTCCAACTATTTTCATGGATTCCTCCATAAAGGTAAGTGAATAGGAATTAAGATATTTATTGTCATTATCCATGAGACTCGAGAACATTGCGCAAGCTACCATTATCACCATCCAAAGTCAAGCTGCGACGGCTTGCCGGCAGATACGTGACAATCCCCGATGGTCCTGTCAGAGAGTGGGAGGAACGACGTTGAAATGCTTTAAAATGCTCCGATTAACGTACATAGGCAGGTCTTGGATGGGGTGGGCCCTCGCGGCGCGGTGTTCCGCAGCGTTGGTTATGGCGTGAAATGTACGGAAATCCCGGCAATGGACAAAACGAAATCGGCAATTTTCTCCGGTGGGAGGAAAAATCTCTCCTTACTCCACCGGCTGGTCCTGGGCTGCGTCGACGGTCGACTTTGGTGCCGGACCGCCGCCTGCCGCCTTCGTGCCCGCTCTCCTGGTGATCGACACCAGCCGCCCGAGGAGCAACAACAGCAGAGCGACCGCCGCCGATGCCGGGAGCTGAAGCGCCGCGCTCCCCACAAAGGCCCCCTCCACCGACGTCACCATGGTGCCGAACAGAAGAACCGACAACGGCTGCACGTCGATGCCAAATGCGACGAAAATGACGGGAAAGACGATCACACCTGGAATGACTGCCGGAACCAGAGCCCCTGCAAGGCGAAGCCGCGCCGCGAGGTTTCCGAGCGAGAACAGCACCAGCACAAGCCCCGCAGCCATCGGCACCTGCCCCTGAAGCACGAACGCTGTCGGCAGCATGCCGTTGGCCAGGACCGCGAGCCCCCCCACCGCGAGGCATGAAGCGCCTCCGGGCTGGTCCGACCGTCCGACCGTGATTGCCGCCGTCAGAAACAGGACCTGCACCAGGCTCACCGGGAGCATCCACAGGGCCATCATCGGCATGTCGAACACGGAGCCGAGCGCGACCGTGATCCAGCGCCAGTCCGTCCTCGTCTCGAACCCGGCCATCATCATCCCGCCGCCTGCGAGCCCGACAGCCAGCAGCGGCAACAGGATCGCGGCAAACCAGTGCCTCGGCCTCCCCACCTCCGTCAACAGGAGACGAAACGGGCGGACCGTGAACCGGTACAGGATGGGCAGAATGATGAGAGGAACAAGCCATGCCCCGTGCAGAATCACCCCGAACATTCGCAGAACCATCGGACTGTCCATCAGCAACCAGAGCCCGAGAAGACCGTTCTGGGCGACGAGGATGGGGATGAGCAGGGCCCAGAGGCGACCCCGGGAAAGGGTGCGCGGTTCGATGCAGAGCTGGCTTGTGGTCATGGACGGTGATACTCGTAGAGCGTTATGGCACAGGAGACGGCGAGATTGAGGGACTCTGAGCCCCCCACCGCGGGAATGGTGAGCTGCACGTCGCACTGATCGAGGATGTCCGGGCTGATGCCATGCGCTTCGCTTCCGAACAGCACCAGATGGCGCCCTCCCCTGTCGATCCTGTCGAGAGGGATCCCGCCATGGGGAACAGTGGCCACCGTGGTGAGCCCCGCATCCCTTGCAATCCGCAGCAATTCCGCGGTGTCAGGGAAGCGGACAACGTCCGTCCGAAACAGGGATCCTGCAGCCGAGCGCACCACCTTGGGGCTGGTCTCGTCCACACTCCCCGAGGAGAGCAGGACGAGCGGTGCTCCGAACCAGTCCGCCGTCCTCAGGATGGTGCCCAGGTTGCCGGGATCTCCGATTTCAATCAAAGCGGGAACGATCCGGGCTGCGCTGCGCGCAAGCACATCGAAGTCGATCTCCCTCCGCCGGTGAGTCGCCGTGGCCACGATGCCCTGTGAATGTACCGTGTCTGTCAGGGTCGCAAACTCACGCGAGGGACAGAGGTGGACCGGGACCCGCCTTTCCAGGAGGCGTTGCACAATCCCTGCAAGGTGGTCGATGCGATGCTCGTCGACAACGCAGACATCAAGATGGACGTCTGAATCGAGGGCGTCCAGCACCCCCCGGAGCCCTTCCACAAGCAGGCGTTCATGCCGGTCGCGGAACTTCCGTTGATGGAGGGAACGGACAAGAGTCAGTTCCGCCCTGGTTGCCTGGATGAAAACGCCCGATGGGCGTGGTTCAGTTGTTCCTGGCTCCCTCATCGATCCACTTTTTGATGCCGTCGAGCTGGTTCTGGTTCACGATGATCGGCACGTTGATGGGATGCGGGATGCGGCCGTCGATCCGTTGTATCAGGAGACTGCTGGTGCTGCTCCCGGGGATGACGATGCCCGGCCGTGTCGTGAGGTTCACGTAGGAGGTGAGGCTCAGGCGCCCGGCCTGCGTCTGATCGTCGTGACAGCCGTATGTGGCGCAGCGGACATTGAAGAACGGCTGCACGCTCTGCGAATAGCTCACATTGGATGCGGGAAACACGATCTCCTTGTCCGGATCGGTGGTACTGTCGCATCCGAACCCGATCACGAGAAGGACGAGCAGTGCCCCGGAAACAAGACGCCGAAGTGACAGGTGGTTCATGGTGAGTCTCCTACTGGGTGATGCGGATCCGGCCTTCGAGTGCGGAGGAGATGCTCTTCTGCTTTCTGATGGCATCGATGAAGATCTCCCGATCCACTGCTGCAGGCACACTTGCTGTCACGTCGATCTCCTTCTCCGGGAGACCGAACACGTCATTGAGATGTGATGCGACAAAATTGGAGGTGCCGACCAGGTAGGTCGCCTTCGGGTCGATCGCCCTGCCCCCCACGGTTGCTTCGAGCGCCTTGTCAGGGGGAAGCGATCGATTGTAGGCATAGCGCAACCCGCTCACCTGACAAAACTCCCGATCCTTCTCGCCCTGATGCCGGAGCATGCCGAGGAGCTGTGCTCCGGTGACGCGGAAGGTGACCAGCTCGTTGCCAAAGGGGCTGATCTCCCAGATGTCGCGCAGGGTGATCGGCCCGGCGAGCATGTCCTTTCTGATGCCGCCGCTGTTGACGAATGCGACGTCCGCCATCGTGAACGTGCGCACCACATCCGCCATCCAGTTGCCCACATTGCTTTCCGCCGACCCATGGGACCGGACCCAGTCGAGTTCAAGCCTGCCGATGACCTCCGCCAGCCCCGCGTCCACCATTCCCTCGAATTCACGCACCGCATCGGCAACGATGGGATCGGCG
>CAYUYM010000178.1:0-7111 GCA_964449305.1 uncultured Chromatiales bacterium | reverse complement strand
GGACGCCACCGCGCGTCTCCTCTTCACCGGCACGCGCGAAGGCATCAGGCGCGCCATTGTGGTGGCCCGTGCAGCGACCGGCGAAACGGTGATCGACACGCTGATCCTCGAGGCCCTTCTCCCCCACGCCGCATGGACCACGGCACCGCTCGACGCCCCGGCCATCCATGCCGGAACGACGGTGGATGTGCGCACGGAGCTTGTCAACACGGGCGAGTTTCCGATCACGCTCGATCGCATCGCCATCTCGTCACCACGCTTCACGCTTGTGTCACCGGCCACCCTGCCCATGACGCTCGCCCCCGGTGAGCGGCGGGAGTTCGTCTTCCGCTTCACCCCGGACAGTGTGGGCGCGGTGACAGCCACGGTCAGCTTTCCCGGCACCTGCGGGGCTCCCGCGGATCTTCTCCTGCGGGGCTCGGCCTTCCAGGAGACCGTGCGACTCGCATTCACCGTTCCGCCGCTCATGCTCACACCCGGCACCCCGGGGCATGCGGTGCTGCTGCTGCGGGACGGCCCGGTGAAGAGCACCGTGCGGGGCGTGACCGCGAGCCTGACCTACGACGTGCGCGTCGCCCGCTTCACCGGGGCGGACAGCATCGGCACGGTGCTCCCGGCGGGAGGCACGGTCCGTGCCAGCGAGACGATACCGGGGCGCATCACCCTCACGATCGACACGCCGACGCCATTGGCAGGGCCCGGGCCGCTCTGCCGCCTCGCGTTCACCCCCATGACGCGCGACACCGGGTGCACGGCCATCCTCTTCGAGGACGCGGCGTTGAACGTCAACGCCCCTGTGCCGGGCACCCCCATGCTTCTCACCGAGGGATCGACCATCTGCGTCAACCCATCGTGCCGTGTGGCCGACGGCATCATCCGGACCTCCGACCTTGCGCGGCTTGCACTCGCCCCGAACCCCGCGGGGGGGGCCGTCAGCATCACCGCCTCGCTGCCGGAGGAGGCGTGGATGCGCATCACGATCATCAACGCCGCCGGGCGCTGCGTCGCGACGGTTGCCGAGGGGCGCGGGGCGCGGGGGGTGACCGTCCTCCACACCGACCTGTCGCGTCTCCCATCGGGGAGCTACACGGCACTCCTCGAAACAGGCGGGCGCACCATCCATCATCCCTTCATCATCACACGGTGAGCACGGCATGGAGCACATCAAACTCGGATCAACCGGCCTCGACGTCTCCCGTCTCTGTTTCGGGACCATGACCTTCGGCAGCCGCCAGTGGCGCGACTGGGTGCTGGAGGAGGATGAGGCCCGTCCGCTGTATCGCCGCGCCTTCGAGGCGGGCATCACCTTTTTCGACACCGCGAACATGTACTCCAGCGGCGGAAGCGAGGAGATCACAGGGCGGCTGCTTGCGGAGATGGCACCACGCGACCGCTTCGTGGTGGCGACGAAGGTGTTTTTCCCGATGGCGGAGGGGCCGAATCAGGGAGGCCTGTCACGCAGGCACATCATCGAGCAATGTCACGCATCGCTGAAACGGCTGAACACGGAGTACATCGATCTCTACCAGATCCACCGCTGGGATCCGCACACGCCCATCGAGGAGACCATCCTCGCGCTGGATCATCTTGTGCACTCGGGCAAGGTGCTCTACGTGGGCGCATCGAGCATGTATGCCTGGCAGTTCATGCGTGCGCTCCACCGTGCCGATGCACTCGGGGCGACGCGGTTCGTGTCGATGCAGAACCATTACAACCTGATCTACCGGGAAGAGGAGCGGGAGATGCTGCCGCTCTGCCGTGCTGAGGGAATCGGTGTGCTGCCGTGGAGTCCGCTTGCTCGCGGCTTCCTCGCGGGCACGCGCACGGCGGACCGGTCGGGAAGCACGATCCGTGCGAAGACCGACGACTACGCCCAGTCGCTGTACTTCCAGGAGAACGATTTCGCGGTGCTGGAGGCACTGCAGCGCGTGGCGGGCCGACGCGGACTGCCGCCGGCGCAGGTGGCGCTTGCGTGGCTGCTCCATCAGCCGGTGGTGACCGCACCCATCATCGGCACCACCTCGGCACGGCACCTGGACGACGCCGTGGCGGCGCTCGCCATCCACCTGGACGCGGAGGATCTCGCCGAGATCGAGGCACCCTACCGGCCACACGCCATCGCCGGCATGGCGCAGCCGGCACGCTGACCCGTTTTCCGTTCCCCCCCGCTTTCGTATGTTGCACCATTGTCAGATGACCACGCAACCACCCGAGTGACCGTGCAGGATCCGCTCATCACCGCCAAAGACCTCCGATGCTGGTACCCCGTCCGATCGGGAGTGTTGACACATGACGGAGGTGTGGTCAGGGCGGTGGACGATGTGACCCTGACAATTGAACGCGGCGAGACGCTCGGTCTCGTGGGGGAATCCGGTTGTGGAAAGACGACGCTCGGGCATGCCCTCCTGCGGCTGATCCAGCCGACGGCTGGGACAGTGCTGTTCGACGGGCATGATCTTGCACGCCGTTCCGCAGAGGAGATGCGCCGCCTGCGGAAGCGCATGCAGGTGATCTTCCAGGACCCGTACTCCTCCCTCAATCCGCGTCTCACCATCGGCTCCATGCTGCGCGAGGCGCTCCTGGTGCACCACATCGTGCCACGGTCCGCGGTGGACGGGCGCATTGCCATGCTGCTGACGCTCGTGGGGCTCGATCCCACGGTCACGAACCGCCACCCGCATGAATTCAGCAGCGGGCAGCGTCAGCGGATCGGCATCGCCCGCGCCCTGTCGGTGGAGCCGGAGTTCATCGTCTGTGACGAGCCGGTGTCGGCGCTCGATGTGTCGGTGCAGGCCCAGATTCTGAACCTGCTGCTCGATCTCAAGACGCGGCTTCACCTCACGCTGCTCTTCATCACCCACGACCTGTCCGTGGTGCGGCACATCTCGGACCGCATTGCCGTGATGTATCTCGGGCGGATCATCGAGCACGGTCCGGCGGACGAGCTCTGGACCAGTCCGCAACACCCCTACACACAGCTTCTCATGCGTTCGGCCCCGGCGACGCGGCCGGAACTGCGGCATGACACGGTGGCGATCGCATCCCCCACCGCCCCGGCGCACGAGGCTGCTGCCGGACGTCCGACCGGCTGCGCCTTCCATCCCCGCTGCCCGCATGCCGCCGCGGTCTGTCGCGAGCACGCCCCGGAATTGGCGACCTCGGAGAACGGCGTCGCCGTGGCATGCCACCTCTTCATCCATTCCCGACCCGCCATCACCACCGGCTGTCGTGCCGGTGATTTTCCACAACAGGATCCTTCATGAACGACGCACCGATTTTTCAATCCCCCGATCTCCCCATACCGGCCATCCGCGACACCATCGAGCTCATCCCCTACGAAGAGGAGGGGCAGCGACTGGTTTTGCTGCGCGACGCTTCGGGATACAGCAGCGGGATGGTGGCCCTGCCACCGGAGGCGCTCGCCCTGCTCAGCTTCTTCAACGGCACACAGAGCGTCAATGAACTCACGGCGGAAATCCACAGGCACACTGGAACCCAGGTGGATCCCACGAACATCCTGACCATTGTCGGTCACCTTGACTCACTGTACTTGCTCGCAAACGAGCGCAGCGAGGCCTTCATCGCCGGCAGGAACGAGGCCTTCCGCGCCGCCACGGAGATGCAGGCGAGCAACGCGGGCCTGTCCTATCCCGAGGATCCGGAGGAGCTGCGCGCCTTCCTCGAAACGATTCTGCCCCGGGTGGGCGAGGCGGTGACGCCCGCACCGCTGGGACTCATCATCCCGCACATCGACATGCGGATCGGTGGCGAAGTGTATGCCGCAGGATATGAGCGGCTGCGTGGAGCGGACATCGACACCTGCATCATCCTTGGAACCGCGCACCACGACCATGACGACATCTTCATCATGACGGAAAAGGACTTCGCCTCGCCGCTGGGCACGCTGCGCACGGACACGGAGTTTGTGGGCCGGCTCCGGGAGAATGCCGGAAACGCCTTCACCACGGACGACACACCGCACATGTTCGAACACTCCATCGAGTTCCAGGCCCTCTGTGTGCAGCATCTGTTCGGCAATGACCGTGTGAAGATCGTACCCGTGCTGTGCGGTTCGCTCGAATTCCTGTTCGACGAGGACATGACGCCGCAGAAGCTCCCGCGCTATCAGATGTTCATCGAGGCGATGCAGCAGACGCTTGCCGAGCTGGACCGGCGGGTGTGCTTTGTGATGAGCGTGGACTGGTCGCACATCGGGCTGAAGTTCGGGGACAGCGAGCCCGCTGCAGACCGGCTGGACGCAGTGCGCGCATCCGACCATGAGCATTTCGATGCACTGACGCGGGTGGATTTCGGTGCCTTTCATGCCCTGGTGAAGGAGGGCGACAATCCGACGAACATCGACGGATACACCTGCATCTCGACCTTCCTCGATGTGGCACGACCAAGGGAGGGCCGGCTGCTCGCCTACCGACAATGGCACGAGGAGGAGCGTGAATCCGCCGTCACCTACGCCGCCATGGAATTCACGCGCAGCGATGATGCAGGCGGCGCGCAACTCGGTCTGTTCGACGCATGAGCTCGCAACCAACTCCCGGCACCACCCCACCGACTGCCACCATGATCGACACGCACTGCCATCTGTACTGGCCGGATTTCGATGCTGATCTGGACCGGGTGATCGAAGAGGCGCTGGCCTGCGGCGTGACGCAGATGATCATCCCCTCCACGGACCTGGAGAACCTGAAGAAATCCGTCGCCATCGCGCATCACCATCCCCCGGTGTGGTTTGCCGCGGGCATCCACCCGCAGGATGCCGCGGATGTGCCGGGCGACTGGCCCGAGGTGATCCGGCGGCATCTTCTGCATCCGCGGTGTGTGGCGGTCGGCGAGATCGGATTGGACTATTACTGGGACCGGTGTCCCCGGCCGCAGCAGTGGGAGGCGTTGCGTGTGCAGTTGGCGATGGCGCAGGAGCACGATCTGCCGGTGATCATCCACAACCGGGAGAGCGACGAGGATCTGCTTGCGATCGTGCGTGAGCACCAGGACGGGAGGCTGCGCGGGCAGTTCCACTGTTTCAGCTCGACAGCGGAGTACGCCCGGCAGGTGCTCGACGTTGGATTCCACATCTCGTTCACGGGGAACATCACCTACAAGAAGAGCACGCTTGACGAGGTGCTGCGGGTGGTGCCCGACGATCGTCTGCTGGTTGAGACGGATGCGCCGTTCATGACGCCCGTCCCGCACCGGGGCACGCGCAACACGCCGGCACGCATCCCGCTGATCGTGGAGCGCATGGCGTTTGCCCGTGAGCAGACGGTTGACCACATTGCCGACATCACAACGCGCAACGCGCGTGCGCTTTTCCGCATCTGACACGGAGCCCCGCATGGAACAGGAACGTCACATCCTCCGATCCGAGAAACTCGTCAAGCGTTACCGCAAGCGTGTGGTGGTGAAGGGCGCGAGCGTGGCGGTGCGCCAGGGGGAGATTGTCGGGCTTCTGGGGCCGAACGGCGCGGGGAAGACGACGACCTTCTACATGATCACGGGCATGATCAAGCCGAACGAGGGGCGGGTCTGGTTCGACGACACGGACATCACGGCACAGCCGATGTACAAGCGTTCGCGGCTGGGCATCGGGTATCTGCCGCAGGAGGCCTCGGTGTTCCGGCAGTTGACGGTGGAGGACAATCTGCTCGCGATTCTGGAGACGCTTGGAATCAGCCGGGCGGAGCGGCGGGAGCGGGCGGAGCGACTGCTGGCGGATTTCAACATTGAGCACATCAGGAAGAGCAGGGGATACATGCTGTCGGGCGGAGAGCGGCGGCGTTGCGAGATCGCGCGGGCGCTGACGACGAACCCGAAGTTCATCCTGCTCGACGAGCCCTTTGCCGGCGTGGATCCGATCGCAGTGGAGGACATCATGCGCATCGTGACCGGATTGAAGGAGCGGAACATCGGGGTGCTCATCACCGATCACAACGTGCACGAGACACTGTCGATCGTGGACAGGGCCTATCTCCTGTTTGACGGATCGATTTTGATGGAGGACACCTCGGAGAATCTCGCGAACGACGCGGAGGCACGGAAGATCTATCTGGGAGAGAGCTTCAAGCTTGACCGGTACTAGGCAGGGAGGTGGATGGAGGCGATATAGTTGTAACCAAGCAAGACCTTAAGGTCTTCTTAGATCTTTCTTAGAAGACCTTAAGGTCTGGCCCGGCTCCTGCCTCCCTCGCATGACGCGCCCGTTTCGTATATTCGATCATCCTCTCACCGCCGGAGCCGGCATGGCACACTCCTTCTCCAGACGCTCCTTCATCAAATCGGGTACGGCTCTTGCCGGCCTGGCATCCCTCACTCCCGCTGCATCCGTCCTCGCCGGCCAGGAGCCTGCCGACGCATCCGCCCCTGCCCAGCCCTGGCTCTTCCCCAACCCCGGGCGCATCGTCGTCGTGGAACACCCGGGTGCCGTCCTGGGCTTCAACAATGTCAATGCCGCCGTGGTGCAGGCGATGTTCGACGAGGGCATCATGGAATTCACCGGCATCCGCTCCTCACCCGCCGACGCTCTGGCATCCCTCTTTCCCGGCCTCACGACGGCGAAGAAGATCGCCCTCAAACCGAACTTTCTCAACTCCACCGTGCCCACGCGCAAGGAACTCGCCAAGGCCGTCATCACCCGCCTCGTGCAGATGCTCGGCGGCTTCCCGGCAGCGAACATCAGCTTCTACGAGCGCCACAGCTTCAGCTCCGTGGGCTACTCCACAGCCTACTTCGGTCAGCCGGTCAACCTGGTCTACGACGCCTCCTTCCCCAACCTCGGCTACACCATCCGCTGCAACGGAAAGGACCGCCCCTACAGCAGAACCCTCCATGAGGCCGATTACCTCATCAACATGCCGGTCTGCAAGGACCACTCGTGCAGCAACGCGCTCAACCTCACCCTCGCCTTCAAGAACCACATGGGAACCTGTGACCCGGGCGGCACCCTTGGAATCCACTGCGACAAGGTGGCCGTCCTGGACATCATGGCCAGCTCCGTCATCACCTCGAAGCAGCGGCTGTGCATCCTCGATGCCCTCTACGCCATCTACAACGGTGGACCGGGCGGCAACCCCCAGGCCACACCGAATCAGCTCCTGTT
>CAYUYM010000177.1:0-7117 GCA_964449305.1 uncultured Chromatiales bacterium | reverse complement strand
CCTTCCTCGCCAGCCCGGCCAACGCCATCGACGCGGCCTGCGACGTGCCCGCCGAGGATGTGTTCCGGCATGACAAAGGTGGTGCGCATCCACACCGAATCGCCGGTGAGCCGCTCGCGGAGCTGGATGCCACGCCAGCCGGTCTCGTCGTATCCCGGCTGCGAGGGATCCCCTGTGAGCCGCGTCGTCTTCAGGTCGGGGCTCATGCGCCAGGATGTGAGGGTGAAGGACCCGAGGGAATCGAGCGCGCCTGTGAGGCGGTCGACAGCGGTCTGTGCCTGCGCCGTGGCGGCGAGGAGCAGCAGGGAGATGATGATGTGCTTCATGGTGATGAAGGGAGGGATAGGCGTGGAAATGACACGGCCTCGGCGCTCGGTGGTGAGCCCGGGCGGGGGACCGGATGAAGGGTGCGGACTATCTGCGCTCGCCGAGTGTGGCCGCGAGGATGACCACACCGACGATGACCTGCTGGATGTAGGAACTCACGTTCATGAGATTGAGGCCGTTGCGCAGCACGGCGATGAGCAGGGCGCCGATGAGGGTGCCGATGATGGCGCCACGACCGCCCTGGAGCGATGTCCCGCCCACGACGACGGCGGCGATGGCGTCGAGCTCATACATCTGGCCGGCATTCGGCTGGCCCGAGTTCATGCGCGATGCGAGGAGGATGCCGGAGAGGGCCGCGAGCAGTCCGCTGATGACATAGACGTTGGTGAGCACGCGGCCCGTGCGGATGCCGGCAAGGCGCGCCGCCTCGGGATTGCCGCCGACAGCGTAGACATGGCGTCCGAAGCGCATGCGGGTCAGCACCGTCCAGGCGAGGGCGTAGACCGCCACCATGATGAGCGTGGGCACGGGGATGCCGAGGATGCGACCGCCACCGAGGAGGGTGAACTCCTCGGGCAGGCCCCAGACGGGGCTGCCGTCGGTGGTGACGAAGGCGATGCCGCGCCACACGGTCATGAAGGCGAGCGTGACGATGAAGGGCGTGATGCGGAAGCGCGAAACGAACACGCCCGTGAAGAAGCCCGAGGCCGCACCAAAGGCGAGCCCCGCGACGATCGCGAGCGCGATCGCTGCAGGCGGCGGCAGGGGGAGCTTCACCACGCTCGTCACCACGATGCCTGTCAGGGCCACCACGGAGCCGACGGACAGATCGATGCCCGCGGTGAGAATCACGAAGGTCATGCCCACCGCGATGATGGCATTGATGGATGCCTGAAGTGTGACGTTGAGCAGGTTGTCCATCGTGAGGAAGGATGGCGAGAGAATCGCGAACACTGCGAGCTCCACGATGAAGGCGAGGAGCACCCCGTAGGTGGTCAGCGTTGTGATGAGTGTTTTTTTATCGGTGAGCATCAGGCAGTGTGTCCGTGTATCGGTGTATCGAGTTGTCAGAGTGCTTCGGGATGCGATTCATGGGCGGGGGCATCCATGTGTCGTGATCACCATCATCTACGGCGTGGCGAGGTGCATGATGGCCTCCTGTGTGGCCGACTCGCGGTCCAGGATGCCGGCGATGTGCCCGTCGCACATCACCGCAATGCGGTCACTGATGCCGAGCAGTTCCGGGAGGTCTGATGAGAAGCAGATGATGCCCAGCCCCTCGCCTGCGAGGCGGTTCATGAGCATGTAGATCTCGTACTTCGCCCCCACGTCGATGCCTGCGGTCGGTTCGTTGAAGATGTAGAGCCGCGCCTGTGTCGCGAGCCAGCGGGCGAGGATCACCTTCTGCCGGTTGCCTCCCGAGAGCGCGCCCACCGGCTGTCCGGTGTCGCGCGGCTTGAGCCGGAGCTGGTCGGCAAGGCCGGCTGCCGTGCGCCGCTCGGCGCCGCGGTCGATGAACGGCCCGCGGAGAAGCGTGTCGAGGCTGGACAGCGAGATGTTTTCGCGGATGGTCATGTTCTGCATGAGCCCGAGATGGTTGCGATCCTCCGTCAACAGGGCCACGCCGTCGGCGATGGCGTCGTGCGGCGATGCAGGGCTGAAGCGCCGCCCGTCGAGCAGCACCTCGCCCGCCTCCATCCGGTCGGCTCCGAAGAGCAGGCGGCTCAGTTCAATCTTGCCGGAGCCGATGAGCCCCGCCACACCGAGCACCTCTCCGCGACGAAGGGTGAAGCTGACATCCCTGAGCACCGCACTGCATACGTTCCGCACCTCGAGCAGCGTGTCACCGATCGGGACGGGCTGCTTCGGGTGGACGTCCACCAGTTCACGGCCCACCATCATGCGGATGAGGGCGGCCGTGTCCACACCCGCCACGTCGCAGGTGTCCACACGCCGGCCGTCACGCATCACGGTGACGCGGTCGCCGATCTCGAAGATCTCGCCCAACCGGTGCGAGATGTAGATGATCGCGGCACCACGGGATCTGAGCCTGCGCAGCATCACGAACAGGTTCTCCGTCTCCCGGTCGGTGAGGGCTGCCGTGGGTTCGTCGAGGATGAGCAGGCGCACGTCGCGCGAGAGGGCCTTGGCGATCTCGATGATCTGCCGCCGGGCCGAGCCGAGTTCGCGCACGGGTGTGTCGGGATCGATGTCCTCGCCCAGGTCTGCGAGGATCGCCACGGCGCTGCGCCGCATGGCCCCGCGGTCGATGATGCGCGTCCGCCTGCTGTGGGGCTCGCGGCCGAGGAGGATGTTCTCCGCGGCCGTCATCTCCGGGACGAGCTTGAAGTCCTGATGGATCATGCCGATGCCGAGGGAGAACGCGTCGGATGGCGAGGCGATGCTGCAGGACCGGCCGTCGAACTCGATCGTGCCCGCGTCGCTCTGCACCACCCCCGCGAGGATGTTCATCAGGGTGGACTTGCCCGCGCCGTTCTCGCCGACGAGGCAGTGGATCTCTCCGGCAGCGACCTCGAGATCGACATCGTCGAGGGCGATGGCGCCGGGGAAGGTCTTGGTGATGTGGGTGAGGCGGAGGAGCATGGATCAGGCCCGGTGGGGATGCGCACGCAGGTGCGGCAACTCGGGGCTCATTTCTCGACGATGCTCACGGCGACCGGAATGAGTTTCGGGACGGGTTTGCCGGCGAGATGATCGCGGATGGTCTCGATGGTCATGGAGCCGATCTTCGTCGGATCCTGCGTCACATCGGCCTTGAGTGGTGTGCCGCGACGGATGGCATCCATGGCCGGCGGGGTGGCATCGTAGCCGATGATCACGAGATCCCTCCGGTTGAGCTGCTCCGCCGCCGCGAGTGCGCCCAGCGCCGAGTCGTCGTTGATGCCGAACACGCCGTTGAGATCGGGATGCCCCTGGAGCACGTCCTCCGCCGCCGGCTGGGCCTTGTCGAGCTTGCCCTGGCCGTTGACATCGGCCACGATGGTCATGTCTGGAAAGGCCGCCAGCGCCTCACGAAAACCCTTCACACGGTCCAGCACGGAGGTGACAGTCGGTTCATTGATGATCGCGATTCTCCCCCTGCCTCCGAGGAGCTTCGCCATGTGCTCGCCCGCCAGCCGCCCGCCGGCAACATTGTCGGAGGCGATGTGGGAGACGACCTCCGCGTTCTCGGCGGCGATGTCGGCCGTGAACACGGGGATGCCCGCGGCGCGCGCCTTCTCCACCCCCACGCTGATGCCCCTGGAATCCGCGGGGCAGATGACGATCGCATCAACCCTGCGCGAGATGAAGTCCTCGATCTGCCCGATCTGCTTCCCCAGATCCTCGTCGGCTGAGGTGATCACCAGCTCAAAGCCCTCCTTCGCCGCCTGTTCCGTGAGACCCGCCTCGAGGCCCTTGTAGAAGAGATGCGATCGGTTCTTGAGTGTCACGCCGATGGTCCTGGCCCCGGGTTTGGCCGATTTGCCACAGGACATGATGGCGAGCGCGGGGATCGCGAGGAGAAGGAGAAGGATGAGGGATGTGTGGCGCATGGATGGCGGGGTTTGGAGGTGATCGATGGGAGGGAGGGGGACAGGCGGCCGCACACGATGCAGGGGGCCGCGTCTGGCCGCGGTCAGTGGGTGTTCTTTTTCAGGCGTGTCGCCCAGATGACGGTGTTCGCGTGGTTGACGATCTGGAGGAGCATCTCGTTCCTCCCGAACTGGACCCAGCCAAACCCCAGCTCCGACATGGCTGCAAGCGTGTTGTCGCCCCAGCGTGTGTCGCGGATGCTGCTGCCGTTGCCGACGATGATGTAGTTGACGCCGTTGACCGGTTTCATCACCTGGACGTCATGCTCATGCCCGGAGATGTAGGCATCCACGTGGTGCTTCTCGAACAGCGGCTTCACATTCCTGATCATGCCCGCGGAGTTGCCGTGCATGCCGTTGGCGTAGGGCGGGATGTGCCCCACCACCACCTTCCAATCCGCACCCGGGAGGGCGAGCACGGAGTCGAGCCAGTCCATGTGGGCCTTGCGGCGTGAGGGGGTGCCGGATGTGAGGATCTGCGTGTCGATCATGATGAGCCGCAGCGTGAAGCCGTCCTGCGAGGTGTGCGTCGTGGTCCAATAGTAATCGGGCATCTTCCACCGTGTGATCGAACCATCGGCGAGTTTCCGGCCGGTGTAATCCACCTGCGCCTGTTCGTTCTTGATCCAGTCATGGTTGCCCAGTGTGGAATAGAAGGGGATGGGGAGAAGGGATGCCGGGTACACCTCCTCGAATTTCGATGTCCATTGTGGATCGGTCACGCTCTCCACGCCGGAGGGATAGAAGTTGTCCCCCACATTCAGCACGGCGATGGCGCCATCCACCTTGTACTTTTCTCCCATGGCACTGCCCACAAGCCTGGGAAGCTTGCCACCCGTGCCCCAATCACCGATGATGAAGAAGTTGAGCGGGTTGCCAGGAAGGCGGTCGGCGGGATTGAAGGCGGGAAGCGGCTGGGCGTTCTCCACGTTTTTCTTGAGCTGCGAGAAGGTGACGAAAGGCAGGAGAACGATGCAGGTGATGAGCAGGAGAAGTGGGCGGTATGGTCGCATGGCAGGGTGCTGTGATGATGATGAAAGATGCAGTGCGAAAAATAGGGCTTTTCGAAATCAGGATGAAGGCGTTGCCATGAGAAAGCGGCAATTCGTACCTTGACCTCGGACAAGCACAAGGAGCAGGGCATGGCGCGCATCATCGTCATCGGATCAGGATTTGCGGGGCTCGCAGCGGCATTGCGTCTGACAGCCGCGGGGCATGAGGTGACCATCGTGGAAAAACTCGACAAGCCTGGCGGGCGGGCCTATGTCTTTCAGCAGGACGGGTTCACCTTCGATGCGGGCCCCACGGTGATCACGGCGCCCTGGCTGATCACCGAGCTCTTCGACATGTTCGGGAGGAAGGCGCAGGACTACGTCACCATCGTTCCCATCGATCCGTTCTACCGCATCCAGTTCGATGATGGGAGCGTCTTCGAGTACAATGGCGACCAGCATTTCATCGAGGACAACATCATGCGTTTTCGGCCGAGCGACATCACCGGCTACCGGGAGTTCATGAAGCGCACGAAGCCGATCTTCATGAAGGGCTTCGTCGGCCTTGCGGACAAGCCCTTCCTCACCTTTGGCAGCATGATGGCGGTGGCGCCCGATCTGGTGCGGCTTGGTGCCCATCGCAGCGTGTATTCCTATGTGTCGCGCTTCATCAAGGATGAGCGGCTGCGCATGGTCTTCACCTTCCACCCTCTGCTGGTCGGTGGCAATCCCTTCCACACTTCATCCATCTACTCGATGATCCACTACCTGGAGCGCGAATGGGGTGTGCACTACGCGATGGGAGGCACGGGAGCCGTGGTGGCGGCCATGACACGACTGTTCCGCGAGCAGGGGGGCACGCTGCGCCTCAACGCCGAGGTGACCGCCATCCCCGTGGAGAACGGACGCGCAACGGGCGCGGTGCTTGCCGACGGAACCCGGTTGGACGCCGACATCGTGGTCTCGAACGGGGATGTCGCGACCACGTACATGTCCCTCATTGATGCCCGCCACCGCAGCAGGAACAGCGACGCCCGGTTTCGGCGCATGCGCCATTCCATGTCGCTCTTCGTCATCCATTTCGGGACGCGACGCCGTTATCCCGACATCGCGCATCACACCATCATCCTCGGGCCACGGTACCGCGGGCTGCTCGACGACATCTTTTCCCGCAAGGTGTTGGCCGACGACTTCTCGCTCTATCTCCACCGACCCACCAAGACCGACTCCTCCCTTGCGCCGGAGGGATGCGACGGGTTCTACGTCCTCGCCCCCGTCCCGCACAACGGATCGGGGATCGACTGGAGCACGATGGGGCCCGTGTATCGCGACCGCATCCTTGCCTTCCTCGAGGGGCGCCATCTTCCGGATCTCCGTGCGAACATATCCACCATGCATTTCATCACGCCGGATGACTTCGCCACCCGGCTCAACAGCCACCTTGGGGCCGCGTTCGCCTTCGAGCCGGTGCTCACGCAGTCGGCCTGGTTCCGGCCGCACAACCGCAGCGAGGACATCCCGAATCTCTACCTGGCCGGGGCGGGCACGCATCCCGGGGCGGGGCTCCCGGGTGTGCTGTCATCGGCCAGGATCGTCGCCGATCTCATCGGCCCGGCACGGGGCTGAGGGCGGGCACTGAGGCGGGCACCGCACCTGTCAGGCACGCGCCCACAGTGGTCCCCGCGCACCATCCGTGGCCGCATCATGGTTTTTTCATTGACCGGGAAATGCGTAGCTTTCGCCAGTTTCACGCGTCCTCCGCGGTTCCCGCGGCTGCGTGAACATTGGCATGTTCATCATCATCCTCACATCGGGTACGAGAGCCTTCTCATACACACAGTCAGAATCGCAATCACTACCAGGTGAAAACGCATGAAACACACTCCAATTGATGCCGCCATTGTCGATGAAAAGGTGCGTGAATCCCGCCTCGCCGACGTCGGCAGGGCATCGATTCGTGAAATCCGCTCGTTGATCAACAGCATCGAACGGGCGGCGTCCAAGAAGTACATCCGCATGGAGATGGGCGTCCCCGGCCTGCCCGCCAACGAGATCGGCATCGAAGCAGAGATCGATGCGCTCCGCAACGGGTGTGCATCGGTCTATCCCAGCATCGAGGGCATTCCCGAGTTGAAGGACGAGATCTCACGCTTCGTGAAACTCTTCATCAACATCGACATCCCCGGCCGCTGCTGCATCCCGGTT
>CAYUYM010000176.1:0-7155 GCA_964449305.1 uncultured Chromatiales bacterium | reverse complement strand
ATCTGGCTGCTTCCGCCGGGCATCATCAACACCACAAGCGGCACCATCAAGCCGGTGGAAAAATACCAGTCCACACAGATGACCGGGCAGAGCATCAGGCTGCGCAATGCGTTTCTGAAGGACTCCGTGGCCCTCCGGCGGTATCTCGAATCGCTGATGGTGCTGAAGGCCTTTGCTGCCGCAGTGAACCATGATCTTGCGCTGTGGGAGACGGACGTCGCCGCACTCTCCGCCGCGGAACAGGCCCGCACGCTGAAGGGCGGCCTCACCGTGAAGGCGAAGAGCGAGGAGTTTGGCGCGCATGCCGATTTCATCACCGCAAACATCGGGGTGATCGACAGGATGCTTGTCACGCTCGGCCGCATCGCGGTGCTGGACACCGCAGGCCGCAGCGCTGAGATCGATCAGGTGTTCAGCGACTTCGAAAACTTCCGCGTGCGCTTTGCAGAGAAGCTCCGCCTGGCCATGGAGGCCGCGCCGGAGCTGCACAACATCCTCGTCTCCAACGGCATCAGCGGCATCTGCAGCAATCCCCGGTCCAGCCTCGGCTTCCGGCATGGCACCGATGCGGCAGGGAAGCCCGTGGGAGCGAAGGAGCAGCTCGCTGCCGATGCGAAACTCGGCGTGGTGTTCACCCCCCAGGGCCTGATGGAGCTGAAATCCATCTTCCTCACAAGCCAGGATGCCCTGCAATACGTGGTCAGCAACCGGACAGATCTCGGCGGACTGAATCCGCTGGGCTGGGTGGATGTGGTGGAATCGATCTACATCCTGAACGGTCCGGTGATCGGCTTCGCCCCCAATCAGGAGAACGTGGTGGGGAGCATCTGCAACACGGAGAACCTCCTCGGCCTGCTTTCGAAGGAACAGCTCGGTTTGTATTGACCCCACGGCACGGACCACGGACCTGGTCCGAAACAGGAGCACCGCCATGCAACCACAATTCACCCCCTCCTCCAGGCACCGGCAGTACATCGGTTTTGCTGCGGCCATCGCCGTGCTGGTCATTATCGTCTCTGTCGTCTGGTACGTGGGCCCGGGATCCACGGAGGTGACACAGGGCACCATCGGTCCCGTGAAGAAATACGGGGCCACGCAGATGAGCGAGCGCGACATCCGCCTGCGCAATGCCATCCTCTCCGACCGCAACGCACTCACGGCCGCGATCGACCAGCTGCGTCTTCTGAAGGTGTTCGCCCAGCGCGTGTCGTCGGACCTCACCGCCTGGGGAGACGAGCTGACCGCTGTGGTGGCACGGGTGCAGCTCAAGGTGGAGAAGCGCGGGCTCTCCGTGGATCAGAAGATCCGCGACTTCCGGAGCTATGCGGAGTTCATCGCATTCAACGGCCCCGTGCTGGACACGACACTGATCATGCTGACCCGCTTTCGCGATGAGGACACGCTGGCCGACGGCTTCGAGGTGGAGCGCGTCCTCAACGATTTCGAGAACTTCCGGGTGAAGTTCTCCGAGAAGTTTCAGAACACCATGATCGGCATCCCGGATCTGCACAACACCCTGGTGAGGAACGGTCTCAACTCCGTCTTCTTCAGCAGTGAATCGGGACTCGGCATCCTGCTCTCCACATCGAATGGCACACGCATCCTGTCGAAGGACGAACTCATCAGCGGGTCGCAGGAACTGCAATGCTGCTACAGCATTCCGTCCATGGGGGCCAACCAGCAGGTGATCGGCAGCTGGACCTTCGGTTCCGGGGCCATGGGATACGTGGCGAGTTCCCAGAGCGCCATCGGCAGCAGCATCCTCGGCACAGGCGCCCTCGGACAGACGGTGACCAACGCCACCCAGCTTGGGGCGCTGTAGACGGGGTGGGCGGTTCCTGCACCGCGGCAGCAGGGAAGGCGACGACGGTCGGCATGGTGATGCCGACCGTTTTTTGTGTCCATTGACGTTGCCGCCATGTATATTTCAGGCGCGTGCCGAGCCACGCAGTATCACCAGCACAACGAGGTCCCATGGCAGCCACCGATCAATCCTGCGCAACGGGGTGCGTCAGAAACCATGCCCTTTCCACGCTTGCCCTCCTGCTCGCACTCGCCACGCCGGCGACGGCCCAGATCTCCCTGCCCTCCTTGGAAACACCGCATCAGCACATCGTCTACGTCGATCCGGCGCAGTTCTACCTCGTGCCCCACATGGCGAGCTGCTACGAGAACACACTGCGCTGGTATGGGCGCCTTTTTGATTTCCACCCCGAGGAACGCACGTCCATGCTCTTCCACGACTTCGGTGACTGGGGCTACGCGGGGGCGAACAACATCCCGCGCAATTCCATCATCGTCGCCATCGAGCCGTTCGACTACAACTACGACGCCATGCCAGCCAATGAGCGCATGAACTGGCTCATGAACCACGAGACCACGCACCTTGTCACCTGCGACAAGACGAACGGCCGCGACCGCTTCTTCCGCTCGCTGTTCCAGGGCAAGGTGGTGCCGACAGCCGTGCAGCCGCTCTCCATGCTCTATTCCTGGCTCACATCGCCCCGCCGCTATGCACCACGCTGGTACCACGAGGGCTTCGCCGTGTTCATGGAGACGTGGACCTCCGGCGGCATGGGACGTGCCCTCGGTGGCTACGACGAGATGGTGTTCCGTGCCATGGTGCGGGACTCGGCGTACTTCTATCGCCCCGTGGGGCTGGAGTCCGAGGGCACCACGGTCGATTTCCAGGTGGGGGTCAACTCCTACCTCTACGGCACACGCTTCACAAGCTGGCTCGCGCTCGAGCATGGCATCGACCGGCTGGTCGACTGGTTTGTCCGAAGCGATTCGAGCTGCACCACCTTCACCGCGCAGTTCGAGAAGGTGTATGGCGAGCCCCTGGACAGGGAATGGGAGCGCTGGATCGCCTTCGAGCACCAATGGCAGGAGAGCAACCTCGCCCGCATCCGCCAGTACCCGGTCACCCGCATGACGCCACTGTCCGATGCACCGCTCGGGTCGGTGTCCCGCCCGGCCTACGACCACGCCCGGCATCGCCTGCTGTGCGCCCTCAACCGCCCAGGGGCGCTCGCGCAGATCGCGTCCATCGACATCACCACCGGCAGCATGGAGAAGATCGCCGGCATGCCCTCGCCCACGCTGTATTCCGTCGCCTCCCTCGCACGCGACGATTCATCCGGCCGCCTCTTCACCACGCTCAACAACAGCCAGCACTGGCGCTCCATCGTTACAGTGGATCCGGCCACCGGGGAGGTGGACGACCTGCTCCTCCGCTGCCGCATCGGCGGGCTCGCCTTCAACCAGCGCGACAAGTCGCTGTGGGGCACGCAGCATGTCAACGGCCGTTCCGTCCTCGTGCGCATCCCGCCGCCCTACGATCGCTGGGAGACGGTGTACCTCTTTCCCTACAGCCAGGGCATCATCGACATCGACATCGCCCCCGACGGGCGGCACCTCACCGGTACCACCATTGAGGCCTCGGGCCGGCAGAAGCTCGTGCGTCTCGACATCGACACACTGCTGCTCGGTGCGTGGCGCCCGCAGCTCCTCCATGAGTTCGAGGGTAACTCGCCGTGCAACTTCGTGCACTCACCCGACGGCCGCAGGCTCTACGGCACCAGCCACCACACCGGCGTCTCCAACATCTGGCGCTACGACCTCGCCACCGGGTCGATGGACTGCGTCACCAACGCCGAAACCGGCCTGTTCCGCCCGCTTCCCATCGGCGGGGATTCCATCATCGCCTTCACCTACTCCGGGCAGGGATTCATGCCCGTGCTGCTGCGCGACACCACGCTCCTCGATGTCAATGCCATCTCCTACCTGGGCCAGGCGGTGATCGAGAAGCACCCCATCCTCGAGCGCTGGAAGATCGGTTCGCCGGCGGAGATCCCCATCGATTCGCTCACCACCTACAGCGGCGCCTACAGCATCGTCGGCAGCCAGCACGTCTCGTCCATCATCCCCGTGGTTGAGGGCTTCAAGGACTTCCCCTCCTACGGACTGCGGCTGAGCCTCCATGATCCACTCATGCTCGGCCTCATGAACATCTCACTCTCGTATTCACCCAATCAGCTTCTCCCGCACAATCAGCGGCTGCACGCGGCCCTGGACATGCGCTTCTGGGAGTGGACCCTGGCGGCCACCTGGAACAAGGCGGACTTCTACGACCTCTTCGGGCCGACCAAGACGTCCCGCGCGGGCTGGTCCGTGTCGATGGGCACCACACGCTGGCTGGTGGACGAGACACCGCGGAAGACCACCTGGTCCCTGCGCGCGGCCTTCCACGGCGATCTGGAGCGCCTGCCCGACTATCAGAACATCGACGCCTCGTTCGATCGCATGGCGTTGGTCGGCGGGGAGTTCAGCACGTCCTACCTGCGCCGCTCGCTTGGCGCGGTGGACGACGAGGCGGGCCACGCATGGTCCATCTCCGCCAGCGCCAGCCATGTGAACGACCGGGTGTATCCCCGCATCACGGCCAACCTCGACGGCGGCGTTCTGACGGCATGGCGGCATTCCAGCGTCTGGCTGCGCACCTCCGCGGGCCACTGCTTCGGTGACCGCTCCTCACCCTTTGCGCAGTACTACTTCGGCGGCTTCGGCAACAACTGGGTGGACTACCTCAGCGCCCAGCGCTACCGGCTTTCCCCGAGCTTCCCCGGTGTGGGCATCAACAGCCTCGGCGGGCAGGACTTCGCCCGCGCCCTGCTGGAGTGGAATCTGCCGCCCATCCGCTTCCGCGAGCTTGGCGTCATCAGCCTCTACGCCACCTGGGCACGCCTCACCCTGTTCGGCTCCGCGCTCGTGACCGACCCCGGCAACGCACCCACGCGGTCCTGGTACTACAACGGCGGTGTCCAGATGGATGTCAGGATCGCCCTCTTCTCCATCCTGGAATCGACGCTCAGCGCCGGATATGCCCTCGCCTTCGATGCGCACAGGCAGATCGGCAACGAGTTCATGGTGAGTCTCAAGCTCCTCAAGTGACGCTCGGAAGCACCTGCCCGTGCAGCGCCATGATGCACGCGGAGCGCTTCGCATCCCCCTCCAACGCCCGGAACCCCCATGCTGCTTCACGCCTCCTTCGGTCTGCTTCCCATCCTCCTGTTTCTCCTGGTGCTGCAGTTTCTCGACAGCTACAAACTGGTTCGACTGGCGCCGCTCCTGCGGGCCCTGGCCGCGGGGGCTCTTGCCGCGGGGCTGTGCTACCTGATCAACTCCGCCCTGCTTCCGCGTCTGCCGTTCGATTTCGCCGCGTACTCCATCGCCGTGGCGCCCTGGGTGGAGGAGCTCATGAAGTTCCTGTATCTCGCCGTGCTCCTCAAGAGTGGTCGCATCGCCTTCATGGTGGACGGTGCCATTCTGGGCTTCGCCATCGGCGCGGGCTTCGGTGTGATCGAGAACATCTACTACCTGCAGGCGCTGCCCGACGCCGGTGTGCTGACATGGATTGTGCGGGGCTTTGGCACGGGCATCATGCACGGCGGCGTGGTGGCCGTGGCCGCCATCACGGCCCGAATGTTCGCCGAGCGCGGGGAGTGTGTGCGCCTGTGGCACCTGCTCCCGGGGTGGGTGCTCGCCGTCGCCCTCCACGCCGGCTTCAACGCCCTCGGCGGGGCGCCAATACTCGCCACAGTGATCGTCCTTGGCCTGATGCCCGCCATCACCATCCTGTCCTTCTCCGCCAGCGAGGCGATGCTGCGCCGCTGGCTCGACCTCGGCTTTGCGACGGACACCGAGCTGCTGCGGTCCATCACCTCGGGCACGCTGGCCGACACACCCATCGGGCGCCATGTGCGCTCGATCCGCAGCAGCTTTCCGCCGGAGGTCGTTGCCGACATGCTGTGCTACATCCGCCTGGTGACCGAGCTCTCCGTGCGCGCCAAGGGGCTCCTTCTTCTGAAGGAGTTGGGCATGCCCGCCCCGCAGGACCCGGCTGTCCAGGACAAGTTCACCGAGCTCCGCTACCTGCAGCGCAGCATCGGCCGCTCCGGCATCCTCACGCTCTCCACCATTCTCCGACACAGCCCGCGCGACCTCTGGCAGCTCACCTTCCTGGAGCAGCAGGGGTAGGAAGCCTGTGGCATGACGCACGAACGCCGGCCCGGAGATCCGGAGCCGGCGTGTGCATGATTGGTCAGAATGGAGTCGGTGCCCGCTCTGCCCGGGGCGGAGGCCCGCGCCTCAGCGGACGAGGGCGATGCGCGTGGTGGTGGAGAAGGTGCCGACGGAGAGACGCACGAAGTACATGCCGGGCGCGAGGAGTGCGCCACCATCGTCACGACCGTCCCACTGCGCGGTGTGCCGGCCGGCCTCACGCATGCCATCCAGCAGGACACGCACCACGCGGCCGAGCATGTCGACCACGGTGATGCGCACCGTCGCCGGGCGTCCCAGGTCGAACGGAATGATGGTGATGCCGGTGGTGGGGGAGAAGGGATTCGGATGGGCCGCGCCGATGGCGTAATCGCCGGGCACCACACGCGTCGCATCCACACCGGTCGGATCCTCGGGATTCGTTTCAAGCACGAGGAAGGCGGTGTACTTCGTCAGCACCTGGTGCTTGATGCTCAGGTTGATGATGCTGTTGATGAGTTCCTTCTGTTCGCCGTATTTCTTCACCTGATCCATCAGCCAGTCGATCTTCTTCGAGGCCCAGTAGGCGCCCACCTCCTTGAGCGTCGTCTCCCCGGCCGTGAAATCCACCGGGCGCGTGACAACCGTCGGCTGCCCGCCCACGGGGGTGTAGGTGACCGACGCGTTTTCCATCGGCCCGATGAAGCGTCCCGTGGTGATGAGCCTGTCGGCGGCGAGCACCGAGGGGAAGCTTTCCGGAAACACCTGGTAGGTGTTGCCGAGCGTGTACTGCACAGCCGGGTCGTGGATGCCGCTCACCTCAAGGTCGAGCATGAGGCGGGAGATGACGGAGACGAGGTTGTCACCGGACTCCACGTTGGTCGCCTTCCCGCCGCGTGCGGCGGCGATGTCGTAGAGCATCTGGATGCTCGGGCTGTAGAAGATGACGGGATAGATGCGCACGCCATAGGGATCCTTCTCGCGGATCAGGCTCAGGAGCTCCGCCGTGGTGCCCTTTCCAATCGTGGGGTCGCCATCGGTGAGGAAGAGCATCCGCTTGTCGGCGGCGGGGCGGAAGGCCGAGCCGAGGGCCGTGGCGAAGGCCAGTTCATA
>CAYUYM010000175.1:1031-7167 GCA_964449305.1 uncultured Chromatiales bacterium | reverse complement strand
CGATGGGCGACCGCATCACCGTGATGAAGGCGGGGGTCATCCACCAGGTGGACACGCCGCTTGCGCTCTACAACGCCCCGGCCGATCTCTTCGTCGCCGGCTTCATCGGAAACCCCGCCATGAACATCCTGAACGGCATCGCAAGCACCGACGGCCCCCTCACCGTGAGCGGTGGCGGCGTTGTGCTCACCCTGCCGGACCACTTTCACCGCATCGCCGCCCCGGTCCGTGGGCGCGGCATCGCCGTGGGCATCCGTCCCGAGCACGTGCATCTCGACGCCGCGGCCTGTGCGCACCCCGTGCCCCTCGCGGTGCGTCACGAGGTGTCGGAGCTGCTCGGCAACGAGGTGTACCTCCATTGCACCACCGGCAGCACCCCCATCGTGGCACGCGTCGCCGCCGGTGTGCAGATCGGCATGGGTGAGTCCATCACCCTCCAGCTTGATGCCGCCCACGTGCACCTCTTCGATCCCGTCACCGAACGGCGCCTGGGTGATGCGCCGGTCCCGGCATGACGGTGCGTGCCCGGCACGCAGCCCCATTCACATCACACCCCATACGATCATGAGACTGCCACGCCATCTGTTCCTCCTGGCGGCCGCCGCGTGCATGCCCGCCTTCGCCCAGCTCCCCCACATCGACGTCGCCGGCGCAACGCCCGAACGGATCTTCGCCTTCACCAACGGCCGTGACGCCTTCCACTGCGGCGTGGTGAACGGGCCCAACAGTTCCGGCTTCCACGGGATCACGCAGCGCAAGGAGAAGCTGTTCGAGGACCACCGCATCATCCTGGGCACCACCGAACTCGACCGACGCACGGCCACCACCACGGTGACGCCCGCGGGCCTCGTCCGCACCTATCCCGCGTTCAACACGCGCGAGGAGCTGTGCTTCGCCGATTCGCTCACGCTGCTCATCGTCCGTGTGACCACGGACTTCCGCGGCGAGGTGCTGATCCTGCCGTCGTGGTCCACCCTGTACGAACGCGGGCAGGCGGCCCTGCGGGGCGGCATGTTCACGCTCGAGAGCACGCAGCGCACCGCAGCATGGACGAGCGGCCTGGCCGGGCGATGGGAGGCTCCCGATCCCGTGCTGCTGCACGATGGCAGCGGGGCTCCGGTGTTCACCCCCATCATGTATGCCGGCACCAACACGGATGCCGCGTTCACGCTCGCGATCGAATTCTTCCGGCCCGGGGATGCAACACCCGCGGTGGAACGAAGCGCCGCCGAGCTGGGGCGCCTCATCGATTCGCGGCGGGAGCGGATCGAACGCGAGCTCGCCGCCCTCGGCTTCTGGTGCAACGACGAGCGGACGACACTGGTGACGAACTGGATCGCCGCCTCCATGTCCTCACTCATCATGGATCAATCGGGGCCGGGTCTCTATGCCGGGCTGCCCTGGTTCGATGACTACTGGGGCCGCGACACCTTCATCTCCATGGAGGGCGGCCTGCTGGCGACAGGGCGGTGGGAAAAGGCCCGCGAGATCCTCCTGACCTTCGCCAGCTTCCAGAACAGCGACGCGACATCGCCGGAGTATGGCCGTGTCCCCAACCGCGTCACTCCGGGCGAGATGATCTACAACACCGTGGACGGCACCCCCTGGTTCGTCATCATGGCGTGGCGGTACTTTGAGCGCAGCGGTGACCGGGATTTCCTCGCGCGGATCATGCCGGCCATCGTGCGTGCCACCGAGGGCACCATCCGACACCATGTGGATGCGTCGGGGTTCGTGACGCACGGCGATGCGGAGACGTGGATGGATGCCGTCGGGCCGGCGGGGCCATGGTCGCCGCGTGGCGACCGGGCCATCGACATCCAGGCCCTGTGGCACGACCAGCTCGAATGCGCGGCGCGCTTCGCCGGGGAGATGGATGACATGGAGCACGCAGACCGCTGGCGGGATCTGGCGGCAAGGCTCCGGGGCAATCTCACACGCTTCGTCGGTCCGGATCAGGTGCTCGTCGACCGTCTCACACGCGGCGGCGACCAGGATCCCACCATGCGTCCCAACATCCTTTTCGCCATCGATCCGAACCGGACCTTCCACTTCGCCGATGCGGTCACCATTGCCTCCCTCCGTGCCGTGATGACGCGCTGCGTCCACCCGTATGGCGTGGCCTCGCTTGCACAGGCCGACAGCAACTTCCATCCCTTCCACCAGTACCCGCAGAGTTACCCCAAGGACGCGGCCTACCACAACGGCACGATCTGGACCTGGCTCACCGGGCCCGCCGTCTCCACCCTCTGCCACGCCGGGCTGGCGGACACGGCCTGGGTGCTCACGCGCGCGCTGCAGGACATGGCCCTCACCCAGGGTGCGGTCGGCACGCTTCCGGAATGCTCCGACGCCATCGCCCGTGATCCGGGAGCTCCCCCGCGCTGGTCGGGCACCTTCAGCCAGACCTGGAGCAACGCCGAGTATCTCCGCACCATCATTGGCGATTACATGGGCATCTCCGTCCCGTCCAGCACCGTCCTGCGCCTCGCGCCACGGATGCCGGCGGGGCTGACCAGGGCCCGTGTCATCAGCCGTGTCGGGGCGGCCCGAGTGCAGGTGTCGCTCGACCTCACCGACCCGAGGAAACCGGCTGCCGAGGTGGTGCATCTCGATGGACGCATGGGCGACGAGATCCGTGTGGATTTCGAGGTCCCGGGATTCCGCATGGTGAGTACCCCTCTCCGCAGTGGCAGACGTGTTGCATTGAAACCCACCGTCCGTGATGCGATGCGCGACAGCGCTGCGCGGGCCGCCGCCGGCGTGCACTTCTGCCAACCAGAACCCGTCTCCCAGCTCAGGGCGCTGCGCGCACCCGACCACCCCCTGCTCGACGGTGCCACGGTGACGCGTCGCAATCCCCAGGCAACGCTGCTGTGGTCGGAGCTCGATGCCGAAGGCGATGACACCGGGCCAGAGGGCGGGTACAGCTATCCGCTGAATCCGATGTTCAAGCCCGGGATCTTCGACATCCGCGGAATGTCCATCTCCGCCGACGCAACGATGCTCCATGTGTCCATCATGATGAAGGCCCTCGTGCAGCCGGGCTGGCATCCGGAATACGGGTTCCAGCTCACGGAACTTGCGCTCGCGATCCGGACGAACACCCCGGGGCGCGGCACCACACGCACGATCGGCATGAATGCGAAGGCCCGGGTGCCCGAATCACATGCCTTCGACCGGCTCATCGTGATCGGAGGCGGCCTGCAGATCCAAGATGCGGAAGGACGGATCCTCGCCGCTCACATTCCCGTCGATGAACTCCATCCGCTGGGCAATGCCGTGACCGGCATGATCATGTTCTCCGTGCCGCTCTCCTTCATCGGGACACCCGATGGCTCATGGCGTTTCAGCCTTGTCTCAGGTGGCCAGGACGACCATGGTGGAGCGGGCATCGGCGAGTTCCGCGCGGTGAACCCCACACCCTCCGTGTGGTTCGGCGGTGGCAACATGAACGATGGCGCCAACATCTACGATTCCCTTCTCTCCGAATGAGGGGCCTGCCTCTCAGTTCCGATGGATGGTGTGAAGCACGGTGGCTGACGTCGCCCATGACCCGCCACGGCATTCGATGACATACAGGCCGGAGGCGGGAAAGAGTGCATCCTCGAAGCGCGCAGTGAACGCACCGTCGTGCGCGGGGGCAAGCAGCAGCTCGTGGCAGCACCTTCCGAGCATGTCGATGACGCGGACATGGAATGGCGCGGCATCCGGAACGACGCCTGTGATGGTGACGGGGCCCACGCCGGGATTCGGGAACACGCGCAGCGTCGGTGTGCGTCCACGGTCCACATCACGCAGCTCCACATGCACCGCAGGCGACCAGCTCCCCCCGCCGTCCACATCGATCTGCCGGAGACGGTAGACAGCGGCATCGGCCCCGTACATCCCGACAAGCGGATCACCGTGCTGATAGACACCGGGCAGCGTCGTCGTGCCGCGCCCCGGGACGAAGGCCATGACGCGGGCATCCTCGATGATGGCGCCGGCGCGGTACAGCGTGCGCATCACCGAGAAGCCAGCATTCCCGGTTTCCGATTCCGTGCGCCAGGTGAGGACCACCTCGTCCGCGGAGCAGTGCGCGGTGAAGCCGGACAGCTCCACAGGCACAGCCAAGCCCGTGCCGATGAGTGGGACATTGATGGGACTGCCCGTGAAGGTGCCCGCCACGATGAGCGAGTCGGTGCACAGCCCTGCCTGCGATGGGGTGAAACGGATCCCGATGGTGCGCGACCCACCCGGAGGCACGGTGAACGGGGCGCCCCCGGAGATGACGGTGAAATCCCCCCGCGTGTGCCTCATCGTGAGGGATGTGACCTGCACCGCCACAGGATAGATGTTCGTGAGCGTTGTGCTGCTGTCCTTGAAGGAGCCGACGGCGACATCCCCGAAGTCGACTGCCTGGGCACGTGCAGCGTGGGTGATGCCGCTGATTCCGGCGATGGCCGACAATGCCATGAACAGGAGACTGCGCACCCGGGGCAGGCGGCGGAGCGTGGTGGAACCGATCATGCGAGCACCTTGTGGCTGCGCAGCGTCAGCACGGCGCACGGGGCCTTGCGGACCACCTTCTCGGCCGTGCTGCCGAAGAGCACCTGTTCCAGACCGCTGTGCCCGTGCGTGGCGATGATGACGAGGTCCGCTCGCACTTCGCCGGCCAGCTCGTTGATCTCGTGAAACGGTTTGCCGCTGCGCACATGAAGCACATGGTCGACCGATGATGGGATGTGGAGCTCCGCAAGCCGGCGGAGCTGTTCCTCGCCGCGTGCATGCATGTCCGCCTCGAGGGAGGGGATCGCCACCTGACCGAAACCGAGATCGGATGGATAGATGACCGGCTCGACCACATAGACCAGCACCAGCCGGGAGGAAAAGGTCTGCGCAAAAAGCACCGAGTACTTCAACGCATTGATGGAATGCTCCGAAAAATCGATCGGGACAAGAATGGTGTGGAATTCCGGCATGATGCACCTCCGGGAAATGTCGATGACGGTGGGATTCAGGAGGAATATCGATGACGGCCAGGGCAATGTCAAGCCGGCGCAGTTTCCTCCATGCAGCAACGGCTGCCCCGTTGCCGGGACAGCCGTTGTGTGCGTGCAGGGACGCAGGATCTACTTGACGAGACTCATCGTGCGCGTCAGGACCACGCCGTTGGCCTCGAGCATGACCACGTAGGTGCCGGAGGTCAGACCGCCCGCATCGAACAGCGCGCGGTGGGTGCCGGCCGGGACCACGCCATCCACAAGTGTCGCCACCTGTGCACCGAATGCGTTGTACACGGCGAGGCGGACATGGACCTCATCGGCCACCGAGTACTGCACCGTGGTCGACGGGTTGAACGGATTCGGGTGGTTCTGGTCCAGGGCATATCCTGCGGGGACGAGGGTCGTTGCGGCCATGCTCTTCGGTGCGCCGCACGGACCGGACACCGTGTACCCGGCTGCAGCGCCGTTGTCGACGGCAGGCGAGCCGACATTGTGCTGCACGCCGACCTTGAAGGAACCGTTTGTGGTGTTGTTGTTCGCATCCGTCACGCGGACATTGATCGTGTACACGCGGCCGTTTCCGCCACCCGCACGCTCGGCGCGAAGCTTGACGGACTGGCAGCCCGGGTTGATCACGATGTCGTTGACAGTGTTGCCGTCGCCGTTGCCGTTCGCATTCTCGGGCTCATCGCTCCATGCGGAGGTGATCACCGCGGAGCCGATCGGGAGGGTGCTGCAGTTGTCGGTGATGGCGGCGATGGCCTGGGCCAGCGTCACCGTCTCGTACTGGTGGTTCGGCGGCCAGAGGGTGATCATCGGGCTGTACACGAAGGTCGGTGCCGAATTGTCGATCACCGTCACCACGGCATTCGCGCTGGCGCTGTTGCCGTTGACGTCGGTCACGGTGAGGGTCACCGTGTTCGGACCCACGTTGGCGCAGGTGAAGCTGGATGGGCTCACGCTGATGGTGGCGATGCCGCAGTTGTCGAAGGAGCCGGCATCGATCTGCGAGGCCGTGATCGCGGCACTGCCCGAGGCGTTGAGTGCCACGGTCAGGTTGGAGGCGAGGGCGGTCGGGGCGGTTGCGTCATTGACCGTCACCACGGCATTCGCGCTGGCGCTGTTGCCGTTGACGTCGGTCACGGTGA
>CAYUYM010000175.1:0-931 GCA_964449305.1 uncultured Chromatiales bacterium | reverse complement strand
CACTGCCCGAGGCGTTGAGTGCCACGGTCAGGTTGGAGGCGAGGGCGGTCGGGGCCACAGCATCGCCCTCCACCACGGTGTAGCTGGCGGAGGCACTGCACGACCCTTCTGTCACTGTCACCGAATAGGTGCCGGCGCCGACAGTGATCGAACGCGTTGTCTCGTTCGTGCTCCAGAGCCAGCTGTCGCCCTCGGTTGCCGTGAGCGTCACGGTGGAATTCGGACAGATGGGATTCGCCGTTGCGGGCGTCACCTCCACGGCGAGCGTGCAGGGAAGAACGGTGAGGAAAAAGGTCTGCGACACAGGGGAGGTGCAATGGTGGTGCATGTCCTCCACATCGATCTGGATGGTGTGCGTGCCGACATCGCCCGGACCGGGGGTGCCCGAAAGGAGGGCCGTACCTGTGCCGGTGGTGGTGAGCGTCATCCACGCCGGGATCTGCACGCCATGGATCTCGAGATCGTCACCGAAGCTCACATCGGGATCGACAGCCGTGATGGCGTAGGTGTAGGGCTGGTTGGCATTGACCGTGGTGGTCGGTGCCGATGTCACGACCGGAGTCGTGTTGACGATGAGGTGGAACTCATGCCAGGTGGTGTGGCCGTAGCCATCCTCCGCCCAGAAGTGGATGTCGTGTTCGCCCCAGTCGGCGCTGGTCGGGGTCCAGGTGAGCGTGGTGCCGGCGGTCGTGCCGAACGGTGTGGGGACAGGCGACGAAAGCGAGGCACCGACGGGGATGTCGGCCTGGGAGATGCGGACAGTGGTGGTGGTGTCGGGTGTGCTGGCGAGGATGTCCGCAGAGTACTGCACATTGGTCGGGATGCACAGATGCGCGTGCATGCCGGGCGTCGGCGGGGAGACGAACACCGGATCGAGGCTCACGATCACCGTCACCGTGGTGTTGGTGGTGGTGAAGTTCTGATCCTGCGC
>CAYUYM010000174.1:0-7198 GCA_964449305.1 uncultured Chromatiales bacterium | reverse complement strand
GCCCGGGGACGAGGCCGTCTGCGTGCTGCAGCGTGCCGGAAGGCCGGAGGCGGGGACGTGGTTCGGGGAATGTGTGACGCTGCCTGTGACGGGAGGATTTCGCACGGCGACGCCGGCGCAGACGCTTCTCAACAACGGGCGCGTCATGCCGGTGATGCCGGCCCTGGTGGGTCGCACAACCATCGCCGTGGCCGGCATGGTGGACGGGGGGCTGTCGGTCTCGTTGCAGTCGAGGGTGAAGGATGCGCGCACCACCGTGATCCGGGCCGCCGCGCCGGAGGACGGGGCATGGACAGGTATCCACGCCTGGGATCTGGCGCCGCGTCCACAGGGGGATGCCGGGGAGGTGAACCTTGTCGCCGTCGCATCGGGCCCGGGCGAGGATGTGCTCATCCTGGGCAGCCTGGAGATGGATGAGGAGTATGACGACGACATCGTGCGGAAGAGTGTGTCCCTGTATCTCGGTGCGGCCGGGCAGTTCTCGCGCTACACCGGGGATTACGCGCCGGGCGTGTTCAACCCGGGGGTGACGGTTTTTGCGGAGGGCCGGATGAACCGTGGAGTGTTTCGCCGGGTCGTGGCCGGAGTGAACCTCGCCTACACGCCGCTCTCCGCATCGCCGAAGGACAGGGAGGGGTTTTCCAGCCATCTGTGGCAGGTGTCGGTCCACGCCCGCTACGAATGGCCGGCGTGGTTGGAAGTCTCGCCGTACCTCGGTCTGCATCTGGGCAAGACACTTTTCAACAACAGGAGGAACATCAGCGGGGACATCATCAATCCGCTGGGATTCGGCATCGATGCCGGCGTGGTGTTCGACATCAACGCCTGGATGCGCATCAGCGCCTTTGGTTCCTACACCCTGTTGAGTGACGACATCGACCGCATGCGTGAGGTGAGGAAGAGCGACTCCTTTGCGGCCTTCGGTGCGGGATTCCACTATCTGCTTCCGCTGTAGCGCCATGTCGGAGACGGGCGATCGGGCGGGAGCCTCTTCATGACCAACACGGCACCAACTGACACCATGGACACACGTTTGTTTCTCCGCCTCCATCGCCTCACTGCCACGGGTGTGTTTTTCGCCGCCCTTGTTGTGCTGACGATCACCGCCACACCCACAGTCTCCTTCTGGGACAGCGGGGAGTTCATCACGGCGGCCGTGACACTGGGGATTCCCCATCCCCCTGGCGCACCGCTGTTCGTCCTACTCGGGCGCATCTTCTCGATGTCGCCCTTCGGAGCAGACATGGCCTTCCGTGTCACGATGCTGTCGGTGGTTGCGAGTGCACTGGTGGTGCTCTTCTCCCACCTCATCATGATGCGGCTGCTCCGCGCATGGAATGGCGCGGTGGTGGGAGGAGGCAGGGCCGTGGGCATGCTCGTGGCCGCGGCATCCGGTGCATTGATGCTTGCATTCAGCGAGACCTTCTGGGCCAACGGGACCGAGACTGAGATGTACAATCTCGGCCTGATGTTCATGTCCGCCTCAATGTGGATCACACTCGAGTGGTATACGCGATCGGGTCGGTTCGCTTCGTGGACATCCCTGCTGCTTGTCGCCTACCTCGTGGGATTGAGCATCGGAGTCCATCTGCTTGCCGTACTCGTTCTCGTCTTTGTTCTGCCGCTTGTGGTGCTGCGCGACGCACAGGTGCTGCATGCCAGGGCCGCGCTTCTCTCCATCGGGCTCACCGTGGCCGGCCTGCTTGTCGTGTATCCGGGGATCGTGAAATGGCTGCCGGGCCTTCTCGCCGGCGGTGTCACACAGGTCCTCGCCATCCTGGTGCTTGCCGGGATCGTGGTGGCGGCGCTGCACAGAAAGCTGGCTCCGCACTGGCGCCTGGCTGCGCTGGCGATCCTGTGTGTGACGCTCGGGTACTCCACGTTTGTCACCGTCATGATACGTGCCGCTGACAGGCCTGTGCTGGCCGGGAATGATCCCTCGGATTTTGCCGGGTTGTACGGCTATGTCAACCGGGATCTGTACGGAAACTACCCCCTGCTGCAGGGGGCGAATTACAATGACGCGACGCACGCCGTGGATGGCGGTTCCGCGAGTTTTCTGCCGCGCCGATGGAACCCGGCGAGTGAGGAGGCATATCGAAAGTACTCGTCGGACATGGAGTACTTTCTTCAATACCAACTCGGCCACATGTACCTCCGGTACCTCATGTGGAACACCGTCGGCAGGGCGGGGGACACGAAGGACGATCCGGCGGTGTTCTTCGGCGAGGCCGCACAACCGGTGGAAAGGGGATACCCGAACACGCTGTACTTCCTTCCACTTCTTCTTGCTGTCATCGGTCTCATTCTCCACGCGCGCCGTGACGTGCGCACATGGTCCGCGTTTCTTCTGAGCTTTCTCGTGACCGGTCCTGGACTCGTGGTGTATTTCAACACAGCGGAACCCCAGCTCATCGAACTGGATTACTTCTTTGTCGCCTCCTTTCACATTGTCTTCCTCTGGGCGGGTCTCGGGGTGTTTCTCGCCGGCGAGTGGATCGCAGCGCGCGTGAAATCCGCTGCCGCAGCCCTGCCCGTGAGTCTGGCGCTCGGGGTGCTCGGACCGGTCGTGATGTTCACCGCCAACGTCGACACGCACGACCGACGCGACAACCTGGTGCCGTTCGACTACGCCTGCAACCTGCTCCAATCCTGCGCGAAGAATGCGATCCTCATCACGACGGGTGACAATGATCTGTTCCCGCTGTTGTACGTCCAGCAGGTGGCGGGTGTGCGGCGTGATGTGCGTGTGGTGAGCAACGCCTGGCTGAAGACGGCGTGGTATGCACGGCATCTGCGCGATGTGACACCGGGCGGATCCCTGCCTGTGAAGCTCTCGTTCGCTGACGCCGAGCTTGAGGCGATGCAGCCGCAGCCCGTCCCCGACGGACGGCTGCAAGTGGACATCCCGATGCGGGGGGCGGACTGGGGTGACATGGTGCAGGCCGCGTCACTGGCCGACGGCTTTGCAGCCATCGCCGGGCGTGACACCATCTCCATGACCGTGCAGCTTGAGCCGACGATGCAGGGGCGTTTCGAGCTGGAGAAACAGGACCGCCTGCTGGTGGATCTGATCCGGGAGAATGCCGCCACACACCCCATCCACTTCACCATCGGACAGACGCCGCGTGAATACGTCGGGTTGCTGCCCTGGCTGGCCGCGACGGGCTTCACCTACCGGCTGATGCCGTTCCCGACCGTGTCGCATCGCCGCTACCTCGGCATGGCGGATGTCGGAGCCATGCGCCGGCACATGCAGGCGTTGCGGAACGAACCTGCACTGGCCCCTGAGCCGGGCTTCCTGTTCCGCGGCATGGCGCGTCCCGATGTCACACTCGATGCCATCGCGCGTGAAATCCACGACAAGAACTACTGGTTCATCTGGATGGCGACAGCGCTGTACGCCGTGGAGATGGAGAAGGACACGGCCTTCGTCCGCGACCTCATCGACCGCATCACCACCGCCGTGCCGAATGCAACCCCGCGCTTCACCATGCCCGTCATGCCCGATGTGGCGATGCTCTACACCATCGCCGGTCGCAGGGACAAGGCGGACGCCGTGGTGGCGGGAATCGAACGGGAATACCTTCCACGCTTCGAGGCGGATCCTGCCGCCAGTGTGAGATCAGCAGGCGGGCCGTCTGTGTTCCAGGTGCTGCTCCGGACCTATGATGTGACGGGGCAATATGCGAAGGCGCTCGCCTTTGTTGAACGCTACCGGACCCTGTCGGGCGACGACAAGGTGCTTCCCATCATCGAGCGCTACCGGCATCAGGCCACGGGCGGCGCAGGGGGGTGACATCCACCGGCGAGTCCCGATGATGGCCGACATTTCCTCCTGAACATTTGGATACCATGCAATCCCTCATGAAGACACAGCAACCAGCGACCTCAGGAATCCTTGACGAGGCCATGTTGGCACGAGTCCGCCGCATCGGCGGCGCGGTGGTGTTTCTCCTCTCCCTTGTTGCACTGCTCAGCACCGCCGCACCCACGGTGACGTTCTGGGACAGCGGGGAGTTCATCACGGTTGCGGCCACGATGTCCAACCCGCACCCGCCAGGGGCACCGCTTTATGTCCTTCTGGGGCGGATGTTCTCCCTTCTGCCGCTCTCCTCCGATGTCGCCTTTCGCATCACGACGTTGTCGGTGGTCGCAAGCGCGCTGACAGTGCTGTTCCTGTATCTCACCACCATGCGCCTGCTGCGGATGTGGATCCCATCGCCGCCGACGATGTCGACTGCTGTCGGCATGATTCTCGCGTCGGCTTCCGGGGCACTTGTCCTGTCGTTCAGCGACACATTCTGGTTCAACGGAACGGAATCCGAGGTGTACAACATCGGGCTGTGTTTCATCGCCGCCGTGGTGTGGATGGTTCTCGAGTGGTACACGCATTCGGGGATGTTCGCACGCATGGGGACGCTTCTGCTCGCATCCTACCTGATCGGATTGAGCGTGGGGGTCCATCTGCTTTCTGTCCTCGTGGTGGTGTTCGTCGTCATGATGGTGATGCTCCGCGATGTGGAGAAGCGGGCGATCCGTGCAATAGGCATCGCCACCATGAGCGCGCTTGCCGCCCTGGTGGTGATGTATCCTGGAGTTGTGCGATGGATTCCCATGCTGCTCGCCACAACGACGGGGGCGATCGCGGTTGCCGTGCTTCTGCTCACCGGCCTGCTGTTTGCGACACGCAGATCGACCGCACCGGTGTTGCGCTTCATGCTCGCCGCCGTGCTTCTGGCGGTGCTGGGGTTCACGACGTACACCACCGTCCTCGTCCGTGCGCACCACCAGCCGCCGATCAATGAAGGATCGGTGACCGACATCGGCCGGCTTTCGGGCTACCTCAGCCGGGACTGGTACAAAGGCTATCCTCTTCTGTCCGGCCCCACCTACAACCAGGGCACGGGGACGGTGGACAGCACGCATTCCGCACTGTTCCCGCGGCGGTGGAGTCCGCTTGGAACGGAGCTCTATGCCGGATATTCGTCGGATCTGGACTTCTTTCTTCGATACCAGCTCGGGCACATGTACCTGCGGTATTTCCTCTGGAATTTCGTCGGGCGATCCTCGGCGGAGACAGACGCCCCAGCGGTGCTTCTCGCGGCCGACACGCCGCAACCTGCGGCATCCGGATATCCGAGCCGACTCTTCGGGATTCCTCTTGTGCTGGGATTGATCGGGCTGGTGCTCCATTTCCGACGCGATTGGCGGACCGGGACGGCGTTCACGTCGCTGTTCCTGATCCTTGGTCTGGGGCTGGTGGTGTACTTCAACAACGGGGAGCGGGAGCCTCGCGAGCTCGACTATTTTTTTGTCGGATCCTTTCATGTGTTTGCACTGTGGATCGGGGTGGGCGTGTCCGCCCTGGGGCAGGCAATGGTGCGGGTGGTGAAGCGCCCGGAGGTTCAGCTTCCGGTTGGAGCCGTGGTCGGCATCGGCACAGTGGTCCTTGTGTTCACCGCCAACCTCCCATCGCATGACAGAAGCGCGAACCTGTGGCCGTATGATTTCTCCTACAACCTTCTTCAATCCTGTGAGAGTGAGGCGATCTACTTTGCGGGAGGGGACAACGACGCCTATCCGCTCTGGTATCTCCAGTACGTTGAGGGCATACGGCGGGATGTCCGCATGGTGAACCTGGGTGTCCTGGAGCAGATCCCGGTGTTGAAGGAGCTGATGGCTCCGGGACACGGGGGGACCGCCCCGGTGGAGCTGACGCTCACGAATGACCAGCTTGCGAATCTCACGGAGGCGGGCCAGTGGAGCACCCTTCTGAGTAACTACCGATTCGACCATGAGGGCGGGATTGTTCATGTGACGTTCAAGGTGCCGATGTGCCGCGACATTGATGCGCTGATGGCCGAGTCGCCGGAGATTGCCGCGATGTTCGCGGATGTGGCCCAGCAGGATTCGGTGACGATGCGGCTCACCATTCCCGCAACCACCAGCATCAGGACCTTCCATGGACTGCAGCCAAGGGATCTGCTGCTGCTGGACATCATCCGCCGCAACATGGGGACGCGACCGCTGCATTTTTCGCGCGGCATCGATGATGCCACGATGGCGATGCTGCACCCCTGGCTGGTGACGCAGGGGCTGACCTACCGGCTGTTGCCGGTGCCAGCGGCACGTCCTGACGGATATCGGACCACGGCGATCGCCTCGATGCGGGCCCATCTTGAGAACCTCCAGACGGAGCCTGTTCCGACGCGTGCACCAGGCTTCCTGTTCCGTGCTGCGGCACGTGGGCAGCGGGGCATGGACGAGGTGTCGCAGCCCATGATCAACACGTATCGCTTCCTGTACATGAACCTGGCCAACGACATCAACGTCGTGCTCCACGACCAGGCGGCGGGCAGGCGGGTGCTGCGGACCATGGAGCGGGTGTTTCCTTCCACGCTGCATCCCACGGGAGCGGCGATGGATTTCGACACCGGGATGCTCATGCTCGCCATCCGGGACACTGCGGGGGTGAGGGCACGAAGCGCCCTGCTCGAGGCGCGGCTCCGCGAGACGCTCGCAAAGGCGGCGCCCGAGGCGCGCGGGAGCACCTACATCACGCTGGTGCGGCTCTTCCAACTCACCGACGACCGCCTGAAGGAGGGCGAGCTTATCACCACGCTTGAGGGTTTGTATCCGGGGGACACGCTCGTGGCCCGCTTTCGGCGCGACCTCACGGAGCGCAGCCGCGAGATTGTCGGCACGAATCACTAATTTGCGGGCCTGACAGGCGCGCGCGCATGGCGCTGCCGACCGATCACGAATCCCTTTGACGACCAACCACATCAGGATCCCCCCACATGCCACGCACACTCATCACCGGCGGCGCCGGATTTCTCGGTTCCCATCTTTGTGAACGACTCCTCCACGAGGGCCATGACGTCATCTGCATGGACAACCTCATCACCGGGGACATGGACAACATCGCCCACCTCATCGGGAACGAGGGCTTCACCTTCATCCGGTACGATGTGACGGAATACGTGTACGTGGCCGGTGGTCTCGACTACATCCTGCACTTCGCCTCGCCCGCCTCGCCGATCGACTATCTCAAGCTGCCGATCCAGACACTGAAGGTCGGCTCGCTGGGCACGCACAAGGCGCTGGGGTTGGCCAAGGCAAAGAAGGCACGCTTCCTGATCGCGTCGACATCCGAAGTGTACGGCGACCCCGATGTGCACCCGCAGGTGGAATC
>CAYUYM010000173.1:0-7242 GCA_964449305.1 uncultured Chromatiales bacterium | reverse complement strand
GCGCGGTTTCATCCTCGGGGGTGTTGACCTCCGTACCCAGGGAGCGGATGTTGTTCCACTCGTTGTTGTCCTCCGAGATGTCGGCCTCCCAGAGATCGGTCCCCCCCTCCCCTGCAACGCCATAGCGACCGGTGCGACCGAAATCCTCCGCGAAGATCACCTTCTTCCCGTCGGGAAAGATGGTGGAGCGCAGCGATGTGTAGCGCCAGAAGGATGGCGGCATGCCAAGCCTGTCGAAGAGTTCAGGCGCATGCGAGAAGTATTCGCGGCGCACGAGCTTGTCGAGGCTGTCGCTGCCGATCGACGGATGGTACTTCGGGCTTCGCCTGGCGCTGTCCAGCATGGCGGGCATGAAGGATGTCGAATGCCGGCGTATCGAATCCGTGCGGGCGGTGTACCAGCGCTGGATGTCGCCCCCCACGGGCCGGGGCTGGACAAAGTGCGTGCCCACCAGTTTGGATACCCAGAGCACCGTGTCCTTGGAGGAAAGCGAGCAGTAGAAGATCACCGATCCGTTCGGTGCGACGACGGGGTCGCTCTGATCGAATCCGTTGTTCACACCGTCGCCAAGGTTGATCGCCCGCGACCAGGTCCCATCACCTCCGCGCATGCGATAGAAGATGTCGTTGTCGTACCGGTTTTCATACGGAAGAAACTGACGCCACGGGTCGTCCGTCCGGCGCGAGGAGCTGAAGAACATGTACTTCTCGTCCAAGGACAGCACTGGTGGCGCATCCCCCGGGTCGGCATCCGGCACGTTCCATTCCATCGGCTTGTATCCTAGCTGGGCCCGCGCCTGCGGTTGTGCCACGGCGATCAGGAGCAACAGCAGTGGAGTGACAAGAACGTGATATGGTGATTTCAAAAAGTCCATCGTTTAAGATACAACAATTTCACTGATGAGCATGATGAAGGGCGACCGATGCAGTGTTTTCACATCGTGCCATCCCACTCGTGCCGCAGCTATAACCCGTTTTCCGACGGAAATATTCCCGATGCAGGCGCTCACCAGCATCATCGCATCAGCACGGAGCTGGCGTTCGGTTTCCGAAATGGAGACTGCACTCCACGTTCGCGTAATGAACAACGCCCATCATGATCCGAACAAATCGCATTGGCATGAGATGTGTTTCTGGAAGACATCCATCAACCATGATGGATCACGGAGCGGCAAACCACATCAACAACTCCAGGTATTCATGAAAGCATTTGTTCTTCTCCATATATCGCTGGCGCTTCTGACACTCCCCGCCTTTGGCACGATTGTTCCGACGGCTCCCCCAGTCGCGACAGCATCATCAGAGGCCAGAATCGTGACCGGCATCACCATCATCAACACGCAGGGCATGTCCTTCGGCGCCATCGTGAAGACACCCACGGGGGGGCTCGTGACTCTGGATCCGCAGGGCACGCGGACGGCGTCGGGCGGGGCGATCCTCGCCTCCTCGAATGCGGTCAGCCCGGCGGCCTTCCTCACCACGGGCGAAAGCGGCTACACGTATGCCGTGATGCTGCCGCAGTCGATGATCCTTGTCCGCCACCGTGGAAACAGCAACAAGACCATGATCGTCGACAACTTCCAGACGCTTCCCTCCTACTACCTGCTGCTCAACGGGCAGCAGAGCTTCACCGTGGGTGCCACGTTGCATGTCGGTCCGCATCAGGCGCCGGGGACGTACACGGGATCCTTCGACGTCACCGCAGCCTACAACTGAAAAATGCCCGCGATCACTCCTGATCACGGGCATGAAGCCTCGCAGGTGGCGACAGAAGCCTAGGCGTCCTCCGCGGCGGCGGAGGATTGGGATTCGGTCGCCGGCTCGCCTCCCCGCCGGAAGGTGGGGATGCGCAGGAGATGCCAGGTGACACCGCCGGCAATGACGACCAGCGCGATCCGCAGCCACAGATGCCCGGTTGCAGCCAGAGCAGCATAGCCCATGGACAACCAGAGCAGGGTGATGGAGGCCGCCTTGTGGGGGGCGCTGATGCCCCGCCCTTCGTGGTAGTTGCGCAGATGTTCGCCGAACCACCGGTTCGACAGCAGCCAGGCGTGAAAACGCGGGGCGCTTCGCGCGAAGCAGACCGCGCTCAACAGAAACAGCGGGGTGGACGGCACCAGCGGCAGGACGAGACCGATGATCCCGACTCCCAGGCTCACGATGCCGCCGATGAAAAGCAGTCCTTTGATCATGAAATGTCTGTTGTGGCCAAGTGGATGCACAGTGGTGAATTCGGACCTACAAGATAGAAAAATCCGGAGAATTGCAAAGTGCACGACGGGGGTTCGCAGGCCAGCCGACAGGTCATCGAAAAAAAATGCCCGGCAAACCGGGCATGTCGAATCATCGGAAGAGGGAGGCCTATTTCATCAGGCTCATCGCACGCATGGCCACCGACGCCCCCACCTGGAGACGAAGAAGGTAGGTGCCGCTGGGGAGCTGACCCGCATGGAACTGCATGGTGTAGCATCCCGCCTGAAGTTCGCGGTTCACGATGGAGGCCACCTGACGCCCGAGCATGTCGCACACCGTCAGCGACACAAGGCCCGGCTCGCCGACCGTGAAGCGCACTGTGGTCGAAGGATTGAACGGGTTCGGGAAATTCTGCTCGAGCGCGAAGCCCTCGGGCACGGGCTCGCCCTCCACCGCCACCGTGCCGCCATTTGTGGCGCCGCGCGTGGTGTGCTGAAGGACGAAGATGCCGGAGGCATCGGGCAGACGCGACCACGAGGAATCCACACCCATGGCCGGGAATGCGACCTGGTCGATCACAAGACCTGTCCCATCCTCCAACCATACCGTTTCACCGCCGCTGGAAAGTCCGAAGCCCGACTGGTCACCATCGAACGAGGCCGTGTCGACCACGATCACAAAGAACCCCTTCGATGCGATCACCGTGTTGGCCGGGAAGGGCTTCTTCGGCTTGCTGCCGCCCTGACCGCCGCTGTCGTAGATCTTGTAGGCACTGATGTCCATCGGTCCCGACCAGGCGTTGTAGATCTCGATCCAGTCCAGATTGCCGGCCGTGCCGCGCGAGTAGATCTCGTTCATCTTGATCCAGACGTTTGACAGGCCCTTGCTCCGCGGAGTAAGCTTGGTCCACACATCGGCGCCATCGGGCACGCGGCCCCACGACGTGTCCACCCCCACCGCGGGAATGACGATGGAATCGACAAGCACACCGGTGGCATCCTCGAGCCACACCGTTTCACCACCGCTCGAAATGCCGAAGCCGGACTTGTCGTCGGCGGTGAGGTTCGTGTCCACCACGATCGCGAGGAAGCCCTTTGCAGGAATGATGGAACCATCCGGGAAGAGCTTTTTGGGCTTCGTCCCCGCCTGGCCGCCGCTGTCATAGATCTTGAAGTTGCTGATGTCGACCGGAGCCGACGTGGTGTTGGTGATCTCGACCCAATCCAGGTCGCCCGCAACACCGCGGGAATACGCCTCGTTGATGCGCACCGGTTGTGCCATCGACACCGCCGTGAGCACGATCAACGCCAGCAGCATGCCCGCTACTGTGACACTCTTCTTCATGAGGTCTCCTTGAAACTGTGAGAGAATTATCCTGGCAATGGGAAAACGTACATTTTTGCGTCCGCATCGTTCACAACATACATCGTGTCCCGGACAATGGAAATGCCCTCGCCCTTTGCAAAAGGGACATTCCACTCTGCGAGAAGGTTGCCGGACATGTCGGTTTTCATCACCTTCCGGGATTCGTCGCTGATGATCCAGAGGCAGCCCCGGTCGGCATCCACCATGAGGTCGGAGTAGTCCGAGGCAAGATTCAACGTGATACGGCGCAGCTCTGTGCCGTCGGGGCGGCAGACGATGATCATCCCAGGCGCCTTCTCGTTGAGGACGTACACCAGCCCGTCAGGGCCGACGGACACCCCCTCGAGGCCGTTGTTGGCCAGCGTGGCCACGTCCTTGAGGAAGGATCCCAGCAGCGACCCGTCAATGCGGTGGATGGAGATGCGCCGGAGCCGCTCCTCGGCGACGAAGAGGCTGTCACCATGCGGCGACAACCCCACGCCCTCCAGATCGCTGCACGTGGTGGTGATGGTGCTGAGCAGCCGTCCCTGAAAGTCGACCTCGTACACGAAGGGATGCGAATCCGACACGACGAGGAAGGTGTTGTGGACGGGATTGTAGACGATGCCCGACGGCTCGGCGACATGTGGCGCGAGGGAGTATTGCGCGATGGGCTGGAGCGTGGTGGTTGGAGGCGTTGTCGGACCCGCCGGCTCGCCCCTGCCGCACCCGGCGGTGGCCAGGCACAGCAGAAGCGAGACAACGAGGATGAGGTGTTTCATGGGATGGTGCCTGCGTGCGGGTGCGTCATTCCTTGTTCGCCGCACCCTTGGTGATGGTGTTGAGAAGCTTCCACGTCGCACCGCCATCGGGGAAGCGGCCGTAGCTCTGCGTGATCTCCATGGCCGGGATCACGACGTGATCGATGACCACACCGCCGGCGTTTTCGAGCCAGACTTCGTCACCGCCGCTCGACAGACCGAAACCCCACGGTTCCGTTGTCACGTCCACCACCACCACGAACCATCCGTGTGCGGGGACGACCGAGCCGGCGGGGATCTCCAGCTTGGGCTTGGTGCCGGAATTGCCGCCGGTGTCGTAGAGCTTGTAGCCGGTGAGGGTGATGGACACGGCATTGGGATTGTAGATCTCCACCCAGTCCGGGTCGGTCGCGATGCCGCGGGAATACGTCTCGTTGAGCACGACCGGAACAACCGGATCGCCGCCGGAGGTGTTGGAGAGGCCCTTCGTTGGAGGTGAGAGCTTCTGCCATGCCCCCGTTCCATCGGGCTTGCGGCCGAAGGAGGTGTCCGCACCGAGCGCGGGGATGGCGGCGCTGTCGATGATGGTGCCGGTGGCGTTCTCGAACCACACCGTTTCACCGCCGCTCGACAGGCCGAAGCCCGACGCATCGGCGGTGTCCACGGTGATGACGAAGAAGCCCATCGCGGGGATGGTGGTGCCGGCAGGGATCTGCTTCTTCGGCTTCGTGCCGCTCTGGCCGCCGCTGTCGTAGATGCGGTAGCCGCTGATGTCGATGGGCGTGGTGTTGGGATTGAAGATCTCGATCCAGTCTGGATTGGTGGCATCCCCACGGGAATACACCTCGTTGAGGGTGATGTCGAGGGGTTTCACCGGAGGAGTCACCGGGATCGCCGGCTCCTGCCTGTCGCAGGCGGCCAGGAGGATGGTGACGAGGACGATCGGCAGTGTCGAGAGAAGTACCTTTTTCATGTCTGCTCCTTCAGGATTACAGGGATGCCTGGAAACGCATCTGGATGAACGAGTGATCGTCGTCGCCGTAGAGGTTGCCCTTGCGTGTGGCATACTGGTCGAGATCGACGATCGAGTAGTTGAGCTGGATCTTGAAGTTGATGTTCGGATAGTAGTTCACACCGAGCATGAGCTGGTTGGCCTTGCCGCCATGCACGCCGGCCGCATCGTCGTTGAGATCCGTGATGGTGTAGCGCGCCGCCACCTCGAGGGCGCCCCAGGAGTGCTTTGGAGCGACAATGGGACCCACCTCGCCTTCATCGGAGTAGTAGTACCGCGTCTCGCCGGTGAGCATGCATGCGGCCAGCAGGTAGCCGCCCTTGAGGCTCACGGCGGGCTTGCCATACCAGCGGTTGATCTGCGTGCCCATCACCTCGGTCTGGAGATACAGCGGCCCGTAGATGTACATGAATTCGCCGCCGAAGCGCCAGTAGTTGTTCACATCCGCGATGTCGCCCGTGTGGAGGAACTTCGGATTGAACACGTAGGTCTCCGTGCGCGCGCTGATCTCGATGGTGTTGGCCTTGAGCTCGGAGGTGGCATCCGGAATCTTGTAGGAGCCGGCGGCGCCGATGTGCATCACATGGCCGTCCCGATTGATGGGCGCGATGGAGGCCCGGAGGTTGGTCGAAAAGCCCTCGTCGCGCTGGCCCTTGTCGATGCGCGTGCCGGCCTCGTGGCCCATCACCGCAGCGGTGACCTGCGCGAGGTCGGGAATCCAGTAGCGCGCCTGGAGGCCGATGCGCCTGCCGAGCGGGAGTGCATTGGAGATCGAGGAGCGCTCGAGGAAGGTGAGGAGACGCGAGCTGTTCAGGCGCTCAAGGCCGAAGGGCTCCTTGAAGTGGCCCACCTGGAAGGACATGTTCCAGTCAGGCGGGCTGTATTTCAACCACATGTCACGCAGTTCGATCTGCGACTTCGTGTCCACCTGCTCGGCGAAATCCACATCCACTTCCGCCTCCCAGTCACGCTGGAGCTGGGCCTTCATGGCGAAGGTGAGGCGCCGGAAGGTTGCGCCGTTGCTCATGGCATTCTTGTTCTCGAAATACATCGCCCCATCCACCTGGATGCGCGAATCGAACCACCAGCGGAAGTCCTTGTTGTCGGACTGGAAGATGAGCTTGCCGTTGCGCACAACGCTCCGGATCGAATCCTCCATGCTGCCGCCGGGGATGCGCGAATCCTGGGCCTGCGCTCCGAGGGGGAACGCAAGCGCAAGCATCGCGAACAGGATGAATGACCGTGTCACATGTTTCATGAATGCACCTCTGTTGGTTGAGTGGGTATTCAGAGAACCATCATCGCGCCGGCACAAGCCGCACGCGCATCAGTTCTTCAAGGTTTCGTTTGCGTTCCATCATCTGTCTGTCGCGCAGCATGTCGCCGCAGGTGCGCCATTCGCTCGAATCTGCGAACATGTCCGACTCGAATTCAAGCCGGTGCGACCACGACCTCCCGACGAGCGAACGGAGCGTGGCGCGAAACGCGGGGTTGTAGATGTTCGTGTCGAGTGCGGCGATCTTCAGGCTGTCGACATGGAAGCTGTCGACGATCGCCGTCTGGTAGATCAGCACCAGGTCGCGGTTGGTGTAGCGGTGCCGCTCCTTCAGGGCGTTCCGGAACTCCCGGGCGGTGGCAAAGCGCCGCCCCTCGAGGTCCGCCAGCGGGGCGGTGTCCACTCCGTCGGCCGCCAGCGAGCGCACCACGGAGGCGGACAGATCGTAGGGACGCGGGTCGATCACCTTCTGTTCGAACACATTCTGCACCACGTAGAGCAGGACGAATGCGAGGATGCCTGCCGTGACGGGGGCGACCACCCAGCCCACGGTGATGCGCCCGAAGACGCGGAAATCCACCGTCTGCGGATCCTTCGCCAGACCAACGCCGATGACAGCACCGATGAAGGCCTGCGTCACTGACAGCGGCACAAGCG
>CAYUYM010000172.1:0-7244 GCA_964449305.1 uncultured Chromatiales bacterium | reverse complement strand
CGGCGAAGCCTGCGAGCACGGTGCCATGGTGCAGCTTGCGCACCTTGCGTGTCTGGGATTTCATGATTGTCTGGCCAAGCGTCACCTGGCCGTCGCCACCCATCACCGCCCTGCCGTCACGGATGAGGCCGAGCACCGTGGTGGAACGAATGATGGGACGCTGTGCTGTATCGTTGTTCATTGTCGTCCTTGTGTGTTACAATCGTTTGCGGAGACGCATGACGGGGATCTGAAGCGCCTCGCGATACTTGGCCACGGTCCTCCGCGCGATCCGGAAGCCCCGGTCGTTGAGGATGTTCTGTATGGCCTCGTCACTCAGGGGCGCCTTTGGATCCTCGGCTTCGATGATGGTCCGTATGATGCTCTTCACTTCCTTGTTGGAAACCTCGTCGCCATCGGCGGTGGCGATGCCCTCGCTGAAAAACTCCTTGAGCTGAAACACGCCCCATTCCGTCTGCACATATTTGCCATTGGCCACACGGGAGATCGTGGAGATGTCCACGTTCACCATCTCTGCGATGTCCTTGTAGATCATCGGCTTGAGATGTCCCGGGCCCTTGTCCATGAAGTCGTATTGCCGGACGACGATGGCCTGCATCACTGCCAGGACGGTGCGACGACGCTGTTCGATGGAATCGATGAAGAGCTTGGCCTCCGTGTATTTCCGGGTGAGGTACTTGCGTGTGTCACTGCTCAGGGAGGTGTCGTGCGTCATCTCGCGGTACGTGGAGTTGACACGGAGAGGCGGGACACCCCGTTCGTTGAGGACGATGACAAACTCACCGCGGTCGCGGTGGAGAAAAATATCCGGGACCACATAGTTCATCGCCGTGCTGATGTTCCCCTCGCCCGGTTTGGGGTTCAGCCGGGTGATGACACCGAAGGCTTTCCGCATCATCGTTTCATCGATGTGCAGGGTCCGCATGATGCGGTCGAACTTCATGTGGGTGAGGGCTTCGAAGCACTCGCGCAGGATGCGGAGGGCGATGATGCGCGCGGTGCTGGTGTTGGGCTGCAGTTCGAGCTGGACCAGGAGACACTCCTGCAGATTCCGCGCAGCCACACCGGGTGGATCGAGCCGCTGGATCTTCTTCAGCACGAGTTCCACATCCTCCACCGTCACCGAGAGTTGATGGTCGTAGTTGACCACGGCAACGATCTCGATCAGGTCCCGCCGCAGGTAGCCATCCTCGTCGAGGCTGCCGAGGATCTCATCCGCGATGATGCGCTGCACGTCGGTGATGCCGGTCATTCCGAGCTGTTCGAACAGGCTCTCGCGCATGGTGACCGCCGAAGGCATGGGGAGTTCATAGTCCTCATCCTCGTTGTCGTACCAGTTCTTGGAGTGGCTTCCCTCATTGTTTTCGAGAAACTCCTCCCAGGAGTATTCATCCGAGCGGTGCTCCCGGATATCCTGCTCGATGAAATCCTCCACGTCCCTGCGCTCGACCGGGGTGGTCGCCTCCCCGTCTCCGTCGGAACCCATATCGTAGATGTCGTTGTCCTGGTCCATCGACGGAGTCTGGGCCTCCTCGATGACTTCCCCCTCTTCGAGCAGCGGGTTCTCGTTGAGCTCGTCACGGATGGCCTGCTCGAGGGAGATGATGGGGAGCTGGAGGAGTTTGAGAAACTGGACCTGGGCCGGTGAGAGCTTCTGTTGGAGAGCGAGACCGGTGCGCATCGTCTGCTGGATCATGGCGCCTCCTCAGGTGAGCAGCGGAACAGCGCCGACACCCGGGCCTCTCCGAATGCGCGGATCAGCGGCTCACGAAGGAAATCCACAAGACGGATGTTCTCCGCCTCCCCGCGTTCGCGGGCGTGGCAGCATTCATCGAACTCCTCGATTTCACAGTGAATGACAGCCTTCCTGCGCAGGCGTATCGGGAACAGGTGGCAGGACAGCGGCTTTGGCCAGCTCACCAGCCCCTGGCGGAACGCCTTCTCGATGGCACACAGGGCGATGCCTCCCTCATAGCACACAAACACACAGGCCCGCTGGTTCAGGCAGTTGACATGCAGTCCCCGCCCCGCACCATCGACGATGCCGTCCCGTTCGACGATGGCCACATGCTCCGCCGGCACGAGGTGCTTCACCACAGGCCAGACCTCATGGAGCAATGGCACCTCATCCTCCGTGATGGGAGGGCCGCTGCCACCTGGAGCAGTGCAACACACCCCGTGGCATGCGCAAAGATCACAGGCGAAACGCATGGTGAGGACTTCGGGGTCGATATGGATGCTGTTGGTCTGGAGCATGGAGATGGTGTCATCGTACGGGCACAATGTAGGGATTTCGGGATGATTTCCCAATGGTGTGAAGCGGCATTGTTTTTGCTGAAGGGGCGAGCGTGAAAGGAATCTGCGTCACAGCCGACCCCGTTTGGATCCCCCGGGCTGTGTTCCTATCTTGGCATGTCATAGGACCATCGTTCGGGAGAAGAATTCATGGTGACCGCTGTGGATGTTCTTCGCTACTCCTTCCTGCCCAACGTGGGCCCGGCACGTGGGCGTGCCCTGATGCAGGCCTTCGGGGCGTTCGACAATCTCCGCCATGCGCACCGGGGTGATCTGATGCGTCTGCCAGGTTTCAGCACAGCCCTCGCCGGCCAGGTGTGCCGCGCCGTGACCACGCCAGCGGTCATCGATGCACGGGAGCGGGCGGTGGAGACGAACCTCGCGATCGCGGAGGCCATGCATGCCAGTCTCATCACCTGTGTCGATCCGCTCTTCCCCGCAATGCTCCGGGAAATCTACGATCCCCCGCTCTTCCTCTTCATCCGAGGCAGGCTTCCCCAGAGGGAGGATACACCGCTCGCCGTCGTGGGAACGCGGTTCTCGTCGGAATACGGCGACCATGCAGCGAAGGTCTTCGTCCGGGATCTCAGCCGCGCCGGCGTCACCATTGTCAGCGGACTGGCCCTGGGCATCGACACGGTGGCCCACGCCACAACCATCGCCGAGGGCGGGACGACGGTCGCCGTTCTGGGCAGCGGACTCAACCGCATCTATCCCGAATCGAACACCCGGCTCGCGCGCGACATCGGCGAAACAGGCTGCCTTGTGTCCGAGCATCCGATGAACACAAAACCCGATCATGTGAATTTCCCGCGCCGCAACCGCATCATCAGCGGCCTGTCCCTCGGTGTGCTCATCGTCGAGACGGGGGTGAAGGGCGGGGCCGTCATCACGGCACGGCTGGCCATGGACCAGGGACGCGATGTGTTCGCCATTCCTGGCAGCGTCTTCAATCCCCATTCCGCCGGGACAAACGCCCTCATCCGCGACGGGTCCGCCATGCTGGTGCGTTCCGCCGACGACATCCTCGCCGAGCTGCCACCAGCATCGGGACCGCTCCGCCCCGAAGTGCCACCGCAGCAGCTCACCCTTCAGGAGCAGCAGGTGTTCAACCATCTTGGTGCGTCCCCCATCCACATCGACGATCTTGCTGCGCAGCTTGCCCAGCCCCTGTCCGACCTGCTCGTGCTTCTTCTCCGCATGGAGATGAACAACCTGGTACGCCAGCTTCCCGGCAAGTATTTCACCCGGTGTGGGTGAACAGGCCGATCCCCGGGAACGCTTCCCCAGCAGTCTCTGTTGCTGATGATGTATCCGTGTACCTACATACAAACCCGTTTCATCAGCATCCTTCATACACGCCAGAGAGGTTATCATGAAATACATCGTTTCCATTTTCTCCATCCTGCTTCTTCTCTCCTCCACCGGCCACGCCAAACGGTATTTCATCACCACATCGGGGATGTCCTTCTCTCCGGCCACACTGAATGTGGAGGTTGGTGATTCCCTCATCTTCCAGACGGGTGGCTCGCATGATGCCGTTGAAGTATCGAAGGCCACATGGGACGCCAACGGATCGGCATCGAACGGCGGCTTCGCCATCCCGTTTGGTGGTGGCAGCTTTGTTCCCCGGACGGCGGGGACGCTGTACTACGTCTGCACACCGCACGTCTCCCTTGGCATGAAGGGGATGATCACCGTGAAGCCGAAATCCACCACAGCGGTGGACGTGCCACCCGGTGCCGGCGTCACGTTGGAACTGCTTCAGAACTCCCCCAATCCCCTGACGGCTTCTTCCAACGGCGTTATCTCCTTCCGCAGCTCGGCAGGCGGCATCGGCGATCTCCGCCTCTACGACCTGCTGGGATCCGAAAAATTCGTGGTGTTCCATGGGCAGATGGAGGCCGGCAGGACCTACGATGTGCACATCACCGCTTCTGGATTGCCCGCCGGTCGTTATCTTTACCGTTTGGAGCAGGGTGCAGCAGCAGTGACGCGCATCCTCACCATCACACGGTAGATCGCACACATCACTTGGAGCCTGCATGTCCGCCCGGATTCTCCTGACCGCCATTCTTCTCACCCTGGCCTTCCAGGGATCGTCCGCGCGCGGCGCCTCGCTCCTTCATCCCCCCCAGCCCATCGGGATAACCATCAGCGCACTGTCCAACATCGGTTTCTGCCCGGCGGATCAGGTGATGGTGACCTATGTCGCAACAGGGATCTTCACCACAGGCAATGTCTTCACCGCTGAGCTGTCGGATCCGTCCGGCAGCTTCACGGCAGCCGTGGTGATCGGAACTTGCACAGCGACGACCTCGGGCATGATCTCCTGCATCATTCCCATGAACACCCCCGCCGGCACCGGCTTCCGCATCCGCGTCACCGCGACGCAGCCCGCGGTGCAGGGCAGCGACAACGGTGCCGATCTCACCGTGTACGACATGCCCTCGGCGTCCATCACCCCCATGGGATCGACGACAGTATGCCAGGGGACGGGTGTGCTGCTGCAGGCCACGCCGGGGGCGGGCTTCACCTACGTCTGGCGCCGCGACGGTGCCCCGATCAGCGGCGCGATGGTGCAGACCTACTCCGCCACCGTCTCGGGATCCTACACCGTCGATGTCATCAACACCAGTGGCTGCCTCGCCACTTCGCCTCCCGTGGTCGTCACAGTCTGGCCTCACCCCACGGCGTCCATCACGCCACAGGGATCCACATCCTTCTGTGATGGCGGAAGCGTGATCCTCCTGGCCAACACCGGTGGCGGTTTCTCCCACGAATGGCGCCGGAACGGACAGCCGCTTGGCGGAGGGGCGAGCTGGCTCGCCACCGAGGCCGGTGTCTACACCGTGGTGGTGAGCAACCCCGGTGGCTGCTTCACCACATCCCCTGGTGTCACCGTGTCGGTGTTTCCGTTGGACCCCACATTGCTCGTCTGGAGCGGAACGGTGAGCGGCACCTGGGATGATGTCGGCAACTGGTCCAGCCCCTGCGCCATCCCCTCCGCAGGGGACAGTGTCATCATTGGTCCGGGGGCGACGCCTCTGACCGGCATCCCGCCTGTGACGCTCGCCTTCCTCGGCCTCTCCAGCGGGACGGACATTCCCCTTCTCGGTGATGTGACCATCACCACCGGCATGACGTTGCAGGCCGGCCGACTGCTGCTGAATTCCTTCCATGTGCAGATCAACGGGAATGCCTTCATCACCGGCGGTTCCGCCGGATCCCACCTCCTCTGCAACGGATCGGGAACACTGCGGCAACTGGAAATCGGCACCGGAGGCAGGACAGGCGCCATCACGTTCCCGGTCGGCATTGCATCGTCCTATCTCCCCGTGTCGCTGAGCAACGCCGGCACCGCCGATGAATTTGCCGTCCGCGTCTCCGCGGGTGTCCTGTCCGGCGGTGACAGCGGTGCGCCGCTGGCGACACACGTGGTGCATGCCACCTGGCACATCACCGAGGCGCAGCCCGGTGGCAGTACCGCGGTGCTCGGGTTCCAATGGAATCGCCTGGATGAGTCCGCGACGTTCGACCGCACCCAATGCCTCGTCGCCAGGCACGACGGCGTGACGTGGGCGCCACTCCAGTCGGCGGCCGGAGCCGGGGGGCCCGGTCCATATGTCCGTCAGGTGACCGGTGTGACGGAGTTCTCCCACTTCGCCATCGGCGACAGCAGCTCGTCACTCCCTGTCGAACTGCGTTCCTTCACGGTGCGCGATCTCGGCGCCTCCGTCCTCCTGGACTGGACGGTGGAACGGGAGACATCGCTCCATCGCTACATCATTGATCGCCGCGTCAGCGGTGGCATGTGGAGCAGCCGTGGCACGGTGGCCGCCATCGGCCTTGATCGGTACGTGTTCACTGATGCTGCAGCCCCGGGTGACGCCGACTACCGGCTCCTCGCCGTGGATGTCGATGGCACGGATCAGGTGGCGGCCGTGGTGCATTTCACACGAATGCCATCCGCGGAACGCCTCTCACTCGGTGTGCATCCCAATCCGGGCGCCACCGGCACCCGGGCATGGCTCACACTCGAGAACCCAGCCGGCCTGCCAACTCGCATCACCCTGCACGATGAGCTTGGCCGCGAAATCGCCCTCGTCGCTCAGACGGATGCGCAGCAGGGCCTGTTTCCCCTTCCCACCACACTTCCTGCCGGGTGCTTCTTCATCCATGCGCGAAATGCCCTGGGGGTGACGCTGCATCGGGTGAGTGTCGTGCACTGACATCCGCAACGCGTGCTGCTGTCTCCTGCCACGCTCGGGTTCCGGTCGCGCGTCTATGATGGGATGATGTCGTTTGACGATTTCTGACGGACCATGCGTCGCACAATGATTCCCACAGCCACGAGACAGGCGATGGCTGCGAGGGGGAACACCACGCAGTATCCGAAGTACTGGGCGATCGGCGCCGCGCTGAGTGCGGTGAGCGCGAGTCCCGCATCCATCATGCCGGTGATGAGCGCCATCGTTGTGCCTGCGAGCTGACGTGGTGCAAGCTCGTAGCCCAGCGTGGTGACGGCGGGAAAGGCGATGCCGTGGGAGAAGCCGGTGACGAGCCCGGCGATGAAGAGCATGACGGTGGAGGAACTGATGGCGATGAGGGCGAGACCGACCCCGTAAAAGAAGAATGCCGGGATCAACACACGCAGGGCGCCGAAGCGGTCGCCCCAGGTGGCACCGACAAAGCGGATCACCATGCCGGCAAGCCCGTAGCCCGTGAAATACAGACCGAAACCCACGATGCCCCGTTCGGTGGCAGTGGCCGCAAGAAATGTGGAGGGGGTGGAATAAGCCAGGGCGAGAAACGCCGCCAGGGCGAGAACGAGCACCATGCCCGGCGCCTTCGCGACGGTGCGCATGGGGCTGCCCGCAGGGGGACCGCCATGCGGGACATGCACCCGCTGCATGCGTGCGATGATGAGCATGCCCACGGCGCCGACG
>CAYUYM010000171.1:0-7368 GCA_964449305.1 uncultured Chromatiales bacterium | reverse complement strand
CATCTGTGTGGACTGGTATTTTTCCAGCGGCTTGATGGTGCCGCTTGTGGTGTTGATGATGCCCGGCGGAAGCAGCCAGATGAGGATGACGACAAGAATGGTCACCGCGATGACTGCGGCGTATTTCACCGCCGTGCTGTTGTTCGTGAATGGGGACGTTTTCATGGTGTTCTCTCCTCCACGTTGTGATGACTCCGTTTCATCCGCCCTGCTCGGAGCCGGCTCAGGCGGCTACCGGGCGATGAGACCGCTGATGCGCTCCTTCATGGCCTGCGTGCCAAAGGTGGTCGTCGGTGTGAGCGCGCTGCCGAGCGGTGTTGTCGGCGCCCCCTGAAATGTGACGGAAAGGCCGATGGTCAGGGAGCCGTAATACCCTTCGTGATCGATGGGAAGAAGGCTTCCCGCCTGGGGCTTGTTCTTCCATGTGTCGAAGAAGCAGCCGATGCTCGTCTTGCCGTAGAAGTAGAAGCCGACACCGATGACGGTGTTCATCACCGACGTCCCGAGTCTGGCCTGGGAGGCGAAGACGAGTGCGTTTTCCGCCCGTGCACAAAGACCTGCGGGGAAGCCGTTGCGGACGAGGTTGTTGTGCATCTCGGGTACGCCCTTCATCATCTGGCGGAACTTCTCCGCGAATGCCGGACGGAAGCGTTCGAACTCTGTGAACGCCTTCTCGAGCGGCAACACCCTGCCGGCTGTGTCGCCCTTCGCCATGGCATCAATCGCCAGCGCAAGGCGCGTCACCGCCGCACCGCTGTCGTCGATGAAGGCGGCAAAGGCGTGGAGTTCATCCAGCTTGTCCTGGATGGTGAATCCGCCGCGCTGCACCTTCATCCGGACACTCGAATCCAGGACAGCGATGTCGCGCGTCCACAGCCCCATGTCGTGATGAAGGGCCTGGACAAAGCTGCGGAACAATCCGATGCTGCGCTGGTACTGGTGCAGCGTGGCGCTGTCACGCATCACAACCTCGCGCAGCCGGAGGTCCATCTGCGACATGGGCGCGGCAGCCTCGGCCTGCGTGGGCGCAACGGTGCCGGAGGTCACGCCGTGCGAGCCGCTGCGGAAGAGGCGGGGTCCGAGGATCACGAGCGCGATCATCGCCGCCGCGGCAAGAACGACGTATGAGTACTTCACCACGGTCCTGCGCGTCGCCTGGGCGGGCGCGGCCTTGGCACGGGCGGGGGCGGGGCTGGATGATGCGCGGCCCGGGTCGGCGGCGGCAAGCCGCTGCGTCACACGTGCAGCAAGATCATGCGGCGGTTCCGGGGGGATGTCGTGCGCCAGCGCCTCCACCGCGGCCGAGAGCGTGGCATGCAACGCTCTCGCCTCGGGATTGCGCTTCAGCAGCCCGGCCAGGCGTACATCTTCGATGGGCTCAAGCCGCCCGTCGATGGCCCGTTGAATCAGATCCATGTCCTTCGCGTTCAGCATGTCAGATCACCCCTCCTTCGCGCAGGAAAGCAGCCAGCGCCGCGCGTGCCGTGAACAGCCGCGATTTGACGGTCTTCTCCGGAATCCCCAGCACCTCGGCGATCCCGGCGTAGGACAGCTCACGGAAATGCCGCAGCACGATCACCTCGCGGTGATCCGGCTTGAGCCGCATCACCGCCTTCTGCACGCCGCTGATGCGCTCCTTCTCCAGCAGGACGGCATCGGGACCGGGGTCCGTCGCCGTCTGGGTGGTGATGTCGTCGTGCGGGAGCATGGTGTGCTTCCAGGTGAGGGATTCATTGATGCCGATGCGATAGAGCCAGCTGAAAAACCTGCGGTTGACGTCGAATGAATGGAGGTGTTCGAAGGCCTTGACGAAGACGATCTGGGTGATCTCCTCCGCCGCGTCGCGTGATCCGGTCATGCGCCACGCCAGGGCGAATATCTGGCGGTGATAGCGATCCACGAGTTCGCCGAATGCTGCGGTCTGACCGGCTCTGCAGCGTTGCACCGCCTCGGCATCCAGCCTGTGAACGTCATTCATACATACATCTCATGGTGGAAATAGTTGGAACCCCCGTTCGGGTGCAAAATACCAATTCACGCGTTGGATTCAACCGCTGGATGAAGGAAACGGCCGATCAACCCGCGACGAAGCGTCTGAAGTAACTCCAGCACCATGCTGAATCCCAGGCCGATGGCCAGGCTGTCCAGGTGCCGTGTGGGGCCGATCTCATAGAAGGTCCGCACGAAGGAAAACGGCGGGAGGTCCGGCGTGAGTGTCGTGAGCAGATAGAACAGGATGAGGCACACGGCGGCGACCAGGTACCCGCGCCGCGACTGCTTCCACGCGTCGTGCAGGCCCGAGCGCTGGGCGGTGGCAGCCAGGAAGTTCCAGATCGACACGGTGATGATCACCGACACCATCATCATCTCGGCCTCGGGCTGCGTGAGACCGGTGAAACGGGCCCATTCCAGACCGGTCCAGGCCGCCGCAACAATGCAGACCGAGGAGAGGACGACGAAGGACAGCACCTCGAGCATGAAGCGCCGCATGGGTTCGGTTCCGCGGTTGCGCATCGCGATGATCATGGCCGGTATGCCGATGGCGAACACGTTGATCAGGGAGACACGACGCGGGGTGAGCGGGAAATCGAGAAGGAACAGGAGGGATGCCAGGGTGAGCAGGATCACCATCACGTTTTTCGTGAGGAACAGTTTGGCCACCGCGGCCACCGTGCTCACGATGCGGTTGCCCTCGTCGAAGATATGGGGCAGCAGGGTGAAGCGGTTCTTCAGGAGGACGATGTCGGCCACCTCACGCGTGATCGAACTGCCCTCCTCCATCGCGATGCCCATGTCGGCCTCCTTGATCGCCGGGAGATCGTTGACTCCGTCGCCGATCATGGCGGTGTACAGACCCTGGCGGCGAAGCTCGCGGATGATGCGCAGCTTGTGCGCGGGTGTGAGCCGGGCGAAGATGGTGATGCGCCCCACCGCCCCGGCCAGCGTGCCGTCCGGCATGGTCTCCACCACATCCCCGGAAAGCACCGCCTCAGGACCCACCGTCCACCCGATCTCGCGGCAGACGGCCTGGATCGCCGGACCGGAATCGCCGGAGAGAATCTTGAGCTGCACACCGCGGGATTCGAAGAGGCGCAGGGCGTCGGCCACATCATCGCGGACCTGGTCGGTGATGGAGCAGAGGCAGAGCGGCTGCATGGAGAAGTCCGCTCCCGCCCGGATATCGTCGAGCGAGGCGCCTCCGTTCAGCTCTGCGAGGAGCAGATTGCGATACACGCCGAGACCGAGCGCTTCATGGATGCGCATCACCTCCCCGCGTTCCGCGGCAGCACACCGGGAAAGAAGCAGATCGAACGCCCCGCTGACAAAAAGGCGCGCAGGTCCGTCGGCCTTCGCGATGGCGATGAAGCTCATCTTGCGATCGGAGCTGAAGGGGATCTCGTCCATTGTCCGCCAGCCGTCTTCGAACCCGAGTTCCTCCAAGGCACGGGCGGTCGCGTTCTTGTCGGTGGCATGGTGGGCCGTGGTCCCGAGGAGGAGCCGTGCGACGGCCTCGGTGAGGTCGTCCCGCAGCGGGGTGACGCGGTGCACGGCAAGCCGGTTGCGCGTCAGCGTCCCGGTCTTGTCGAGGCAGATCACCTGGACGTTGGCGAAGGACTCGATGGCGTTGAGTTTCTGCACGATGGCGCCGATGCGGCTGATGCGATACACGCCGATGGCAAAGGTGACCGACGACATGAGTACGAGGCCCTGCGGCACGAGCGCCACCATGATGGTCACCACGCGCCGCGCGAAATCCACACTGAAACCATCGGCGCCACGAAGCAGCACCGAGAGCAGGACCAGAAACACGGCCATGGCGAAGAGGCCTTTGATGAGGAGGTCGAGCTTGCGTTGCAGCGGAGTGACGATGAACTTGTAGCGGCGCGCCTGATGGAGCACCTGGGCGGCATGGCTCTCCTGGCCGATCTTTTCCACGCGGTAATACCCCGCGCCCGAAATGCAGAAACTCCCGGAAAGCACCTCCGCCCCCACCTCCTTCAGGACGGGATCCGATTCCCCGGTGAGGAGGGACTCGTTGATCTCCAGGTGATGCGACTCCACGACGGTGCCGTCCACCACTGCCTGGTCACCGCGCTGCATGTGGATGATGTCGTCCACCACGATCTGTTCATGCGGGATGGTGGTCAGTGTCCCGTCGCGCACCACGCTCACCTCGCGCTTGAGAAGGAGGTTCACCTTGTTGAGGGCCCGTGCCGCGCGGATCTCCTGCCAGACGGCGATGAGCGTGTTCAGGATGGCCACGGCCGACACGCCGATGGCGTCGAGCAGAAGACGATCGTCGCCCGAGAGGATGTAGCAGACGACAAGGAAGGCCACAATGCCGCCGATGATGATGTTGAACACCGAGAAGGCGTTCTCCACCACGATCTCTGGAAGCGTCTTCGAGTGGATGCGCGCAGAGGAATTGACCCTCCCTGCACGGACGCGTGCATCGACTTCGGTCCGGGTCAGGCCATGGGGCCACGTCTGCTTCATGCGCATTCCTCCTGCCCGGTCCGGCCTGCCAACGCGTCCCGGCTCATCGGGTGCATCCGTTGAATGTGCAGCCGGCGCGGTTCCGTGCCACCGCCCCGCTCAGACGACACGGCTGACAGGCTCATGTCCCTGAAGCACGTTGAGGATGTTCTGCGCCGCCATCACGGCCATGCGCTCCCTGGTGCGGATGGAGGCTGAACCGATGTGGGGCAGGATCACGACATTGTCCAGCTCCCGGAGGACGTCGGGGATGGCGGGCTCGTGTTCATAGACGTCAAGACCGGCGCCGGCGATGCCTCCGTTGCGGAGGGCGTCAATCAGCGCCGCCTCGTCCACAATGGGGCCGCGGGCGGTGTTGATGAGCACGGCATCCGGCTTCATCAGGCCAAGTTCCCGCGCACCGATGAGGTGCTGCGTCTCTCCGGTGAGTGGGACGTGGATCGAGACAAAATCCGCGATGCCGAGAAGCGCGTCGAGGGGGAGGCGGTGCGCGCCGTATCGGTCCTCCAGCAGGGGGTTGGCGGTGGCATCGGTGTAGACGATGCGCATGTCGAAGCCTGCTGCCGCGCGTTTCGCCAGAGCCTCGCCGATGCGCCCGGCACCGACGATCCCCAGCGTGGCCCCCGAGATGTCGTGTCCGGTGAACAGCATGGGGGCCCAGCCGGTGAAGCGGTGCGTCCGGAGCCAGCGATCGGATTCCGCGATGCGCCGGGCCACCGCGGCCAGCAGTGCAAAGGCGAGATCAGCAGTCGCATCGGTCAGCACGCCGGGCGTGTTTGTGACAACGATGCCGCGTGCACGCGCCGCTTCGATGTCGATGTTGTTGTAGCCGACGGCGTAGTTCGAGATGACCCGCAGGCGCGGTGCCGCGTCGATGATGCCGCGGTGCACCCCGTCAGTCAGAAGGCAGAGAAGACCGTCGGCCGAATGCACGCCATCGCGAAGCTCCTCCTCGCTGATGGGCTGGTCGGTGTCATGCATCATCACGGTGCAGGCGGATGCGAGAAGCGTCAGGCCGGCATCGGGGATGCGTCGTGTGAGGAAGATGATGGGACCATCCATGACGACTCCTGTGTTGTCAATCCTGTGGGGAGGCACCATCGATCAGGCGCTCCATGCTCTCGCGTGTGAGGTGGAACACCTCCCGCAGCTCGTCGATGAGCGGCGCAATGCCGTCGACCGAGCGGGCACGGCTCCGTTCCACAATGAGGCCACACCTGGCGGCGAGCCGCTCCAGCCCGAGATTGAGGCAGGTGCCCTTGTATTTGTGCGCCACACGGAACACCATGTCCGCGTCCCCCGCCGCCGCCGCCACCGTGAGACGCTCGATGGTTCCGAGCGATTCCTTCAGAAACATGCGGGCAAGATCGATGAAGAAGGCTGTGTCCTCCTCCGAAGCCCCGGGGAAGACGAGGGCCTCGAGCTTGCTCCGATCGATCAGGGGAGGATCGTCCCGCCCCCCTGCCCCGGCCGTGTCCCGCCTTTCGGCCAGTGCACTCCCCCATTTTTCCAGCACCCCCTGGAGTGCGGAGATGCTCACCGGCTTGCTGATGTAGTCGTCCATGCCCGCGTCGAGGCAGCGCTGGCGATCCTCCTCCATCGCGTTGGCGGTCATGGCGATCACCACCGGACGATGGGCCGGGAGGATGCGCCGGTGGATCTGACGGGTCGCTTCATACCCATCCATCTCCGGCATCTGCACATCCATGAGCACCACATTGTAGGGATGCCTCTCCAGGGCGCTCATCACCTCCATGCCGTTGTTCGCGATGTCGGCGCTGTAGCCCATCTGCTTGAGCAGCCGCACGGCGAGCTTCTGGTTGATGATGTTGTCCTCCGCCACGAGGATGGTGAGGGGCAGACGCGAGGCGAGCGACGCATCGAAGGCAGGTACCGCCTTCGTGTCCCGCTGCCGCTGCGGCCTGCCGATGATGAGCTCCGCGAACAGATCAAAGAGCTGGGACACCTTCACCGGCTTGGTCACCATGGCGGGGAGCAGATCGCGCCGGATTGCCGGAGAGTCCATGGTGCCGGCGGAGGTCAACACGATGATCGGCAGTTGCTGCACGGTCCTGTGCCCGCGGATGTGGCGGATGAGTGTGGCGCCATCCATCTCCGGCATGTGCATGTCCACAATCGCGACATCGAACTCCTCATGCTGTTCGATCAGCTCCATGGCGCGCTGTCCGGATTCCGTTTCGGTGGTCACCATGCCCCAACGAGCACACTGGGCCGTGAGGATGCGGCGATGTACGTCGTTGTCGTCCACGATCAGGACGCGCCTCCCCTGGAGTGCGGTCGCGGCATCGACGGATTCATGGGGTGATGCCTCGCCAGACTCTTTCACGGTGATCGTGAAGTGGAAGGCCGATCCCACACCGACCGACGATTCCACCCAGATTCTTCCCCCCATGAGTTCCACCAGACGTGAACAGATGGCAAGCCCCAGCCCGGTGCCGCCGAATCTGCGGGTGGTGGAGGAATCGACCTGGGAGAACGACTCGAAGATGCGATCCACGTGCTCGGCGGGGATGCCGATGCCCGTGTCGTGAACCACGAAGTGGAGATGCAGGGCGCCGTCGGCCGGGGTTTCGCGCATCACCCGGAGACCGATCTCCCCCTGCTTCGTGAACTTGACGGCGTTGGAGAGCAGGTTGACAAGGATCTGACGGAGTCGGGTGATGTCGCCGATGACCATGGTGGGGACACCGTGGTCGATGACGTTGGAAAACTCGATGGGGCGACCAGCCGCCTGGGGGGTGACGAGGTCGAAGGCCTCCTCCGCGCATCTCCGGATGGAGAATGGATGGTGCTCCAGTTCCCTCCTGCCCGATTCGATGCGTGAAAAATCGAGGATGTCGTTGATGAGCG
>CAYUYM010000170.1:0-7389 GCA_964449305.1 uncultured Chromatiales bacterium | reverse complement strand
GGGGCCGCCAGTGGGGGCACCGGTGGAGAGAAAGCGTGTGGAGCGAGGGTCACACGAAGATACCTCCGGAGGTGGCGAAATGCGAGGGGCCGCTCTCCGATGCGGAAGGCGGCCCCGTGGATGCGGATGATGCCGGTTGATGTCCGGCAGCGCGTCATTTCCCGAGGAGATCCTCCAGCGTTGCGATGAACTCGTTGGAGAGCGGATCGACACGGGGTTCGAAACGGGCCGCCGGCCGTCCGCTGCGGTCGACGAGGAACTTGGTGAAATTCCACTTGATGTCACCCTCCACGCCGGGCGTGGTGGTGAGTGCGGCGTACAGCGGGTGGATGTCTCCACCCTTCACACTTATCCTGCTGAAAAGATCGAAGCTCACGTGGTAGTTTGTCGTGCAGAACTTCTGGATTTCCATGTTCGAGCCGGGCTCCTGTGCCCCGAAATTGTTGGCGGGGAAGGCGAGGATGCGCAGGCCGCGCGCATGGTACTTCTTGTACAGGGTTTCCAGTGCGGCATACTGTGGGGTGTAGCCGCATTTGGAGGCGGTGTTCACGATGAGAACCACATTGCCGGAGAAACGCGAGAGATCCACGTCCCTCCCGTCGATGGATGGCATGGTGAAGCGGAGGATGGATCCTTCGTGTTCAGCGGATTTCTGTGCAGGCAATGAGGCCGGGAGGCAGAACGCGAGGAGAAGCAGGGAAGGGAGGATCGATCGCAGCATGAGGCATCCAAAATGGTGGGTGGAAGTGACACGACGGGAAGAACACGGGAAGCCGTGCCGAAGTTCACGGGGGGAGCCGCCGGTGGAGGGGGAGGGCGGGCGTGTGAGATATTCTCGGAACCCTCCCCCGTGGCATGGCGCCGACTGTGGCGGTCAGGTGAGGAAAAATCGTTGGAAGTGCCCGCCAATCCAGCATTTCTTGCACCAGTCTTGACTTTGAGTCCGGTGGATGCTTATTTTGTTGATCGGTTTATTTTTTTGCAAACCATTTCTGAATCAAAGGCAATATATGAGCAACCTAACCACAATCAGAACCTTCCAGGCGAAAGAGGCGGAGATCGAAAAGCAGTGGTATGTGATCGATGCCGGTGATGCGGTCCTTGGCCGTCTCGCATCGCAGGTGGCGAGGATTCTCCGGGGCAAGCATAAACCGATTTTCACGCCGCACGTTGACACGGGCGATTATGTGATCGTGATCAACGCGGGGAGGGTCCGCCTCACCGGGAAGCGCGCCGAACAGAAGACGTACTTCACACACTCCGGGTATCCTGGTGGTGCGAAGACGCGCGCCTTCAAGGATCTGGTGAAGAAGAATCCACGCTATGTGATCGAGCACGCCGTGAAGGGCATGCTGCCGCACAACCGCCTCGGCAGGCGCATCATCAAGAAGCTGAAAGTGTATGACGGACCCGAGCATCCGCATCAGGCGCAGATGCCGGAACCCCTGACGCTGGCATAACGCACGTTCCCATCGCAAACGAATCCATCGAAGAACCAAGGAAACCAGGATCATATGGCTGCAAAAATGTTGCACAAAATCTGCGTCGGCCGCCGTAAAACCGCGGTGGCACGCGCGTATCTGACCGAAGGGTCAGGCAGGATCACGGTGAACGGGCGTGAGCTCGACAAGCATTTCGGCGTTCAGATGCTGATCGACGAAGTCCGTCTTCCGTTTGTCGTGACCGAGACCACGGGTCGCTACGATGCCAATGTCCGCGTCAAGGGCGGCGGCATCCACGGTCAGTCCAGTGCCATCATGATGAGCATCGCGCGCTGTCTGCTCGATGTCAACGAGGAATACCGCCCGAAGCTTCGCGGCGCGAACCTCCTGACGCGCGATTCCCGCATGGTGGAACGCAAGAAATACGGACAGAAGAAGGCGCGCAAACGCTTCCAGTTCAGCAAGCGCTGAGTTCATCCATCACGCATGCGTCCTGATTGCCGGACCGGTGTGCCGCATCGCGGCATGATCCGGCAAGTTGACGGGCGCAGAGGCATCAACCATACCAAAGGAGTCATCCATGCCCCGAGTCGAACTCGAAAAACTGCTGGCCGCAGGAGCCCATTTCGGCCACCTCACCCGCCGTTGGAACCCCAAGATGAAGCCCTTCATCTTCATGGAACGCAATGGCATCCACATCATCGACCTCAAGAAGACGCAGGAAAAGCTCGACGAGGCCTGTGACGCGATCGAGGAGATCGTCTCCCAGGGCAAGCGCCTGCTGTTCGTCGGCACCAAGCCGCAGACCAAGGACGTGATCCGCGCGAAGGCCGTGGACTGCGAGCAGAACTACGTGTCGGAACGCTGGCTGGGCGGCATGCTCACCAACTTCTCCACGATCCGCAAGAGCATCAAGCGCCTCACGAACATCGAGAAGATGGAGAACGACGGCACCTTCGACAAGATCACGAAGAAGGAGCGCCTCATGCTGTCGCGCGAGAAGGAGAAGCTGGACAAGGTGCTTTCCGGCATCGTCGACATGAGCCGCCTTCCGGGCGCCATCTTTCTCGTCGACATCAAGAAGGAACACATCGCCGTCAATGAGGCCCGCATCCTCAACATCCCCGTCTTCGCCATCGTCGACACCAACTGCGATCCGACCACGGTGGATTACGCCATCCCGGCCAACGATGATTCGACGCGGACCGCCGATGTGATCACCTCCGCCATCGTCGATGCCGTCAATGCCGGCAAGGAAAAGGCGAAGCTGATCCGTGCCGAACAGGCGGCCGAAGAAGAGCGTTTCCAGAAGGAACACGAAACGCAGGACGTCCCCGCCGAGTAATCGATCACCACACAGAGGAACAATACACGTCTATGGAAATCACAGCTGAACTCGTAAAGAAACTTCGTGACAAGACCGGCGCCGGAATGATGGACTGCAAAAAGGCGCTTGCAGAATCGAATGGCGACATGGACGCCGCGGTGGATTATCTGCGCAAGAAGGGTGCCGCGACTGCCGAGAAACGCGCCGACCGCGCCGCAAACGAGGGCGTCATCCTCACACGCATCGACGGCAAGGGCGTGATCGTGGAAGTCAACTGCGAAACCGATTTCGTCGCCCGCTCGAATGACTTTGTGGATTTCGCCGCGATGGCCCTCGAAGCCATCCGCACCCATGAACCGAAGGATGTGCCCGCGCTTCTTGCCCTTGAACACCAGGGCAAGCCGGTGGCCGATGCGCTCACCGAATCGATCGGCAAGATCGGAGAGAAGATCGACGTGAAGCGCTTTGCCATCTTCCCGGCCGGCAGCATGCTCGTCGACTACATCCACCCGGGCAGCAAGCTCGGAGTGATGATCGAGCTCACATGCGACGATGCCGCCGATGTCGTCCAGGCGCTCGGCAAGGATCTCGCCATGCAGGTGGCCGCCATGAGCCCCATCGCCGTGAATCGCGAGGCGGTGCCCGCCAGCGTGCAGGAACGCGAGCTGGAAATCTACCGCCAGCAGGCGCGTGAAATGGGCAAGCCGGAACAGATGCTTGACAAGATCGCCGAAGGCAAGCTCAACAAGTTCTTCCAGGAATACACCCTCCTTGAGCAGACCTTCATCCGTGACAACACGAAGACGGTGAAACAGCACATCGAGGATGTGTCCAAGGCCGTCGGAAAGGAGATCACGGTCGTCCGATTCGAGCGGTTCCAGATCGGGGAAGCCTGAGTCGAAACGATTGTTCAACAGGCCTTTTGGATTTCCAAAAGGCCTTTTTCTATGAGCCCAATGGAACACCTGAAATACCAGCGCATTCTTCTCAAGCTCTCCGGCGAGGCACTGATGGGCTCCGCGGAGTATGGCATCGATCCCACGGCGCTCAACCTCTATGCCGATGAGATCAAATCCGTTGTCGACATCGGTGTGCAGGTGGGCATCGTCATCGGCGGCGGCAACATCTACCGCGGAATCGAGGCGGCCGCCCACGGCATCCACAAGGCCTCCGGCGACCAGATGGGCATGCTGGCGACGATGATCAACTCCATCGCCATGCTCAACATCCTCGAAAGCCGCGGCATCCACACACGCCTCGCCTCGGCCATCGAGATGAACCAGATCGCCGAACCCTACATCCGGCGGCGCGCCATCCGTCACCTCGAAAAGGGGCGCATCGTGATCATGGGCGCCGGCACCGGCCACCCCTACTTCACCACCGACACGGCGGCCGCCCTCCGCGCCGTCGAGATCGAGGCCGACGTCATCATCAAGGGCACCCGCGTCGATGGCGTCTACTCCAGTGATCCGGAGAAGAACCCCGATGCCCGTCGCTTCGACACCATCACCCACGACGACGTCCTTCAACGCAACCTGCGCGTCATGGACCTCACGGCCATCACCCTCTGCCGCGAGAACGACCTCCCCATCGTCGTGTTCGACATCAACATCCCGGGTAACCTGAAACGCCTCGTTCTCGGTGAGACTGTCGGCACGCTGGTCCATGCCGCCGACGACATGCATCATTCCTGACACGACAACATCCACGAGGTTTCCATGATCAAGGACATCCTGAAAGAGACAGCGCAGAAGATGGACAAGACCATCGAGGCGCTCCACAACGAACTGCACAAGATCCGTGCGGGCAAGGCCACCACGTCACTCCTCGACACCGTCAAGGTGGACTACTACGGGACGCCGACACCGCTCAACAAGGTGGCCAACGTCGCCGTGCAGGACGCCCACACACTCACCGTCCAACCCTACGACCGCGGCTCCATTGGTGCCATCGAGAAGGCCATCCTGTCGGCCGATCTCGGCTTCAATCCCGCCAACGATGGCACCGTGGTGCGCGTGCCCATCCCCCCCCTCACCGAGGAACGCCGCCGCGATCTCGTCAAGCTCGTCAAGAAATTCGGCGAGGAATCCAAGATCGCCATGCGCAACATCCGTCGCGACGCGAACGAGCGCCTGAAGAAGGCCGAGAAGGACGATCACGCCTCCGAGGACGAGCGCAAGAAGGCGGAAAAACAGGTGCAGGACGCCACCGACAAGCACATCGTCGACATCGATCGCATCCTCAAGGAAAAGGAACAGTCCATCATGTCCGTGTGATGCAGGGCTGACGGGACGGAGGATTGAAGGGATCCAGGAAAACACAAAGGCACGAAGAGATGATCTTCGTGCCTTTTTCGTACCCGCGTGTCTTCATGCCGTCAGGCCGAGCCGATGCCCTCGCTCGGGGTGTCGCGTGCCTCGAGGTAGTCCTCGAGAAAGCGTGCGAGCAGGCTGGTGACGGGCACGGCCAGCAGCATGCCGATGAAGCCGAGGAAGGACGAGAACACGAACAGGGAGGCGATGAGCGCCACGGGGTGAAGGCCGAGCACGGACCCGACAATCCTGGGGTAGAGCACGGACGATTCCAGGGTGTTCTCGGCGAGAAGGATCACGATGCAGATGATGATGTTCGTGCCCGGTGTCGGTGAGAACAGGTTGAAGAGGGCGGAGATGCCGATGGTGATGAAGATGCCAAACTGCGGGATGAGGCAGAACAGGCCGGACAGCAGGCCGAGCACGACGGCGAAGGGGATGCCGAAGATGCTGAAGAGGATGCTGACCACCACGGCATTGATGAGGCCGATGGTGATGGCGCCGCGCAGGTACGCACCCATGATGGCGTTGATGCGCTGGTAGATGCGTGATGCAGTGGCCTGCCGATGCGGCGGGAAGAGCTGCCGGACCCAGCGGCGGATGCGGTCGAAATCGATCAGGATGTACAGCATCGTGATCGGGATGATGAAGAGGTTGGCGAGCTGCCCCAGGATGCCGGCCAGTCCGGTGCCCAGGCTCAGCAGGCCGGTGAGCACGGAGTTGGATGCCGCCTCGAGCCCGGGCAGAAGCTTCGTGTCGACAAAGGCATCGAGATCAGCCTGCTGCACGCCCATGCCGATGAGCCAGGGAACGAGCGTGGTGTCGATCCATGTGGTTGCGCTCGAGATGATGGCCTGGGGATTGATTGCCTGGAAGGAGTCGATCAGCACCGGCACAATGAGGATGATGACAGTGACGAGCAGCCCGATGAAGGCGAGCAGGATGGTGATGGCGGACACCGCGCGGGGGATGCGGCGCCGCTGGAGCATGTCGACGAGCGGATCGAGCATGTAGGCAAGCACAAGCGCGACGAGCACGGGCATCAGAGCTCCGAGCGTCGCCTGCAGGAACCACAGCGTGAACAGCAGCCCGGTGAGCCACAGCATGGCGCGCACCACGGTGTTGTTGCGGAACGGCACCAGCACCGTGACCACTGCAAGCGCCACGGTGAACGGGGACAGAATCCCCGCCACCGTGAAGATGAACAGCCCGAGGAGCCCGAGTCCCAGGATGATGATGAAGCGGTCGTTGCTGGTGGTGTCAGGCATGGTCGCACCTGAAGAAAGATCGTGGGTGTCGCCGCCTCACGTGATCACGGTGAGTGAAGCGGTGCGGGGGATCGGGGGGCAGAATGGTACCTCACCCCATGCAGGATGTCGGCAGCGGAATCAGCCCATGAAACCGAGGTTGAACATGGCGGACACGATGACCCACAGCACCCAGGGGATGAAGGCGAAGCCCATTCCGGCACCCCTGCTGATGCCCGCGACGCGATGGAAGCCGATGCCAAGCACATAGTACGACCAGATGGAGATGGGATTGATGTTCATGAGGATCTTGTACACCGTGCTGGTGAGATCGGGCTTCATGAAGATGCCCGCGCTGAGGTTTGCCATGTAGTTGCCAGTGGCATACTGGAGGATGATGGCGAGGATCTGATCGATGACCCCGAAATAGAGTGTCAGCCCCATGACCGAGAGCATGAGCGAGTAGGTGATGTTGCCCTTGCCGAGGAAGCGCACCAGAACCCAGTAGATGAGGACGATGATGAAGATCATGATCGGCATGATGATGAGGATGCCGACGGCGGCGAACACCTTCTGGACACCGGCGCCGGATTCGCCCATGGAGGCCATCTGCTGGCGGGCGGCATCGGCCTGTTCCTGGGTCATCTTGCCCTGCTGCACCTGCTCCTGGATCTGCTGATCCGCCTTCTTCTGCATGTCGTTGACGAAGTCGGGGTTGCCGAATTTGATCATGGTGCCGGCCATGACGATGACCAGGAGGCCGATCAACGGGATGAGCCAGTCGGTGACCCTGCCGCCCGCCTGGCGGACGTTGTCGAACACGGTGGCTGGTTCAGAGAGGATGCCGATGAACTTGTCGGAGACCGACATGGGCTCGACAATGACCTGGGGTTCCTCCAGCAACGGATTTTGGGAATCGATGGAATCCATGATTTCGTCCTTGGGTGTGGTGAAACAAGCGAGTGTGAACCTTCAACGATGCAATCTAGGGAATGGGGGTGGGAATTGCCAGCGTGTGTGGGGGGGAGACCTATAGGTCTTCTTAGTACTCCTTAGAAGAC
>CAYUYM010000169.1:0-7391 GCA_964449305.1 uncultured Chromatiales bacterium | reverse complement strand
CGGGAAGATCGGCAACTCGGGTGTGTCCATCTGCACGCTCGACGACATGAAGAAGCTCTACTGCGGCTTCGATCTGTGCGCCCCGACCACGTCCGTCTCCATGACCATCAACGGCCCGGCGCCGATGATCCTTGCGATGTTCATGAACACCGCCATCGATCAGCAGGTGGAGCGCTGGCTCGTGGTGAACGGCAGATATGTGGAGGCACGCGCGGCCATTGATGCCCACTTCGCCAGCCTCGGGATGACGCGTCCCGTGTATGAGGGCGTCGACGACATGGACGCGGTCTGGACCGCGCTCGACGATGCCACGCAGTTCGGTGAATGCGCGCAGGTGCACCGTTATCACGGACTCGGGACGCTCGGGGTCAACGGCCGTTTCTTCGTGGACACGTTGATCCTGCCGGAGAACGAGTATGAACGCATCGTGGCGGAAACGTTTCGTTCCGTGCGCGGCACCGTCCAGGCGGACATCCTCAAGGAGGATCAGGCCCAGAACACCTGCATCTTCTCCACGGACTTCGCCCTCCGGATGATGGGCGATGTGCAGGAGAACTTCGTGCAGAACAATGTGCGCAACTACTACTCCGTGTCCATCTCCGGATACCACATCGCCGAAGCCGGTGCCAACCCGATCTCCCAGCTTGCCTTCACGCTGGCGAACGGCTTCACCTATGTGGAGTACTACCTGGCCCGCGGCATGAACATCGACGACTTTGCGCCGAATCTGTCCTTCTTCTTCTCCAATGGCATCGATGCCGAGTACTCCGTCATCGGACGCGTCGCACGCCGGATCTGGTCCATCGCGATGCGGGACCGCTATGGTGCGAACGAGCGCTCCCAGAAGCTGAAGTACCACATCCAGACCTCGGGCCGCAGCCTTCACGCGATGGAGATCGACTTCAACGACATCCGCACCACGCTGCAGGCACTCTACGCGATCAACGACAACTGCAACTCGCTGCACACGAATGCCTATGACGAGGCCATCACCACGCCGACGGAGGATTCGGTGCGGCGCGCCCTTGCCATCCAGCTCATCATCAACCGCGAGCTGGGGCTGGCGAAGAACGAGAACCCGCTGCAGGGGAGCTTCATCATCGAGGAGCTGACGGACCTGGTTGAGGAGGCCGTGCTTGCCGAGTTCCGCCGGATCTCCGATCGCGGCGGCGTGCTGGGGGCGATGGAGACGATGTATCAGCGCGGGAGGATCCAGGAGGAATCCATGCTCTACGAACACCGCAAGCACAGCGGCGAGCTCCCCATCGTCGGCGTGAACACGTTCCTCCGCCCGGGGCATCACACAGCCGGGGAGGTGAAGCCGGTGGAGCTCATCCGATCCACCGAGGAGGAGAAGCAGTGCCAGATCCGGAACCTCCGGGCCTTCCAGCAGCGCAACGCCGCACATGCGGATCGCGCGCTCGCGGAGCTTGAGCTGGCCGCACGCGAGGGGGTGAACATCTTCGCCACGCTCATGTCCACCGTGCGCCATGCCTCCCTCGGGCAGATCAGCCGGCGTCTCTACGAGGTCGGCGGGCAGTATCGCCGCAACATGTAGCACGTCATGTTTCTTCCGACAACACGGGATGAAATGCGGGCCCTTGGCTGGGACGCACTCGACATCGTCTTCGTCATGGGGGACACCTACATCGACAGTCCCTACAGCGGTGTGGCGATGCTCGGCAACCTCCTGGTCGCCCGCGGCTTCCGCGTCGGTGTCATCGCCCAGCCGGCGGTCGACACGGCCGAAGACATCACACGGCTCCCCGAACCCACCCTCTGGTGGGGCGTCACCGCCGGGGCGGTGGATTCCATGGTGGCCAACCACACCGCCCTCAGCAAACGCCGGCACATCGACGATTTCACACCCGGTGGTGTGAACGACAGGCGCCCCGACCGCGCCTCGATCGTCTACACCAACCTCATCCGCCGGCATTTCCGGAACACCGTGCCCATCGTGCTGGGCGGGATCGAGGCCAGCCTGCGACGCATCGCGCACTACGACTTCTGGAGCGACTCGGTACGGCGCTCCCTGCTGTTCGACGCGAAGGCCGATGCGATCATCTACGGCATGGCCGAGCGCACGGTGCTCGACTTGAGCGCGGCACGCCGCGAGGGGCGCGACTGGCGGCAGCTCCCCGGACTCGCCCACATCGCAAAGGCACCGGTGCCGGACTTCATCGAGCTCCCGTCCTTCGAGGCCGTGTCGACGGACCACCATGCCTTCATTGCCATGTTCCACACCTTCCATGGGAACTGCGAGCCGCCGCACGCACGCGGGCTGTGTCAGAAGCACGGTGACCGGTGGCTGATCCACAACCCGCCTGCCGCGGTGCTGGAGCAGGAGGATCTCGACGAGGTGTATGCGCAGCGTTTCGAGCACGACGTACATCCGTGGTATAAAAGCCAGGGGCGGGTGAAGGCGCTCGACACCGTGGCATTTTCCATCACCACGCATCGCGGGTGCTATGGGGAGTGCCATTTCTGTGCGATCACCATGCATCAGGGGAGGCGGGTGGTATCGCGCAGTGAGCGGGCGATCATGGACGAGGCCCAGGCGTACATGGAGAACCCGCGATTCAAGGGGGTGATCCGCGACGTGGGCGGTCCGACAGCGAACATGTATGGCATCGACTGCCGGCGGATGCCGAAGGCCGGCACCTGCGACACCCTGTCATGCGTCGCCACCGCCGTGTGCCGGGCGCTGCGCAACGACCATTCGCACCAGATCCGTCTGCTGCGGCGGCTGCGCAGGTTGCGTGGTGTGCGCAGGGTGTTCGTGGCCTCGGGCATTCGCTACGACATGGTGATGGCCGACCATGAGCATGGTGACGAGTACATCCGGGAGATCGCCCTGCACCACACCTCGGGGCAGCTCAAGCTCGCACCGGAGCATGTGGATCCCGACGTCCTGCGACTCATGAACAAACCCGGTGTCGACACACTCGAACGCTTCAAGCAGGCCTTCGACCGCATCTGCCACGAGGAGGGGATGCGACAGTATCTGACGTATTACTTCATCGTGGCTCATCCGGGCGACAGCGAGCAGAAGGTCGAGCGGATGCGTGCCTATGCTGCCCGCACGCTGCGGATGGCGCCCGAGCAGGTGCAGGTGTTCACGCCACTGCCCTCCACCTGGTCCGCCGTGATGTACCACACCGGCCTCGATCCCTTCACCCTGCTCCCGATCCATGTGGAAAAGGACTTCATGCGCAAGCGCCGGATGAAGGCGCTGATGGTGGGGAAGTGACCTATCATGGCGGCAGAAGGGAGGTGAACAATGTTGGCGGGGGGCGGTCATCACGAATCCGCCAAGGCACACAAGCGGGTGGTGCGTATCCATGTGGAGAAGCGCCGTCCCTCCGTTCATCCCGCGCTTCATCGTCCCGGAAAAAAATCGCATCTTGCTCCATGACCTGCCGTCGACGTCATTCATCCACCTTTCGATCCTGCATCCATGCCCCAGACCGCCGAACACCTCGCCCGAATCTCTGTTCCGGAACTCGATGACATTCTCGGGGTTCCCATCCCCGTGCTGGACGATGGCTTCGTCCGGGTGATCGATTACATGGGGACGGACCAGTCCATCGTCCAGGCGGCGCGGGTGTCCTATGGTGAGGGGACGAAGCAGCGGCACGAGGATCGCGGGCTCATCCGGTATCTCCTGCGGCACCGGCACAGCACGCCGTTCGAGATGTGCGAGCTGAAGCTCCATCTGCGTGTGCCCATGGACACGTGGCGCCAGTGGATCCGGCACCGCACGGCGAACGTCAACGAATACTCAACACGTTACTCCATCGCGATCGATGCGGCACAGCGTACGCCGGCCGACGGCTGGCGCTTGCAGGCGACGTCGAACCGGCAGGGGAGCGCCGGATGCGTGGACCCGGACGCCGGGGCGGCCTTCTCCATCCAGGAGGAGGATCTTCACCGGCAGCTTCGCTCGGTGTATGACGCCCGCATCCAGGCGGGCATCGCCCGGGAACAGGCCCGCAAGGATCTGCCGCTGTCCACCTACACGGAGGCATACTGGAAGATCGACCTGCACAATCTGCTCCACTTCCTCGAACTCCGCATGGATGCCCACGCCCAGCTCGAGGTGCGACAGTATGCGGCAACCATCGGTGAGAACATCGTGGCACGGTGGTGCCCCATCACCTGGGAGGCGTTTCAGGAGTACCGCATGCAGCGGCTCGAACTTTCAGCCACGGAGCAGGCCATCATCGCCGCCATCGCCCGTGGCGATGCGGCAGAAGCGGTGCGCATCGCCCAGGACCGCAATCTGCTCCGCTTCAATGAAAGCGGCCCCAACCGCAACCTCGAACGCGAGGAGCTCGAAGCCAAACTGACCACCCTGGGCCTCAGCGTGCCATGGGCGGGGCGGTGACAGCAGTGGACGATGTGCGACTGGGCTGGTGAGGCCCGGGGAAATTGGATGATGTGAATCGATGACAGGGGAAAGGCATGAAACGCGAACCGCGCATCGTGAAACGCCCGCTGGCGCATGACACATCGGCACAACGGTATGTGGATTGTGAGGCTGCGATGAACGCATCAGTCCTTTGACGAATCCCCACTTCTGTGATGATGACGAAGGGGCCAGCATGGATTTCCGCGCTTGTGCTGAACCAGTGGAGCTGCAGGCTCGGAGCCTGATGAAGTGCTCTCGGAAATGACGGAAGGACTCGTGCAGCAGCCCCTCATCCGCCCGCCCATCACCCGCTCATCATTCCGCCCGCCCCACCAGTGTTCAGTGTCGCAGTCCCAATGCTGTCAGTGACCTCCGCCCTGCGGGCTGTGCTGGAGCTGCGAGCCGCTGCCGCCGTGGGCGCCGTCGGCCGGCATCTGCGGGTGACCCTCAGGCATCTGCGGATGGCCACCAGGCATTGATCCGTGACCGCCTTCCGCGGGAGGAGGAGCGAGGTTGCCGTCCTTCGCCATGTGCTCATACACGGCCTTCTGCATCTCCTGATTGAGCTGCCGGATTTCCGGGTCGTCCTTGTACTTCTGGCTGATGAGCTTGAAGTTCTTTGTCTGCTCGTCCATGGTGGCACCCAGCTCGAGCCCGGATTCCTTGACAAGCTGCTGCATGCGCGTCTGCTGATCCTCCAGCGAAATGGACCAGAACTCGTCGGACTTGTAGAGCTCCAGCAGCTTTTTCGATGCATCGACGTACATGTCACGTTCGGATTTCTGCGGTGCGCATCCCGACACCATGCCGATGAGCATGGTCAGGATGGACGCGGTCGCGAACCATTTCTTCATATCCTGCACTCCAGTTGGTCTTTGATGAACAAGGGGTTGAAAAAATGGCCGCCTCCGAGGAAGCGGCCATGAATACAGACAGAGCTTCGATCAATGACCCTGTGCCGGCGGCGCGTCGGTCTTCGGGGTTTCCATCTCGGGAGCCGGCTCTGCGGGCGGCTGCTCCAGGTTCATCTTCTCCATCATCTTGCGGCCGAGTTCCTCACCCGCCTTCTGCAGCTCGTCATTGAGCTTCTTCACGTCAGGATCATCCTTGTACTTGGTGTCCAGCGCCTGAAGGGCGGTCGACTGCTCCTCGAGCGTCTTGCCAAGTTCCAGACCTGATGCATCAAAGATTTCCTTCATCTTGTCCTGCATGGCCTTCTGCTGCTGCATGGGGTCGCCCTTGAGGATGTCCTCGGACTTGTAGTACTCGATGACCTTCTTCATGACATCCATGTACTTGTCCTTCTCGGATTTCGCACCGCAGCCGGAGACGGCGGCGACCATCACAACGGCGATGAACAGGCCGATGAGGGTGTTGAGTTTCATGTGGTTCTCCATGTGAGTGGGGGATTGAGTGTGAGAGTCGATTGCGCGGGGAGGTGCCCCGCAAATCCGGCGGGGCACACAGTCTTCCACCATCTGATCATTCGCGTGTCAGTGGTCGTGGAATGGACGAGAGACACATGATGGGAAACCGACTTCAAAACTACGGATTCCTGCGATGAGAACCAATCGGTTCAGGAGAAGCCCTTGCGCCGGAAGAGCAGCATGGTGATGTCGTCACTCTGGGCTGCTCCGGTGGTGAATTTCTGGATGTCGCGCTTCATCGCTTCGGCGAGCACCTCCGGTCCGTCGTGTCGGTGCCGGGCGAGGACGCTCTCCATCCGCTCGTTGCCGAACTCCTCCAGCTCCTTCGACAGCGCCTCGTTGACGCCGTCGGTGTACATGAAGACGAACTCCTCCGGACCGATGTCGACACAGCCTGTCTCATAGGGTGGCACCGTGGGGAGGATGCCGAGGATCAGGCCGCCCTCGGTGAGCGGGTGGAAGTGCCCATCCCGGCGGACGAGGTACGGCGGGTTGTGCCCTGCATTGACATAGGAGAAGCGGTGCGTGGCTGTGTCGAGCACGCCCCAGAAGAAGGTGATGAACTTGTCGGCGCCGGTGTTGCCGTAGACGATGGTGTTGATGCGGGCCGTGGCCTCGGCCAGCGGGAGCCGCAGGGGGACGATGGTGCGCAGTGCCGCCTGGACATTGGCCATGAGCAGCGACGCGGGGATGCCCTTGCCGGAGACATCGCCGATGGCGATCACCAGCTCATGATCCGACAGGGGGATGACGTCGTAATAATCGCCGCCCACCTGCCGGGAGGATTCGTTCATCCCGAAGAAACCGTATTCCGCCGTGTCGCACAGCACCGTGGGGAGCAGTCCCTTCTGGATCGAGCGGGCGAGCTGCAGCTCCTCCTCCATCCGTTGCTTCTCGAGCGTCTCCTTCAACAGATGCGCATTGGCGAGCGATGAGCTGGTGATGCTGGCGAGCAGCCCGAGGTAGTCCACCTCGTCGGGAGTGCAGTGCCCGCCCCCCATGCGCTCCCCAACGCAGAGCATGCCGTCCGTCCTGTTCTGGCTCCGCAGGGGGATGCACACCTGGATCCCCATTGAGGCGAGCCAGGCGAACATCGGAGGCAGGGGCTGCCCGAGGGCATCGAGGACCACGGGGCGATCGACGCGACTGATGCCGCGGACCAGACTCTTCCGCAGCCGGAAGCCCTGCACGCGCACGAGCGAGGCATCGAAAGACCTTTCCTGTCGCGTGAAGACGATGTAGCGGGTGATGCGGAGCTGCCCCATGAGGGCATAGCCGAGGGTGCGCAGGATCTTCTCCTCGTCGAAGAGGGAGTTCATCTCGCGGCTCAGCTCGAAGAGCGTGTTGAGTTCCTGCACGCGGCGGTCGAGCGTGCGGTTCGTCGCCTTGAGCCGGTCGATGACGATGGCATGTGCCACGGCAGTCGCCGCCACCGCCGCTGCGGACTCGAGGAAGATGGCATCGCTGTCCGAGAGCCGCCCCCCCCTGAGCGGGTCGCCCCCGCGGGGGGCTGCGGCGGGGGCGCCCTCGTGCGCCGTCGGGGCGGGGGCGGG
>CAYUYM010000168.1:0-7426 GCA_964449305.1 uncultured Chromatiales bacterium | reverse complement strand
CCTCGCAGCGCCCGTTGGGTCACGGCGCGCCGTGACCCAACGGGCGGGTTTTCAGATTGATCCGCGTCCAACCTTTGAACTCTTCAACTCCCAAAATCTTCAACGCCTCCTGCGACCATCACAATTGCAGCACCAACTGCACTGTCAATGACTGCACCGTGCGCGCGGTCTGCGCGGCTGTGGCGATGTGGTGCGTGAGGGCATGCTGGACGCGCATGTAGCTCGAGGAGAGCGGGTGAAAGTCGAGGTACACGATGTTCGACAGCGAGGGCAGGGCACGGTCGGCGACGATGCGCAGAATGGGGTCCGGGTCTGTGCGGGTGGTGGTAAGCCGGTACCCGAGGTCGTTGCGCAACTCGATGCGCTCGATGAAGGCGGGCGTGAATGTGAGCGTGATGCTCGCGGCGGGTGCCACGTCCCATGTCGTGATCCTGTCGCGCCCCTGTCGGCGCTGGTCGAGTGAGGCGTTGATGGTCACACGTGTCAGCACTGTGCGGTTCCACCGGTGTTCGATCCATGCCGTGGGGGCGTATCGGTCGAAGGCGCTCCATGGTGTGGATCCGTTCGTGTAGGCAAACTGCAGCGAGGTGAGCGACATGCTCGTCGGCCGGTAATCGAGGCGCTGGATCAGATCGCGCCGCAGGTCGGCGTACCGTGTGGACAGCATGCCCACGGTGGTCTCCGTGTATCGCCCGGTCAGGATGCAGACCACCTCCGGTGCAGGCCGCCATTCGGCCTTGGCCTCCACCATGGTCGCATCGACAGAGCTCTGTGCCGCTGCGGGGATGGAACGCAGCAGGGACAACAGCATGGGCTGGAATCCCCCACCGTCCCGGGCGGTGCCTGAGTGACTCTGTTGGACGTTCGCCTCCAAGGTCCACTGCGGCAGAACGCCGGCAAGGAGACCGGGGGAGAAGCGTGACGTGAATTGGAAGGTGGTCTGCCCGGTCGCATCCCAGGTGGTCGCGGGCACGCCGTGGTACAGGATGGCCAGGTCGCTGGTGATGCGTGTGCCCAGTGAGAGTCCGCGCACGGACTCCATCACCAGATCGGCGAACAGGCGCTGCGTGCTGCGGAAGGGGAGCATGGCTCCACCTGTCGCAGCCCTGTCCTGCTCATCGCCACGATAATGGGCGTTGATCATCGTCTGCGCCACCGGCGACACGACTGTCCGCAGGTACCAATGCCGGTGGCCGTTGTCGGTGACAGCGTCACCACCCGTGTGGGAGCGCTCCCGCCCCACATGCACGATACCCGAGATCGACGCGCCCGCAAGTCCCAGCAGGTCGAGTGCGCGGGGCGTGGGCACCCAGTCCACATCGAGACGCAGACCAAGACGCCGGTTGCTCACCTCTCCCGCGCGATCGAAGAGGTTCTCCGCGCGGAGGGTGAGCGAGGGCAGGCCGGCCTCGTACCATTGCACACCAGCATCGGCGAGCTCATCCATGGTCTCCCGCCCGTCTGGCAGGGCAACCCCGCCACGCCTGCGCCAGTCTGCGAAGAGACGCAGCCCCGGGACTGCGTCGTACTCGCCATTCGCCGCGGTCTCGCTCGTCAGCCTCCCGCCGGGGAACAGGCGCGGAAAGGCGTCCACCGCTCCGGGCTCGGAGCGCCGCATCTGGACACTCACGCGCGTTGTGGCTGTGGATGCCGTTGCCAGAAGTGCGAACGCGTTGCCGGCAGCCGAATCCGACATGGTCCGGGAAAACTCGGGGACGAGGCGCAGGTCCAGCCCTCCGGTCTCGATCCTGCCCTCGGCCATGCCGTGGAGGAGTGTCGCATCGTGGGCCGAGCCACGCGGACGGAATTGCGCGGCGGTCACCGATGCCTGGGTGTTGTCTGACGGGGAGATGGTGAGCGTCACGGGCGTCATGCGTTCATTCGTCGCGTGATCGGTGTACTCGTAGTGCACCTCCACACGCGATTCGTCGTTGAGCACGCCGTCACGTGTGAAGAGAAGGAAGCCGCTCGTGTAGTCAAGCACATAATCGTCGCCAGCGCGTACGGGCAGCCCGTCGACAAGGATGCGCTCTGAACCGCGCACGATGTTCGCATGTGTGAGCGCAACACCGGAGGTGGACGTCTCGAAACGCACGTTCATGCGCACATCACTGCGTGCGGAGTCTGTGTACACCTGGTCCGGAAAGGGGCGCTCCGCGGGGAAGCGAAGCAGCCCGGCGGGGTGGTCCACATGCTGCGGATCGATGCGGCCATCGGCATCGTCGTCCAGTCCGTATCGCGAAAGCGGGATGCTCCTGCCGGATGCATCCGACATGGTCACCTCCAGTGTCGCGGGGATGATGCCCAATCCACGCAGGAAGTAGATGTTTCTGCGTTCGTGGTTGGAGCTGTCGCCTGCGGCCAGCAGCACGGTGCGCTGCGTGCCGGCGACAGTGTATGCGGCTGCCAGCCGCTGGCTGGTGCCGATGGCCTGAGCCAGACGCAGCTCGCCGTTCCCGGCGTCGACGGAAAAATCCCTTCCGGCGGCGAGTTCCCTCCACGATTCCCGCACGCCGGCTATGGCCGTGTCGACGAGGTGGTTGAGTGACCAGGCCTCTCCCGGCACGAGTGTGGCGAACACGCGCACACTGCCGGACTCAACAGGGGAGGGGATGCCGCCGTTGTCGAGTGCATAGATGCTGCGCCTGCGATAGTCGATGTCCCGGACGACAGCCGTGGTGACGCGCGTGCGGCCCTGGAAGAAGTCGCTCGTGATGGCCGTGGTCCGGTGCCCGGATGCCGCGGAGAGTTCGACGAGGCTGCGATGGTATTTCTCCGTGCGCGCACCGAGGGCCATGCGCCCGCCTGCACCGAAGAGGCCGAAGGACTGGAGGAGCTGGCGGCCGCCCCGCTCGGTGCGCAGATCGCCCCATTGCACAACCTGGAGCGCGTCATTGCGTGCGCCGCGATACATCACGCCCTCCATCACATCGTTGAAGTCCGCGTCGTTGTAGGTCGCCGTCACCGAGCGCCCCGCGCCCAGATCGAGGGCGGCCTTCAGATCGTTGCGCTTCGCCACCTCGGAAGCGGAACCGGGATCGCGGATGAGCCATGCCGTGCGCGATCCCGTGAGCGAGAGTCGCACGCTGGGTGCGACGTCGAGCCATGTGCCTGATGCGCCGGCGATGCCATACCAGGCGTCCGGGCGCTTCGCCACAGTCTGCGGCAGAGGCTGCACCTGCCAGCGGTTCTCCGTCTGTCGGTACCACACGAGATCGGTGCCGGTGATGCCCACGGGATCAGTGCCCGAGAGGAAGAGGGCGGAGAAATCCGTGCCGGGCAGCCCTCCGGCGGGCGTGAAGTACTGCCACGTCCGTGTGCCCCGATCATACCGCGAGAGACCGGAGGTCGTGCTGAACCAGATCGCAGAGCCATCAGGGGAGAAGGCCGCCGTTCGAATCACCGTCTCCGGAAGGTTCGTGATCTCCTGGAAGGGCCGGAAGCCGTCGGCCAGTGCGTCATAGAGCCAGAGGCCCCGCGCGGTCACCAGCCAGAAGGAATCGCCCTCGATGATGATCCGCAGAATGTCGCCGCACCCGCCGATCTCTCCGAGCGCATGGGGCTGAAACACATGCGAGGCGTAATCGAAGCGCACAAGGTCGTGCTCGCGGAGTATCCAGAGGTAGCCCGCCGTGAGGAAGGCGTCACGGGCGCGCAATCCGCCGGTGTCTGGACGGAACTGGCGCCAGCGTTCATAGCGCGGATCGTATTCGTTCACCGCCTCGTCGGTGCAGAGGTAGACAAGGCCCTGCCGCGGAGCGATGGCGGTGACCCGCGTCCCCGCGAGGCCACGTGAGGCGTCGAAGGTCTGCCACTGCTCGATGAGTCTGTCGTAGCGTGCCGCGCCGCTCTCCGTCCCGACCCACACATAATCATCCTCGAAGCCGATGGCCAGCGTCCGCCCCGGTGGGATGCCGTCGCTGCTGTCGTAGTACAGGAAGGTGTTCGCGTGGGCGTCGTGGCGTGTCACCCCCTGATCCATGCCCATCCAGAGGACATCCCCGTCGGAGGCCAGCCGCGTGATGGTGCTCGATCGCAGCCCCGTGCCCTCGCCGCGAATGGACCAGATGTTCTCCGCGGGGCGATACTCGAACAGCCCTCTGGGCGATGCGATCCAGAGCGCATCATGGAAACTCACCGCATCGTGGTCGCGGAGTGGAAAGTGCGTGCCGGTTTGTGCGAACGCCGTCGCGGCTGTCAGTGACAGGATGAGCAGGTATTGATGGGCTCGGGGCATCGACGTGCAAGATACGGATTTTGCATCGCCGGTCGAATCGCATCTCCTGCCTCCACAAGCCCCTCCAACGATGTCGCGCGCACGACGGTGTTCTTCGCCCCCTGGTTCCATGCGTTTGAATTTGCCCGTGCAATGTCTACTTTTTCCAGGCAATCCGGTTTCGTGGAGGTCGCATGGTTCACGCACGTCATCATCGTTGGCATCGGGGCCTCGCGGCCCTCATCGTCATGCACTGTGTGCTGCTGCATCCGACATCGGCGCAGCAGCTCGATGCGGATCAACACCCGCCGGGGCTCGACTGGCGGCAGATCGCGACAGAGCAGTATCGCGTCATCTTCCCGATGGAGATCGAGGCCGACGCGCAGCGTGTGGCGTGCACGTTGGAACACATCCACGTCCCGCTCACCCGCTCGCTCGATGTGCATCCCGGGCGGCTGTCCCTCATTCTGTCGAACCAGACCTCCGTGGCGAATGGCTATGCAGCCCTGGCCCCGAGGCATTCAGTGTGGTACACCACACCTCCGCCGCATTCCCTGCTTGGGACGGGCGAGTGGTTCGATCTCCTCGCCACGCACGAGATGCGGCACATCGCCCAGTTCGAATGTTATTGCACGGGCTTCACCCGCATCGCCTCGTGGCTCTTCGGCGAGGCGGGTTGGGCGGTCATGGCCGCGGTGGGCCCCGCATGGGTGGAGGAGGGGGATGCCGTGGTGATGGAGACTGCGCTCACACGCGCGGGGCGCGGGCGGCAGCCGGAGTTCACCCAGGGCATGCGTGCCCTCCTCCACGCCGGCAGGCGGCCATCCTACTACCAGACCGTCCTCGGGACCTACAACCTCCACGTCCCCAATGCCTACGAACACGGCTATCTCCTCACCTCGCACTTCCGCACGCGCTTCGGTGCTGAGGCATGGCGGGATGTGCTGTCTGCCACGGGCGCATGGTCCTTCGTCCCCGGCATCTTCTCCATCGCCATGAACAATCGCACGGGTGTCACGGCCGTCGAACTCCATGAGGAGACACTGCTCGAACTCGATTCTCTCTGGAAGACGGAGACTGCGACGCTCCACCTCACCGACGCGCGCATGCTCACACCCACCGACCCCGTCATCTGGACCAACCACCTCTTCCCCCAGCAGGCGGCAGACGGCTCCATCATCGTCCAGAAGTGGGGGATGGACGACCTGTATGAGTTCGTCCGCCTCCGTCCCGACGGCACAGAGGAATCCCTCGGCCGTGCCGGCGCGCTGGGTGACCCCATGTCTGTACGCGGCTCCCTGATGGCCTGGCACGAGCGGCACGCCGACCTGCGCTGGGGTGCGCGCGACCACAGCGTGCTTCGCATCATGGACCTGGTCACCGGCACACGACGCACGCTTCCCTCATCTGCACAACGCTTCTCCCCGGCCATCGCACCTGCCGGCGACAGGATCGCCGCCGTGGAGTTCGGCCCGGACCGCCGGTGCGCCATCGTCGTCCTCGATGCCGGCGACGGCCGTGAACTTGCCCGCTTCGCCGCAGACACCGGCGATCTGTTCCAGACACCCGATTGGAGCCCCGACGGCCGCTCGATCGTCGCAGTGAGGGTCCATCCGAGGCTCGGCAAGACCATCATCCGCATCGATGTCGCAACCGGTGGGCGCAGCGACCTGCTGCCGCTGCGGCACACCGAGATCTCGCTTCCACGCATGGCCGGGACACGCGTGTTCTTCACCTCAGCACAGACCGGTATGGACAACATCCTCGCGCTCGACATGGAAAGCACCCGGGTGTATCAGGTCACCTCGCGTCCCGTCGCCGCACGCAACGCGGCCGTGTCCACCAGCGGCGACACACTCTTCTTCAACGACTGCCGCGCCGATGGGGAGGCCGTGGCCGCGATGGCCATCGATCCAACGCAATGGCGCGAGCTTGGCCGCGTGCATCCGGACTGCACGCTCCCGGAATCCCCCGCATCGCTTCACCCATACTGCACACCCGTCATCGCGCAGGAGGCGGGCGGCCCCATCCTCGACAGCATCCCGATGCAGACACGCACCGTGCATCCCGTGGGCGCCTTCGACGGACTGGTGAACATCCACACCTGGGCTGTCATCCCACCGCTCGGCGACACGCCCATGACGGCAGGCGTGTGGTCCACGGACATCTTTCGCACGCTGGCATTGCATGCGGGTGTGGAATACGATCCGCAGGAGCGCGTCGCCTCTGCGGTGGTCGGGGCGAGCCATGCCGGGCTCTTTCCCATCATCGACATCGGCGGCCGGTATGGGATGCGCGCATCGACGTACGACGACGATCAGGGAGGAACGCATCGATACACCTGGCGCGAGGAATCCGCGAATCTCGGCCTCCGCGTCCCGTTGAATTTCACGCAGGTGGTTCCAACCTCGCTCACTCTCTCTGCGGCGCTGCGATGGACGCGGATCACCGACCTCGGACGCTGGACCAGTTGGGACGAGGTCCCGGGTGTCATCATGCCCGTGACCTGGCGCGTGGGCTTCTCCAGCGGGTATCAGTGGATGCGCGAGGTGGTGCCGCGTCACGCCGTGCAGGCCGTGGTGCACTACGCGCACATGCCCTTCGCAGGGACGGATTTCCGCGGGCATCATGCCGCCATCACCACCTGGTTCTTTGCGCCGGGACTGGTCCGCAACCATGGCGCATTTCTGAACGCCGCATGGGAACGGCAGTGGGGAGGCGGGTACCATTATGCACGCATCATGAGTTTTTCGCGAGGCTATGCGAGTCGTTGGTTTGAAACGCTCTGGAAGCTGTCGCTCAACTACGCCATGCCGTTGCTGTATCCGGATCTGGCGGTGTGGGGTGTCCTCAATGTCCAGCGGTTGAAGGCGACGGCCTTCCTTGATTGGGCGCATGGCACCGCGGGTGGGAAGGATGCGCGCCACCGCTCCATGGGTGTCGAGATGCTGATGGACTGCAATCTCCTCGCGCAACCGGCAGTGTTCTCCGTCGGACTCCGCCTCACGCGCACACTCACCGAGCGCACCTGGAGCACTGAGCTCCTCCTTGGCCTGCCCTTCGATGTGTCCGGGGCTTTGGGGGGATTGCCCAGCCCGTGAGCCGGGAGAAGTTCATGCGTGTCACGTCCTCAGCTTGGGCTTCTCCGGAGGGCCACGCGTTCAACACGACGGCACCAGTGCCCCGTCGTCGTGCCCTGGTCAGGGATGG
>CAYUYM010000167.1:0-7459 GCA_964449305.1 uncultured Chromatiales bacterium | reverse complement strand
TTATGCCTGGCTGGCGTATCAGCACCGGTTGCCGACGGTGACAATTGACCTCCTGGAGCTGCGAATCGAACCCGCTGAATTCGACATTGAAAGGAACCGGATTCTCGCCGGGATGTGTCAGAGAACGCTTTTCCGAAACGCCGGGCAACTGGCACCACCTGGCGCTGTAGTTACGGCGGTTCTCTCTGCCCACTGTGGGATCGATGACTGTTCGGAGGACGGGCGTCCTGCTCTGTTGGCAGATCCGTTTTCACCGTGACCCTGACCGATGACCGAGGTAAGGAATGGCGCGTTGACCATGCTGAGGAGAGAATGCTGATTCAATCTTCGCCCGGAATCTCACCTGAAACCATGGAATGGTCGGATTGGCGGCAATGCATCGCACACTTCGGGTCACATGAAACCTCGCGTTGCCTGGATGAATAGACCCAGAATCAGCCCAACACCCAACGGAGTTCTTGATGAAACACCTGGTCATTCTCCTCGCCCTGCTTCTGACGTCCTGTTCCAATTCCGACAGCCCGACCGAAACCACCCCCACGAACAATACGGACTCACTCTCGATCGAGGTGTTCTTCCAGGTCCGGAACAACTTCAGTGGCATGGGATACGACATCGATACCACGTACCGCATCAAAAGGAACACGGCCTGCACGCTGCCGCTCAACGCCCGGTGGTCAGGAAATGGCAGATATGATGCCGGCCAACTTGAGCCCCCCCATTTCAACTCGAACAAGGATCATCTCGTCATGGCGCGTTGGCCCTATGGATCGGTGTCTGCGCTTGTCACATTTGAAAATGGATCGGTCACGGAAGGGTTCCTGTCCGGTTCCTACACGGGGTATTGTCGCGAAAAGTAGTGGGGTGGTCGCTTGGCAGTGCATCACCACAATCCACGCCCGGTTGGCAATCCACATCCATCCCGCCCCGCCTTGTGCCACGTCGCATTGTGCTCACAGCGCAGCGCGGTTCCGCGTGTGGGCGCCCCCCGCAGTCCCACCCCCTCACGCGCCGGGGCAGCCGTGGCACAAGGGCATCAGGTGGTCGTGGCGACTGCGGTGCGCGGAGCGGTACTGCACAAGCGTCGGGTGCCGCCAGAGCTCCGCGAGTGAGTGCTCACGGATGTCCCCGAGCACGATCCGCTCCGGGCCTGCCGCGTGGCCGTTCACGCAGCACAGGGGGACGCTGCCATCAGCCTTGATCTGCAGGGCCCGCCCGGGGTGGGTGCAGCGGGGGATGGAGCGGTCCACCACATGCACGCTTCGGAACACATCGGGCACCTCCGGCAGCCGGGCCGGCTGCGACACATACAGCGGAAAGATGACGTCGCACAGGTGCCCCCACTCCCTGAGATGGCGGCGTTCCTCGACAGAGGTGGACGGACGGATCATGACGCGGATGCCGAGGATCGTCTCCGCCCCATGAGCGCGCAGTGCCTGGCGGAGTCGGTGGATGTTGTCCACGAGCAGATCGAAGCGCGCCCCCATGCGTGAGCGTTCATAGGCCTCGCGGCCGCCGGCATCGACGGAGATCTCGATGAGATCGAAGACACCCGACGCCAGCGTTTCGAACACATCGTCCCGTGTCCATTGGCCGTTCGTGACGATGTTCATGAAGCGGGCGCATCGGGACAATTCCCTCACACAGCCGCCGAACTGCGGATGCATGGTGGGTTCACCACCTCCGATGTGGAGCTTGTTGACCGGCGTTTGGGCAAGCTGACGGACAAGCGCGTCAAGCACATCGGCGCGCAGGAACGGTTCGGAGAACCCCGCCAGCGGACAGGAGCAGTACGTGCAGGTGATGTTGCAGACGTTGGAAAACTCCAGATAGATCGAATGCGGGAGCTCGGCCACCGGACGCAACACCGGCGGCAGCGCAAACCGTGCGTAGTCGCTCAGCGGGACGCCCTTGCGCCATGCCCCCGCAGCGACGTGGAGATGGTATCCCAGCCGCTGCAACCGGTACAATCGATCCGAATGGAGAAGGAACGCCTTCACGCTGTATTCCTGTGTTGTTCCTCGGATGAGAAACATACCTGCAAATGGAGCAGAAACAAAGCATCGGCGTTCGGCGGCCGGTGTGGGAAGCGCAGAAGCAACAGGAATTCATGGACAATCGATGAAGCGCAGGGACATCGTGGGTGATGATGAGGAAGCCTTCTCTCAGGGCAGATGCGTGCGATCCTCGTTTCAGAGCATTCCCTGCGCACGCAGCCATTCAATGAAATCATCGACGTGCATTCGCAAGAGCATGATGGGAGGATCCATCGAGGGCCTTGTTGAATCAGGTCTGCCAGCGCTCAATGAGTCCCACGATTCGCATTGTTCGGGCGTTGAAGGCCACGTCCCTGTTGCTTGCTTGGTTGTATTGGTTGATGCGTCCCTGCCGGCCCGATGCCATGCCTCCATGAGAACGATCAATCTCCCTTCTTCGGAGAGCACCGCCGGTGGGGCTGGCTCGCCTTCTGTGGTGCCGTGGTCGAACGACATGATGACGGTGCCATTGGAGAGTAACACGGTCAGCAGCAAACGCATTGTCGCACGATCACGCCATCGGGGTGGTATGTTGTCCAGGAGGAGCCCCCCATGAACCGCTTCTTCCATGCGTGTCGGATGGCGTGGCTTCGGATGGGATCGGACGGTGTGCGGTCGCAGCATCACCTCCTGGTGTTGCGGTATCACGGCGTTCAAGCGCTGGCACATGCCCGGGCCTTCGCAATCCGTAATTCGTGATTGTCTTCAACTGTCAACTGCCAACTGCCAACTGTCAACTGTCAACTGTCAACTGTCAACCCGTCCTCAATCAACGACAGCGCCGGGTAGGCATCATTGTAGTGTTTGTGAAGGAAATGCGGCTCACGGCTTTTGTAGAGCTTCTCTGCAACCCTGTCCGCGATCGGCATCATCATCTGCTCGTATCGGCACAGCACGGGGGACACCTCGTTGATGCTCCCCGTGGTCTGCCAGTTCAGGCAGCCGCATGAGTTGTTGCAGCGTTCTTTCACGGCGCAGTCGATGCAGAACTTCTTCTCTGCATCAGATTGCAGTCGCAGCAATGTGCGACGATGCTCGTCGATGCCGGCATCCACGCTGCCGATGCACCATTCGGATTGCGGACCCGCCTTGGTGAACTGCACGCACGGGTAGAGATACCCGGCAGGGTCGATCGATATCTGCCGTGCCGCCAACTCGCAGCGCTCCTTCTGGTAACAATGCTTGTTGACATGCGAGGAGATCTTCACATCGAAGGGACTCAGGTAGAACTTCCTTCCCTGCTCCGTCCATTCCACATATTTCCCGCCAAGGATTTTCATCTGCTTCGCGAGTCTCTTGAAATCGCGTTCCTCCCATGGCGCAGCGTAGTTGAGCGACAGGATGATATAGCGCGTATTGATGTTCATGAGGAATTCAACGGACTCCACAAGGTGGTGCACGGTGTCCGGATTGACGGTCATGAGCACGGATGCGTAGGGCCGCACCTCGAGCAGCATGCGCAGGCGCGGGATGAGCTGATCAAAGGTCGGCCGGCCGTCGGCGAAACGGCAGTGCCGGTCCTGCGCCTCACGGACACCATCGAAGCTCATCGCGATGAGGATGTCGTTGCGCACGGAGTATTCGAGAAACGCCGGGTCGAGCAGCGCTCCGTTGGTGGTCATCTTGAACAGGAAGCGCCCGCGCTTTTCGCGCTCCATCCAGCGTGCGTAATCCACGATCTCCGCGATCAGCGGCTTGCACAGCAGCGGTTCGCCGCCGAAGAGAATGACGCCACAGGGACCATCGGTCATACGCGCGCCCAGGTGCAACGCCTTGCGCGCCACGTCGATGGACATCGCCTGCCCGGCATGCGGCTGCGCATAGCAGTAGGAGCAACGCATGTTGCAGTTGGTGGTGAGGTGAAGGGTGAGGTGCATGGCGGTGAATGATGCTTGCTGATGGGGAATTGAACGGAGGATGGGCAGAGATGCCATGGTTTGCCGCTGAATGATATTCTGATGGAAAGGAGCAGGCGCCGGCCATGGTGCATGTCTTCATCTGTCACGTCGAGCCGATGACTCGCAACCAGAGGCGCTTATGCCCGGCCTTTCGCCTTCAGCCTTTCACAACACTCCCTGCCCGCGCAGCCATTCGATGAAGTCGCGCACCTGGCGGCGGAGGAGGAGTTTGGATTCTTCCAGCGTTCGGGCTCCGAATTCCTCTGCGAAATCGACGTTCGGAGGATCGACCTTCGGCACCCGGTACCCGGTGAACACCTCACGATCGCGTCTTGACCAGTTCATCGCAACGGGATCATACAGTGTGGCGAACAACACATCCCGACCGCCTTTTCGAACGCGCTCGTTGAGTTTCAGCGCAATTTCCCGCAGGTCCAGGTACTGCACCGATGAGGGGTCGAACGTGCCAAGAAACCGGACGAAATCCTCACACCACACAAACTCGATTGCGATGCGACGTTGGTAATCGAGGAGATCCACATGCAGTGGCAGATTCCTCACCTTTCCCTTCCACCACTGCCAGTAATCCCGTGTGGGGATCATTCGTTGTGGAACGATGATGTCGCTGTATTCCACGTCGGTCGACAGCGAGTCCAGTCCGACCTGCGCGAGCTCATCCCTGATCACCTGGATTCCCTCCTCCTCCGACAGGAACTCCGGAGGCGCGACCACCACGCAGCCCAGCGCCCCGAGGCCCCGTCCGTGCGCAAACAGCGGTGCGACAATTGCCGTGTGCCCCTGCCCGGAATCGGGTTGCAGGTACGTTTCCATTGATCCAACGGCAAGCGTGAAGGCGAGCAGGCTCATCAACTCCGGTCGATGTCTCCATTCCTTCGGGACATGGTCCCTGAGCAGCCGCGGATCCCGCTCCGCATCAAGGCGGCCCGGATAGGCGGGCTGCCGGTACGTGTATACTGTTCGTGGTTGCATGGCAATCTCCGTTCATTGCGTTGATGATCACAGTAGTCCAACATCTCATCGCACCACACCTGTCATGCGCCTCGTCCTGCGTGTCACCTCATGAGACGCATCATTGTTCCAACACCGCATATCCTGCAACATTCAGGCCAGTGCAGGGGTGATCTCATCCTTCGGCCAAACCTGTGTGTGCTGACAAATCTATTCACCAACGTGGAAATATTGTTCACAGTGTGTGATTGAAATGCACAGCTCTGCGGGGCGTCATGCCCGACCGCGAACCATCGCTCAGAACCCGATCCCACGCTGCCTCTCGATCCGCGGCTGGAACTCCACCACATCTTCTGGCATGATGCTGGTCTGCAGCTCGTCGGTGATTTCCTGCCGGGGAGTCCTGGCAATGCGAACATGGTGCTTCATCAAAGCCTTCTCCACCAGGTTCCGGACCGCGCGGGCGTTCCCGAAGCCCACCTCCCGTGCTGCGCTCAGGGAATACAGGCAGGGCACGCACCTGAGCCAGAGCGTTGGGGTGGAAACGCAGGCCGCGCGCACCGAGGTCGGCCACGGCGATCGATACGAGCTCCTCCCCGGTGAAATCCGGGAAATGATGGGTGGTATCGAAGCGTGAGCGCAGGCCTGGGTTGGATGCGATGAAGACCTCCATCTCTGCAGGATAGCCTGCCACGATGATCGCGAGCCGGCCGCGGTCGTCTTCCATGCGCTTGACAAGCACATCGATGGCGACACGACCGAAATCGCGGTCGGAATCCACCCCGCCAAGGGCATACGCTTCGTCGATGAAGAGCACGCCGCCCAGTGCCTCATCGATCTTCTGTGACATGTTCCGCTCAGTGTGACCGATGTACTGGCCAACGATGGAGGCACGGTCGCACTCAACCACATGACCGATCTCGAGGATGCCGAGCGCCTTGTACACCTTCGCCAGAAGACGTGCGAAGGTGGTCTTGCCGGTGCCGGGATTGCCGGTGAACACGAGGCTGGTGGAAAAGACCTTGGTCGCTTTCTGACCGATGTCCTGATAATAGCGCACAAGATCAATGTCGTCGTGCACCTTCTGTTTCAGCTCATCCAGACCGGTCATCGCATCGATCTCCCGCAGGGTGCTTTCCAGGAGCTGTTCATCGATGGACATGTCCTCAACCATCTCCGCCGATTGCGCGAATGCCGCTTCAACATCCTGCACCAGGATCGCGTCGCTGTGCGGTTCGGTGTTCCGCAACGGACGTCGCGCACGGCGATGCGCCATGAATCGGGTCACATCACGGGCAATCGCTTTTGCATACCGGGCGTTGCCGAAGGACGCGGTGCGCGCCGCCCATGCCTGCTGCATCTTGACGGCCGGCAGCGCACGCGCATCCGCAGTCAGCGCCACACCCTCGCTCGCGATCGCTCCGCTGGCAATGGCCAGGAGTTCGGCCGGGGAGTAGTCGTCGAGACGAAAGACGGCACGGAAGCGCTGCCGCAGGCCGGGCACGCTGTCGAGCAACTTCTGCATGGCATCCGGCCTGCCCGAAATGACGATGACGCCGGAGTAGGCATGGTTGTCCATCCCCTTCATGAGGAGTTGACCAAAGCGCTGCCCCATGTCTGCGGAAGCATGCACGGAGGCATATGCATGGTCGAACAAAAGGATGCCCTTCTGTGCGTCATGGAACGCACTGCTCATTCTGGATCGGAGCTCCACCTTGTCCGCTTCCTCCGACAGAAACACCTCATGCACATGACCCCGTATAAGGATGCCCAGGCTTTGGTATATGTCCGCGATCACACGGACCAGCATGGTCTTGCCGGTACCTTGGCTGCCGATGAGTGCGATGTGGAGTTCCGACGGTTTCGGAAGGTTGTCGGTGCATCCATCCCGCTTCATCCGGAACCGCACCAGATCCACGATGCTGTGCACAAAGGCCTTGACCGCATGGTGGCCCACCATCGCATCGAGCTGCGCCAATGGCTCCTCAGCATGCTTCTCCACGATGCGGCGCTGTTCCACCGCGAGGAGAATGCCCTGCCCGGACCTGCGATAATCGAGCCTGCACGCGCCGGGGACGCTCTCGACCGCCAAGGGAGATACTCCGCAACTTCAGGGAAATTTCCAACAGGCATTGAAGCTGATGTCGTTTCTGAAGGATTTGGGAGAAATGTGCCGGTGTTGAAACAAGCAGCGTCGAGGAGGCGGCGATGAAAAGCATAGGAGCAATGGCGGCCATCCTGCAGCAAGCCATAGGGGATGATGATCAGAAGCAGCCTGGGTGCTGCCTTGCACGACGCCTGTCAGAAATGATGCATCGCAACGGAAGGGCTGGAGTTTGGGCAACACTCATCTGCACGTTGAAGGAATCGCCCTTCGGATTGCGGTTGAAATGCGTTCACCATGAAACAAAGCGTGCCATTTCCCAGTGGCTGAGGATGAATGACGATCATTGCTGGTGCTCTGTGATTGTGCAGGCATTTGTTGGCTGCCCCCGGCCTCCGATGCACCGATGACCTCACCCATTTGACTTCTTCGCAGGCAGTGTCCCGACGTAG
>CAYUYM010000166.1:0-7504 GCA_964449305.1 uncultured Chromatiales bacterium | reverse complement strand
GACAGGGATGTGCTGGCCGCGATCCGCGAAACGCTCGCCTACTGACACGCACATGCAGATCATTTCATAACACAGAGGTTTGAATGAAAGTCGAAATTCTCATGCCCAAGATGGGTGAAAGCATCACCGAGGGGCGCATCCTCAAATGGACCAAGAAGCCTGGTGATCAGGTGGACAAGGACGAGACGGTTCTGGAGATCGCGACAGACAAGGTGGACACCGAGGTGCCAGCCCCGGCCACCGGTGTGCTCGTGCAGCAGCTCGCCCAGGAGGGGGACACCGTGGAGGTCGGCCGTCCTGTGGCCATCCTCGAGACCGACGCCTCGCAGGCGCAGGTGGTGGCCGACGCCGCCACAGCTCCGGCTGCAGCACCCACCCCGGCGGCCGCCCCGGCAGCGCCGCAGGCCGTGGCAGCCGGGGCGCCCGCGGCCGACACCGGCGCACGCTTCTACTCGCCCGTCGTCATGCGCATCGCCGCGGAGAAGAACATCCCGATGGCCGAGCTCGCCTCCATCCCCGGCACCGGCACGGGGGGGCGCGTCACGAAGAACGATCTCCACGCCTGGCTCGGGCAGCGCCCCACGGCAGCGCCGATGCCTGCCGCAGCTCCGGTCATGGCCGCCGCGCCGCAGCCAGCCGCCAGCCCGGTGACGCGCACCGACGCAGGCGCGGGCGTGCAGGTGGTGCCGATGGACAACATGCAGCGCCTCATGGCCGAACACATGGTCCATTCCGTCCACACCAGCCCGCATGTCACGCTCGTCTCCGAGGTGGACATGAGCCGCATCGTTCGCTTCAAGGAACAGAACGAGGAAGCCTTCAAGGCCCGCGAGGGTGTGCGCCTCACCTTCATGCCCTTCATCGCCGAGGCTTGCATCAGGGCGCTGAAGGATTTCCCCCTCATCAACGCCAGCATCGACGGGACGAGCATCCTCATGAAGCGCGCCATCAACCTCGGCATTGCCGTGGCCATGGACGACGGCGGGCTGATCGTGCCCGTGGTGAAGAATGCCGACGGGCTCAATGTGGCCGGCCTCGCCCGTTCCATCGCCGACGTCGCATCCCGTGCACGCAAGCGCCGGCTCCAGCCGGAGGAGATCCAGGACGGCACCTTCACCATCACGAACTTCGGCGTCTTCGGCAACCTCTTCGGCACACCGATCATCAACCAGCCGCAGATCGCCATTTTCGGTGTGGGTGCGGTGAAGAAGCGCCCCGTCGTCATCGAGCAGGAAACAGGTGATGTGATCGGCATCCGACCCATGATGATGATCTCTCTCTCCTTCGACCATCGCCTCATCGACGGGGCGTTGGGAGGGAAATTCGTGGAGCGGGTTGCATATTATCTGGAAAATGCTAATTTGGCGTCGTTCTGATGATATTCACAGAGCGTCATTCACTGAGGAAAACGAAACATGCCCCGTTCCGCACTGCGGCGAGCCATACGGTTTACAGGATTCTCCCTGGGCTTCCTGCTTGTGATGATCGGAGTGTTTTTCTTCGTGATGGGGCTCGCGGCCTATCTGTCAGGCGACACCTCCGTCATCGCCTACCGGCCGATGCTGATCTCCGCAACCATGGTCTCCATCCCGGCATGCGGGTATTTCCTGTACAAGCTCTGGGACTTCTACAAGGCCCAGCAGAACACGTACAACATGCCCGACACGCCGCTCAAGTTCTACGTCTTCATCCTCATGTTCTTCCTGTTCTTCCTGGTGATGGCGGGATCCCTGGCGATCTACCTCGTCACCCTGTAGAACACGGACACTGACATCCCCACAAAAGAACAGGCCGCATCGAGCGGCCTGTTCTGCGTCGTGGGGTGAGGGGATCAGTCCGCAGTCTGTGTTGCGTCGCGTTTCCGCCGATGGAACAGCACGGCTCCGATGGCCGTTCCGCAAAGGCTGATGATGCCCACGACCAGCGCCAGGGCGAGGCGTGTCTTCAGCCACATGCTGGTCTCACTGCTCCAGAGGCTGAATGCGGCGGGAGTGTACGGTGAGCGGATGCTGACAACCGCTCCGTTCTGCTCGAGCCCGGCGAGTGAGGTGAACCATGTGTACCGCCCGTTGCGCACCCTTCCCGACTCCGTGGATGCGGTGCTCCATGGGAGCGCGTAGTCCACCCGGACAAAGTTGTTCCGCATGCCGGCACCGCCGGCCTCGGGGATGGGGGGAAAGGTCTGAGTGATGAAGGTGTGTCCCTCCCTTGTCGTCCAGCCATGCCGCATTCCGCCGAGGGCGGGCAGGCTGTCGAGCTGGGTGAAGCGCTGGAAGCGCACGGTGACGAGGGCATGGATGGTGGTGTCGGCATCGCGGGTGAACACGGCGACGGTGTCGGGCGCCAGTCCACCGCCGGTGAAGCAGGTGGCGATGTGATCACGATCGAACGAGAAGCGCTGCCCGGCGAGCAGCGGCGCGGTCTGCCGGCGTGCCGAGTATTCCAGCGTCATCGTCCCGGAGCCGTCCTCGTGGAAGACGAAGTTCTGGACAAAGTCCAGGCAGCCGGTGAAGAATGTCGGGGTGAGGATGAAGCATGCCACCAATGCCGGCCGAATCGTGGCGGGGAGGAATGCACGCATGTGTTCCATGGGTCATCTCCTGATGGTGGTTTCCACCAGCACCTGCACGGTGCGGCAGTAGAAGCGCTCCTCAGGTGACGTGTTGGGATGGAGGAGAAGGGATTCGCCGATGGCTTCCACACGCATCGTCGCTCCTGCGGCGGCGCGCGCAAGGTGGTTGCGGACCGCATCGGCGCGGCGCTCCGCAAGGTTCCGGTTGTACTCCCCGCTTCCGAGGGCATCGGTGTAGCCGCGGATCACGAGCTGCGATCCGGGGGTGATGCGCCCGATGGTTTCGCGCAGGGATTCCTCGTGCTGCGGCGAGATGGTGGCGCGGTCATAGTCGAAGAGGATCAGGCTCAGCTTCTCCACGGTGCGGTCGGGAAGGTGCTGCAGCGCCTTCTGCTCCAGCGAGATGGATTGGACGGGGATGGAGCCCGTCTCCGAGCGCGTCGTCGTTCCGCGCGTGTCCTCCGCATCGAGCCGGAAGAGCACGGGCTCGTGTGCGTCGGGCGGCGTTCCATCCGTGGACCGCCAGTCCCAGCCGATGGAATCGGGCGGTGCGCCCGTGCCGCTGCGCTGCCACAGGGATCTGCCGCCCTGGTCGATGCGCAGCGTCCAGGAGCGGACGCCCGCCTCGGCCACCACGCCGGGGTGGAACAGGGCGCGCGGGGGCTTCAGCGCGCGGACGGTGTCCAGATGCCGGATGGGTGCCAGGATGCCGGGATCACTCGCGGCGAGCTCCACGCGCCGCTGTTCCTCGCGCAGCTCCGCAGCCGCGCCGATGGGCATGCGGTCCGACGACGCCCGTGCGGTGGTCTGCATGCGCGCGGGATCGATGTGCCAGGCCGTCACAAGGTAGTCCCGCACCGCCTCGGCGCGCCGCAGGGCGGGCCCGCGTGCACCGGCGGCATCGGCGTCGTCGTGGATGCCCGCGAGTGTGAGCGTCGCCTTCGGGGCCAGGCGCAGCCGGCTGCCGATGATGTCGAGAATCGCGCGGTAGGTCGGGATGGTGCCCTGCCGCAGGCCATGCAGTGAGAAGCGGTCCACGCCATCGGCGCCTGCGCGGGTGTAGCGGGCGGGGATGGCGGTGGAGTCGTCGAAGAAGATGTAGGGGAGAAGGGGGATGCTCTCGCGCGAGATCACATCCTCGATCGTGAGCCCTGCAGTGGCGCGGGCGCCGGTGATGAGCGAGAAATCCGACTCGAGGACGTCGGTGGTCACCGTGGCGAAGAGGGCCGGGCGGGGTTCGTCGGTGTCGAGGAGGATGTCCTGCCGCTCCTCGCGATACGCGCGCAGCGCACGGAGATCGCGCGTCAGGTGCGCATCGCGCCTTCCCGGGGCGGTGATGCGGACGTCGTGGACGCGGCCCTGTGGCAGCACAAGGATGTATTCGCCGGTGTAGGCGTTGCTGGCCTGCACCAGGCGCGATTCCCCGGTGAGGGAGTCGACCACCTCGATGCGGGCTTCAAGAGGCCTGCGTGTGATCCTGTCGCGCACCACGCCGCTCATCACGAGCACGGCACCGGGTGGATGCGGGTTTGGGGTGGCCTCGTAGAGATCGAGCCCGCCGGATCCGCCCTCGCGCTTCGAGGCGAAATACAGCGTGCCCCCCTCGGCGGCCAGTGCGAGGAACTCGTCGTTGTCCGCGGAGTTGATCGGCCGGCCCAGGTTCACCGGCTGCGTCCACCGCGCATTGTCGCGGCGGCTCACGAACAGATCCGTGCCGCCCAGTCCCGGGTGGCCGTTGGAGGCGAAGTACACCGTGCCGCCGTCGGAGGCGATGACGGGCGCCAGCTCATCCCGTTCGGTGTTGATGGGGCGTCCGGCATTGGTCACGGAGCCCCAGTGTCCGTCGGCATCCCGTCGGGCGATCCAGAGGTCGAGCCCGCCGATGCCGCCCGGCCGGTCGGAGACGAACCACAGCTCACGGCCGTCGGAGGAGATGCAGGGCTGCGATTCCCAGGAGTCGGTGGACACGGGAGCCGGCAGCGCCGCGATGTCCTCCCAGGCCCGGCCGCGGAGGCGTGCGGAGAACAGGTCGCAGCCGCGTCCGGTGCGTCCGCATGCGGCGAAGAAGAGCTCCTGCCCGTCGGCGGCGATGGAGGAGGTCCCCTCGCTGGCGGCGGTGTTGACGGGAGCGCCGACATTCACCGGCGTCCCCCAGAAGCCCCCGTCACGCGTCGAGGTCCAGAAATCCTGGAGCCCGCCGCCCGTGGCCGTGGCGCGGTTGGAGGTGAAGTACAGCCAGTTCCCGTTGGCGGTCAGCGTGGGGGCGAAATCGTCGGCGTCGGAGTTGACGGCGGGGCCGAGGTTTGTGATGTGGACGGGGTGCTCCGGGACAGACACCTGCGGAGCGGACGAGCAGCCAAGCCACAGCACGGCCACCGTCATCAGACAACAGCGTGTGAGGTGTCTCATGCAATCCTCCGTGCGATGAAGAATGTCCGTGCAGGCCGGCGTGAAACGTGGGTGCCGGCGATGTCGGTCGGCTACTCGGTCTCCGGCGTCGCCTTCTTCGGAGTGAACACCGTGTCGATCAGGCCGTAGTCACGTGCCTCGACGGCGGTCATGTAATTGTCGCGATCCGAGTCCGCCGCGATCTTCTCGATGGAGTTGCCGGTGTGTTCGGCCAGGATGCCGTAGAGGGACTGCCTGGTGCGGAGCATCTCCTTCGTGTAGATCTCGATGTCGGTGGCCTGGCCCTGCGTCCCACCGAGGGGCTGATGGATCATGATGCGGGAATTGGGCAGGGCGAGGCGCTTCTTCGGCGTGCCGGCGGCGAGCAGGATGGCGGCCATGCTGGCAGCCATGCCGATGCACACGGTCGACACATCGGCCTTGATGTACTGCATGGTGTCGTAGATGGCCATGCCGGCCGTGACGCTGCCGCCGGGGCTGTTGATGTAGAGCTTGATGTCCTTGTCCGGATCCTCGGACTCGAGGAAGATGAGCTGCGCCACGATGAGGCTGGAGATGTAGTCATCGATCGGCGAGGTCAGGAACACAATGCGTTCGCGGAGCAGGCGGGAATAGATGTCCCAGCTCCGTTCGCCGCGGCCGGTCGATTCCACGACGATGGGCACGAGCTGATCGCTGGCCGGCTGGGCGGTGTGGATGGTGGTGAAATGATGGATGGGCATGCTGGTCTCCTTACCTGGCATCGTCGTCGTTGTTCGTTTCATCGGCCGAGTCCGTGTCCACATCGGTGAACTCGGCATCCGTGGCCTGCCCCGTGGCGAAGGGCATCATGTCCTCATGGCGGAAGTCGTTGTCGTTCACCTCGGTGATCTCCGAGCGCTCGAGGAGCCACGCAACGATCTTCTCGAACAGGATGGTGGAATCGTTGCCGGCCTTGAAGGCGCGGAGCACCATGTCCTTGTCGAGTCCCGTCCTTGCCGCATGGTGTTCGGCCTTCTCCTCGAGATCGGCATCGGTGACCACGATGGATTCGACGCGGGCGATCTCGCGGGCAAGGAAGTCCCACTGCAGATAGCGCTGGGCTTTCATGCGCTCATTTTCCCGGAACGAGTCGAGCTTGATGTCGTCGGGGAGCTTCTTGTTCGGCTGGTTCTGGGCGAGGCGTTTCATCGATTCCTCCACCATCTCGTCGACGAAGCGCTGCGGCACATCGATGGGATTGTTCCTGATGAGGTCGGTGATGAGATCCTCCTCCAGTTCCTGCTGGTAGCGTTCGGCCCAGTAGTCCACCATGCGCCGGCGCAGATCCTCGCGGAAGGAGGCGAGGTCGGTGAACGCGCCCTTGGAGTACATGGTGGCGAATGCATCGTCGAGTTCCGGCAGGATGACGCGTTCGATCTTCACGGCATGGATGCGATAGCGCTCCACATGGTCGTGATCCACCTCCTCATCCGGTTCGTGGTGGTGGTCCACATGGAACTCCACGTCCTTGGTCTCGCCGGATTTGATGTTGAGCAGTTCGGCCTTGAAATCGGGGTGGATGTTCTCGTCGCCGAGGTCGTAGGTGTTGGTGAAGGGTTTGCTCTTCGGGTCGGCCTGGCCATCGGCATCGAGGCGCAGGATCTCGCAGGTGACGACATAGCCCTCCTCATCGGCCATCTCGGCCGGTTCAAGCGTGCGATGCTCCTTGAGCATTTCGCGGAGCTGATCATCCACCTCCTCATCGGTCACGGTATGCGAGAGGCGTTCCAGCGAGAAGCCCACATGGTTTTGGAGCACCACCTCGGGATTCGTCTCATAGCTGATCTTCGCCGTCACCTTGTCACCAGGCACGTAATCGAGGTCATGGAGGATCGGCTGGGAGATGGGGGTGATGTCACGTTCCTCGAGGGCCTGTTTGAAGTGGTCGTTGGTGATCTTCTCGAGGACGTCGGCCTCGATGGCCTGCCCGAAGCGTTTGCGGATGATCTGGATGGGCACCTTGCCCTTGCGGAAGCCCGGCATGGCGATCTTCTTCGCCTCTTCGCGATAGGCTTTTTCGAACAGCGGTTCCAGCTCGGCAGCCGGAATCACGATTTCCATTTCATGTTCGCACGTCGTCTTGGAATTGATGAGAATGTCCACACGGTCTCCTGAAAAAATGATGATATCCTGTCGTGCGAATGGGGGGACTTGAACCCCCACGGGTGTGAGCCCACCAGATCCTAAGTCTGGCGCGTATGCCAATTTCGCCACATTCGCGTTGGCGGAAGCAGAGCCTCGCACCAGACCACGGAAGTCCGGATTGAAGCGATTACAAAGATAGGGAATTCAGTGGACAGTTGGGAGGGGCGGGGGAGGGCCGGAGTTGAAGAGTTGAAGAGTTGAAGAGTTGAAGAGTTCAAGAGTTGGACGCGGAACGAGCGTGCCATGGCCTCGTCGGTTCCGGTGTTCAGTCCGACCTGCGGCAGTCCAAACCGACCTACGGAAAATGGGGTCCAAAACAAACGAGAGCGAGCGACGGCGCATGTGCTGTTTGAGATC
>CAYUYM010000165.1:0-7584 GCA_964449305.1 uncultured Chromatiales bacterium | reverse complement strand
TGTGTTGTCCCGGATGAGCAGGCCGTCGATCTGCGACCGGATGTCCACGCCGGTGAAGAAGTACTCGAAAGTGGAATTACGTATGTCAAAGTTGGCATGTGAGCTGTTGGCTGGAGCAAAGATTCCCATCGCACGCGAATATGCACCCAGATTGGTCGCGATGAAGCGGCATTGATTCACAACAAGGCCGGAAAATGAGGTCATCACCTGGATGCCGTAGGCATTGCCCGGTCCGGGGTTGTTTCCGAGGTTGGTGAAATCAACCCGCTCCACCAGAAGGCCGGATGTTGCACCATTGATGCGAACGCCTTCGACAAGCTGGCTGGCATTGGTGATTGTGAGATCACTGATCACCACATTGTTCGCAGTGACCGTGATGGCAGGTGTGGTGCCGGATGAGGTCACACTTGTCTGTGACTGTCCTGCACCGACAAGGTGAAGCTCCTTGTTGATGGTCACCGATCCGGCAAACGTGCCGGGCTCCACCAGCACAGAGTCACCTGGCAGGGCGGCCGTCACTCCAGCCTGAATGGTCGTATGCACGGAAGCGACACTGCCAAGATGGATCACCTTGACCGGCCCACCGGTACACGGCCCGACTGCACTGATGTTGAAAGGAACGAAGGTGACAGACCCGCTCACCATGGATTCGACATCCGATGTGCCTGTCTCTCCGAACCAGTTGCAAGTCGCGGCCAGCGTGCCGCTGCCTTCATGCCGGATGCCATACAGGCCGTTCAACAGAATGCTGTTCGACGAGACGGTGACACCTGCGCCCGATGTCGCGGCCATGAGATGGACACCGTTCGTTGTATTGCTCGACAGGCTGTTCCCTGTGATGGTGACATTGGAATGCGTTGCAGTCCCGGATCCCGACTTCACATAGTTGTGCAACTCCACGCCCTGGTTGTTGCCATCGAGCGTGTTGTTCGTGATTGCCAGTGTGGCAATGGTCGCAGGACCGTTGTTGCGGCTCTCCGCCACAGCAAGCACACCTGCACGCACGTTTGTCGCCCCGGTGATGGTGTTGTTGTCCACGGTCACGGAGCCAAGTGTGGCATTGCTTGCCGCCTGATACGTTCGTGAGAGCAGGTTGACCGCCGCACGGGATCCGGCGACGAAACTGCCGGTGATCGTGTTTCCCTGAACAAGGGAGTTTGTTCCGGCCACGACCGGTTTCGTCCGCGACCGTGCAGCAATCTCAATGCCCACACCGGCGTCACCCGGATCGTTGAAGAGGGTGGATGGAGCGGCGATGGTGTTGTCGAGCACCTGAGCCTGTGTCACATTCGTCAGCTCGATGCCGGCATAGGTGAAATCCTCGATCAGGTTCATCTGGATGATCCAGCCCGACTGCACCGTCATGGAGTTGAAGCGTGCATTTTCGCTGCCCACAAGGATGCCGTTGTAGCCGACATCGTGGATGTAGTTGTTCAGAATTGTGACGTTGGATGCACCAAGTGTGTCTGCGCTCATGCAGTAGGACGAGATCGCATTGCCGTCGCCGTTCAGTGTCGTGGCGAGATACCAGTTGCTGAACTCGAAGCCATCGATCACCACGTTCGACACACCATTGGCAATGAACATGCCATCGTGCTGCGCTGCGGGCAGCCCCGTTCCATCGATGATGGATTCTCCACTCGCCGTGTTGCGCGTGCGAGCATCCACCCCGGCCTTCGCACCATTCAGCGTGAGGGCTTTGGTGATGGTGGACGATTCCGTGAATGTCCCTGCTGCCGCGGTGATCGTCCCGCCCGCCGTGGTGCCGGCGATGGCATCGGTGAAGTTGCTGTAGAACTCGGTGGGAACATCATTGTTGGTGATCGGGCCGTAGTCGACACCCGTCTGCGGGGGGGCATCAAGCCAGGGCACGTACGTGACCATGTTGGTCACGGAGTTCCCCTGGCTGCCCGTGTTGAACACGTTCTTTGCATGTGCAGGTCCGTTCGCAGTTCCCCACCAGTTGCTGGTGGCGTCGACCGCGTTCACCATCGATGTCGCCACGATCCCGGCGACATTGCCGCTGATGGTGTTGCCATGGATGTTCGCGGTGATTTCCTTTGTCACGGTCGTGTGGCGATCCATGTCGATGCCACGGGCATACCCGGTGATCGTGTTGCCATCCGACACCGTGATGTATGACCCCGTGGAATCCTGTGGCGCAAAAAGGTAGTGGTTTGAGACGTAGATCCCTGTGCCATCTCCGGGGGCGCTGTGCGTGCTCGAAGTGCCTGTGAGCGTGTTCCCCTCGATCTCCATGGGATCGCCCGCTGAACCCACGGCATGGACCATCATGCCCATTCCTGTCCCGCCGGAATTGATGGTGTTGCCCGACACGAGGTAACCCTTGGCATAGGACCATCCCAGCAGCAGACCCACATTCTGTGCAAGCGTGCCATCCGACGTGAGCGTGATGGTGTTGCCGGTGAGCTCCGAGTTCGTGTCACCCAGGCGCATGTACACGCCGACCGTCCCGACTCCACCGGTGGAGCCGATGTCGTCGATCACATTGTTCCGGATCTCCACCGGGCGGCATGCGGGATCGGAGCAGTTGAACTGGATCGCCCGGGGCTGTCCGTTGTAGGTGCTGGGTGCCGACCAGCCCCAGCAGCCTGGGAAGTTGCTGATCTGGCTCAGGGTGTTGCCCGTGATCACATTCGTCCCGAGGGGTGATGTTGCGTCGAGGTCGAACACAATGCCCTGGAAGCAGTGCGTGATGGTGTTGTTCAGTGCCTGCGAGGGCCCACAGAGATACAGACCATGGTTGTAGGCCACGGAATCCACGCGGCAGTTCTCCACGATGGTGCCACTGTTGGTGCGCGGAAAAACGGAGATGCCACGGCGGTACACGTGACGGACGACGACGTTGTCCACGTGGAGGTTGCTCCACGATCCCCCGCCTCCCCCGGGATACGTGGCATCTGCGGTCACAATGCCGATGCGGTAGTTGTTTTTGCCGACGGTGAGCAGCGGATTCCCGCGCCCGTTGATGGTGAGATTGCGAATCGTGACGTTGTTGGCGCGGATGATGAAGCAATTCTGTGCCGACGAACCGAAGGCATTGTCGACATTTGCGTCCTCAGCTGCCGGGACCACGATCACATCCTCACGGGAAATCCCCGTTCCTTCGATGGTGACATCCTGGCTTACAAGGATGTTGGATTCGACGTAGGTGCCCGGAGCGACGTAGACCATCCAGCCGAGACCTGCCGCGTTGACGCCCTCCTGGATGGTGGCAAAGGCGTCGACGCCCCAGATGTGTCCACCGCAATTGGTGCTCGTGTAGCTGGCATCGACGTGGATGCCTGGTGGCACTGCCAGCGCGGAACCCGTCGGTATTGCCACCAACAGGCCGATGAGGAAGAACAGGGCCAGTCGCCACACTGATCGAATGGGAAATGGTTGGAGCATTATGCCCTCCTGATTGATGGGAAAGGAAGCGTGCGAAAGCCCCGAACCGCGACACGCAGCAGGGGGTCATTCTAGGATATACACTCACCCCCGGGGTTCTGATGAAATCCCGTTGGCTGCATGGATGCGGATGGATGGTCATGGTCATGGCACATGTCGATGCATGCCATGACGCAGACACTGGCGTAACACCTTGTATGGGTATGTATCATGCAAGTTGGCCGCAGGGGCGGCCATGAAGCTGCGTGCTACGATCGTTGACCGATTACACGTGGTTCCTATCGATCAAGTATACTGCTTCAACCCGACAATTCCAAGGACTATTCTCATGTGTCGCCCTGAGCATGTGCTGCTTCCTGCTGTCCACCTTGACTCTCAGGGGACATTGATGCATCTTGCATGACCGGTGTGACGTTTCATCCTCCGCCAACCTTCTTCAACGACAGCATTCGAGGTACCCATGAGGACAGTGTTTTCCGTGCTCGCGCTTTGTGCCCTTCTCACCTGTGGCTGCAAGGAAACCGGGACAGCCCCCTATCCAGAATACTACGTCAACGGAACCTTCGATTTTCTCCAAAGCACAACCGGTTCAGGCGAGCTGGCCCTGGCAGAAAGCAACAGAAACATCAGTGGGACGTTCACAAGCTGGAAGAAGGTCAACCTGACAGGAACGAAATCCCAGACTGTGAAGGACGGCCCGTGGGAGATCCGCCTCCGCACAGACTACTTCTATTGGCCATCGGACAACAAGCTGGGTTATGCGGAGTTCTCGCTCAAATTCAACAGTCCTGATGTGCTCACTGGCAATTACATGGGATACAACGCGACATCTCCGGCAGAACTCCGCTTCACAAGTTCCATCACTGCCAACAAGCGCAAGTGACATCGTACGTGCGACGCCTTCCTGCCAGAACACCCTGATTCTCCTTCATCAGGGAACAGCCCCACTCCTCAGATCCCTGCAAGGATACACCGGTGTTTCCTTGCGGGGATGGTGTGTCATGGGCAACCCACGAATTCACCTGCTGATCCGACGTATGCAGTGGATTGCATGGAGCAGTGACTGAACTCCACACGACAGTGTGGATCGCACGCCGACAATGTATCCGGTGGCAGAGCAGTCACCTGCTGATCAACCACGTGGGGAGAACGTCGGAGTCCATGCCCACATCAGACGACGTGACCCGGGAGGGCATCACATCCAGGATGCGCCCACCCGACCATCGCAGATTTGATGGAAACGATGGAGTGGGCATCGCGGTTGAGTGATGACAGGAATGGTCACTGGAAGAAGGCTGGATCGATATGGAAAGGGCGCGGAAAAATCCGCGCCCTTTCCGATCATGGTGTGTCGGTGGATCAGCGGGTGATCATCACCGGCTTCGTCCGCGTCTCGATGCGGCCGTTGGACTCGAAGGTCATCCGCAGGATGTAGGTTCCGACCGGCAGGTTGGAGACATTCAGCGGAGCGATGTGCGAACCGTGGCTGATGCGTCCTTCCGTGACGACGGCCACTTCCTGGCCCGACATGTTGTAGAGGACGACGCGGGCGTTGCCGTCATCCGTGGTCTTGTAGGTCACGGTGGCATTGTTGCTCGCGGGATTCGGATAGACATCCACGGCGAGCTCGGGAACCGCGTTTCCAACCTTCGGCATGAGGATCATGGCCTTGTCGATGGTTGCGCCGGTTGCATCGCCGATTTCGTTCTCGACATCGGCGGTGAGCTCGAGCATGGCGGGAATGTCGCCATTGAACTTCGGCAGGGCTTCCACCGTCACGTAGATCAACGCCTCATCGGCATCGACACGCTGCGGGGTGAGGGAGTACCAGAAGAGCCGTGTGCTGTTGTCCATGGTGACCATGTCGACTGCATTGTCGCTCGGCTGGGCCATGCGTGCGCCGCGGATGACGAGGTCGCTCGAGTTCTTGAAGAACAGCGTGACGCCACCGACCACCATGGCACGATTCACACGCACCGGCAGCTCGAAGGTCTCACCCGGCGTTGCCGGCATCATGCCCTCGTAGCCGACGTCGAGGAGCGGATGGGCATCGCCCTTCTTGAGACCACTCGGCGGGATGTAGGAACCGTTCACATCACCGGCGCAGAGGCCCCAGATGTCGTAGGTTGTCGTGAGCTGGTTGATGGTGATCTGGAATTCCGTCGCATGGGAGTACGGCGGGTTGGCGAACGTACCTAGCGTTCCAGGATTGATACCCAGTGACCACAGCCACTTCGGTTTGTCGAAGCCGCTGGGATTGTTGGTAAGGTATGCGGAGCGGATGGCGTTTGCGTCCACCGTGTTGATCGTCAGGAACGGTGTCTTGACATCGGCCGCAAACCGCAGGAGCGTCGGTGTGGTCGGGATGGGATTCGTGGCATGCTGAAGCACGCGCAGGTAATCCATCGAGTTCACACCGCCCCATGTCTGCCAGTTGCCACCGTTCGCGGATTGGACACGCAGGGTGTACGTTCCGGATGGCAGGCTCGGCAGGCTGTAGACGCCGGATGCCGAGGTGGTCCCGGTTGCGAGCGGCATACCGGAGGCCGGCGGAGCACCATTGAACACCGAGATCATGATGCCATCCATGCCGATGAGCTGAGGATCGTTGTACCGGACTGTACCCGTGAGGGTGCAGGACGGCAGCCAGGTGAAGACGGTATCGGAGGTCCCCGTCAACAGACTGTCGTCGGTTGCGGTGAAGTTGTACGCGGTCGCGATGACGCCTGTGTTGAAGAGCACGGTGGCGACACCATTGGAATCTGTCACGGATGTTGCCGAAGCAAAGCTGCCGAGGTCGCCGGTCTTGCTCCAGGTGACCGTCTGGCCAAAGAGTGGGACGTTGTTGTCGCTGACGTCCTTGAGCTGGGCCGTGATGGTCACGCTTCCACCACCCTGCAACGAGTATGTGTCCGCCGTCACAAGGTAGTGCGTCGGAGCGCTGTAGGTGGTGATGATGGAATCGGAGGTCCCGGTGATGGCAGCCGTCGTCGCAGTCACGAAATGGACCGTCGCGGAGACAGATCCTGTCTTCATGATCACTGTGGCAATACCGGAGGCATTCGTGGGCGAGGTGGCATCATAGAAGAATCCACCGCTGCCGGTCTTGCTCCAGGTGACCACGTTGCCAGCCGTCGCAACAGGATTACCGTACTGATCGGCAAGCTGTGCCCAGATGGTGATGTTGGTGCCCGATGGCGGCGCATAATTGGACGCGGTGACAAGATACTGCGCAGCCGGACCGGCCTCGTAGTTCACCGTCGCCTCGGTCTGGCTCGTTCCACCGTTCATCACAGGATTGCCACCAAGGGTTGCGACAAACACGCCGCTGCCCACAAGTGTCGGGGACAGCACCGTCGCTGAGTAGGTCCCATCGCCATTGTCGACCACCGTGTCGATGGTACCGGTACCGGACTGCTTCGTGATCGTCACTGTCAGGCCTGTTGCACCGGTGTTGTTTCCATATGCATCCTTCGCGGTGACCGTGAGCACCTGTGTCGCCACACTGTCAGCCGTGATGGTGGATAGCAGCGGGGTGAGTGTGGACATGCTGGCATCGGCGATTCCGGGATTGATCACTCCGGTATAGTCCTGCACATAGGTGATGTCGTAGTTCGACGTCATGTTTGCGCTTGAACCATCCTTGATCACAAGCCCGGAGGCTGTCATGGTGTGCCCGGTTCCGACATACTTCGTATCGTACACCTGGATCGGAGCGATGTCGACCAGATCGCCAGCGACCAGGGTTCCGACAATCGGGGTCGCCGTTGAGGTGGTCGTATCATCGTACACCTTCGTATCAGTGACAGCAGTAACGGTCAGCTGATATGTGCTGATCACTCCGGTAAGATCGTCGATATAGGTGATGTCATAGTTGGCGGTGACATCATTGGATCCTGCGTCCTTGATTGTGAGGCCGGATGCTGTCATGGTCTTCGATGATCCGACCATCTTCGTATCGTAGACCTGTGTTGGCATGGCATCGGTGGTGTCGCCAGCAACGTACAGGCTGATGGTGGGGATGCCATCCGACGAGGTGGTTCCATCATAGGTCTTCGTGTCCGTCGCCGCCGTCACGGTGATCGGATACTGGGTGATCTCACCCGTGGTGTTCTGGGCGTAGGTGATGTCGTAGTTCGACGTCACATCCACGTCGCCCGCGTCCTTGATCTC
>CAYUYM010000164.1:0-7616 GCA_964449305.1 uncultured Chromatiales bacterium | reverse complement strand
GGTGGCCGGTCATGGACTTGGTGGAGTTCACCTTCAGTGCCCGGACATGGTCGCCGAACACCGTCTTGATGGCTGCCGTCTCGTTCTTGTCGTTGTAGAATGTCGACGTGCCATGGGCATTGATGAGCTGGACATCAACCGGGTTCATTTCGGCATCGTTGAGCGCCATCTGCATCGACCGGACGGCGCCGTTGCCTTCAGGCGCCGGCTCGGTGATGTGATATGCGTCTGCGGAGAAGCCGATGCCCGCGATTTCCGCGTAGATCCTGGCGCCACGGGCCCTGGCATGCTCCAATTCCTCCAGCACCAGCACGCCCGCCCCCTCGCCCATCACGAAGCCGTCCCGGTCCTTGTCGAACGGGCGTGATGCGGTCTTCGGATCGTCGTTGCGCGTGGAGAGGGCCCGCATGGCGTTGAAACCGCCGACCCCCATCTGACACACCGCCGCCTCCGATCCACCGGTCACCATCACATCCGCCATGCCGCGCTGGATCAGCATCGCCGCATCGCCGATGCAGTGCGACGAGGTGGCACAGGCAGACGTGATGGCATAGTTCGGCCCCTGAAGACCGAACAGGATGGAGACATGCCCCGCCAGAATGTCGGAGATCATCATCGGCACAAAGAACGGGCTCAGAACACGGGGATTGTTCGAGGCAGCAATGAAGGCGTCACTCTGCTGGGAGTGCGTCTGCAGACCGCCGATGCCCGATCCAAGAATCACCCCGATCCGCGTGGGATCGATGCCCGCATCCTGAATGCCGGCATCCGCGATCGCCATGGTCGATGCGGCCACGCCGTATCGGCAGAAGGGATCCATGCGCTGCGCCGATTTCCTGTCGAAATAGTTCGCGGCATCGAACCCCTTCACCATGCAGGCAAAGGTGGTCTTGAAATGTGACGTATCGAACGTGGTGATGTGGTCTGCTCCGCTGACACCCGCCAGCAGATTGTTCCAAAACTCCTCCACCGTCAACCCGAGAGGATTGACGGTTCCCATCCCCGTGACAACCACGCGTCTGGCTTGCATAGTAACCTCCGAATTATGGATCCTTCGTGATGAAGGGCAAAAGATGTGTACCGCGGCGTGCCGCAGGGTTTATTTGTTCAACTGGGCGGTCAGATAGGTCACAGCGTCTGCAACCGTCGTGATCTTCTCGGCGTCTTCATCCTTGATCTCGAGGCCGAAGGCCTTCTCGAATTCCATGATGAGTTCGACGGTGTCGAGCGAATCCGCGCCAAGATCGTTCGTGAACGATGCGTTGTCGGTGATCTGGCTCTCTTCGACGCCGAGCTTGTTGACGATGATCTGCTTGACTTTCTGGATGACATCTTCCGACATGGTACCTACCTCGTGTGATGTGGTGAATATGAAATGAAGTGAAACAAACGTGAACTGCCGATCGGAAAGCGACGATGCGTCACATGATCATGCCGCCGTCGACACAAAGAACCTGTCCCGTAATATAATCAGATTTCGGGGAAGCGAGGAAGACGACCACACCGGCGATCTCGGCCGGCGCGCAGGACCGCTTCATCGGGATCACGCGCAGGAACAGCTCCTTCTGCTCGTCCGTCAACACGTGCGTCATCTCGGTCTCCACAAAGCCCGGGGCGATGCAGTTGACGTTGATGCTCCGGCCCGCCAGCTCCTTGGCAAGCGACTTCGAGAAACCGATCATCCCGGCCTTCGATGCCGCATAGTTGCTCTGCCCGGCGTTTCCCATCACCCCCACCACCGATGCGATGTTGATGATCTTGCCGCTGCTCTGCCGCACCATCCGCTTCGCGACCGCACGCGACATGTTGAACGTGCCCTTGAGATTCACCGCAAGCACGGCGTCCCAGTCCTCGTCCTTCATCCGCATGATCAGCTTGTCGCGCGTGATGCCGGCGTTGTTGACGAGGATGTCGATGGAGCCGAGCTGCTCGGCGATGGCGTCGCATGCCGCCTCCGTGCCGGCTGTGTCGGTCACGTCCACCGCCTCATGATGCACGTCCACGCCGGCGGCACGAAGGCTGGCGACGTACGCGTCAAAATCCTCGGGAAAGAACTTGTCGAAGATCACGACACGTGCCCCCTCCTCCGCCAGGGCGGTGACGATGGCGCGGCCGATGCCGCGGGCGCCGCCGGTGATGATCGCAACCTTGTCCTGGAGTGTCTTCATCGTTGCTCCTTGTTAGGTGGAGAGAAATGATTCGATCTCGTCCGCCGTGCCGATGCTGATGGCCGGGATGTCCGGGCAGATGCGCTTGCAGAGGCCCTGGAGCACCGTGCCGGGCCCCACCTCGATGAAGCGCTCCACGCCGTCGCGCACCATGTTCGTGATGGTGGCCTCCCACAACACGGGGCTTGTCACCTGACGCAGCAGCAGATCGCGTATCACCTCCGGATCCGTCACCGGCTCGGCCGTGACGTTGGCATACACCGGAAGTCGGGCTGGCGACAGGGAGGCATCCTTCAACACCTCCGTCATGCCATCGGCGGCGTACTGCATCAGCGGGGAGTGAAACGCACCGCTCACCGGCAGCTTCTTCACAAGACGCACACCGCGCTCCTTGAGCAGCACGGCGGCCTGGTCGATGCCCGCCTCGCTGCCGGAGATCACGATCTGTCCGGGCGAGTTGAAATTTGCCGCCTGGACGATGCCGGCCGCCGAGGCCTCGGTGCACACGTCGGTCACGAGCGCCGGCTCCGCGCCGATCACCGCGGCCATGGTGCCCGGCATGCGGATGCCCGATTCCTGCATGAGCGCGCCACGCTCCTTCACGAGCATGAGACCTGTGGCGAAATCCATCACGCCAGCCGTGACAAGCGCGGGATACTCACCCAGCGAATGTCCGGCGGATGCGCTCGGTTTGAATCCGATCAGCTCAGCCATGATGAGCGAATGGACGTAGATCGCGGGCTGCGTGTTCCTCGTCTGCTTCAGTTCCAGCTCGGGACCGTCGAAACACACCGACGCAAGGTCCGCGCCCATGATGTCGTTGGCCTGCTGGAACATCTCCTTCGCCTTCGGAAAACGGTCATGGAGGTCACGCCCCATGCCCACGTATTGCGAGGCCTGACCGGGAAAAAGGAAAATGGTCTTCATCTCCGCCTCCGGTCAGATGGACCAGCGGATGTAGACACCGCCCCAGGTGTAGCCCGCGCCGAATGCGGAAAGAACGATGTTGTCCCCCTTCTTCAGCCTGCCATCACCATGGTACTCCGCGAGGCAGCTCGGGATGGTGCACGCCGTGGTGTTGCCGTAGCGGTCGATGTTGATCATCACGCGCGACATGTCCAACCCCATCCTGTCGGCAGTGGCCTGGATGATCCGCAGGTTGGCCTGATGCGGCACGAGCCATGCCACATCCTCGGGTTTCAGGTTGTTGCGCTCCATGAGCTCCGCCGACACGTCGGCCATGCCCTTGACGGCGACCTTGAACACCGCCTTGCCGTCCTGGTAGATCACGTGCATGTTCTTGTCCACCGTCTCGTGGCTTGTGCCGTAGAGGCTGCCGCCGCCACGCATGTGCAGGGCCTCCTCGCCGCAGCCGTCAAGGTAGCAGCGGACATCACGGATGCCATATTCCGGATCGTCCGACGGCTCAAGCAGGACGCCCGCAGCGCCGTCACCAAACAGGATGCATGTGTTTCTGTTCGTGTAGTCAGCGATGGAACTCATCTTGTCGGCCCCGATCACCAGCACCTTCTTGTGCGTCTCCGCCTTGATGAACTGCATGCCCGTGTTGAGCGCGTAGATGAAGCCCGAGCAGGCGCCGATGAGGTCGAACCCCCAGGCGTTCTTCGCACCCAGTTTGTGCTGGACGAGGGATGCCGTGTGCGGGAACATCATGTCCGGCGTCACCGTGGCAATGATGATCAGATCAATTTCCTCCGGGCCGATGCCGCGCATGGCGAGGATCTTCTTCGCCGCCTCCACCGCCATGTCCGAACTCCCACCTTGTTCAAGGATGTGACGCTCGCGGATGCCGGTGCGGGACACGATCCACTCATCAGACGTGTCGAGGATCGATTCGAAATATTTGTTGTCGTAGATTTTGTCGGGGGCATAATGCCCGACGGCAGTGATATGTGCGTGTTTCATGGCTGCTGTCATCGACCGCCCACCCCTGCCGTCTTCAGCGAGGCAAACGCCCCGGCGATGCGGGCGGGGATGTCCGTGTCGATCATCTCCTTGGCTTTGAGTATCATGTTTTTTATGCCTTTCGGCGAGGAACTGCCATGCCCGATGATGCTGATCCCTTTCACACCAAGCAGGGGGACGCCCCCCACCTCGTTGGGATCCCAGTTGCGGAACATGGGGCGGAAGACCGATCCGAAAAGCGCAAGAACCAGCAACCGCCAGGGATGCGATCCGGCATACGCCTTCATGCCCCCCTTGAGAAAGCGCGGAAATGATTCCGCGAACTTCAGGATGATGTTTCCGGTGAAACCGTCACAGACCGCCACATCCACCGTGCCGGTGAGGATGTCCCGCCCCTCGATGTTGCCCACGAAGTTGACCGGTGCCTGCCTCAGGAGGTCGTAGGCCTCCGCGGCGGCAAGGTTGCCCTTGCCCTCCTCCTCACCCACGTTGACAATGCCCACGCTGGGGCTCTCCACATGCCCGACAAGCTCCATGAACAGACTGCCCATGATGCCGAACTGTTGGAGCTGGAGCGGCTTGCAGTCCACGTTCGCCCCGGCGTCGATGACGAGCGTGTGACCGCGCAGCGAGGGGATGAGCGTGCCGATGGTGGGACGCGACACTCCGGCGATACGGCCGAGCACGAGTGTGGAGGCCGCCATGACAGCGCCGGTGTTGCCAGCGGAGATGACGCCCTGGGCCTCCCCGTCGGCGTGTGCCTGCAACGCCTTGATGATGGAGGAATCCTTCTTGGCCTTCACGTTCTGCGCCGCGGCATCATCCATCGCGATCGTCTCCGAGGCATGGACCACGACGATGCGGTCATCCACCTCCCGTCCCTGAAGCAGGGGATGGATGCGTGCCTCGTCGCCGTAGAGGGCGATGCGGAAATCACAGCGCGGATCATCCAGGCAAAGAAGCGCCCCGCGCACGGTGGTGTCCGGCGCGAGGTCTCCGCCCATGGCATCAACAGCGATTGTGATCATGCAGGCAGACCCGGGGTGTGGGGATCCCGGTCAGGCTTTCGGCGTGATGATGGAACGGCCGTTGTAGAAACCGCAGTTCGGGCACACACGGTGCGGCATCTTGGTCTCGCCGCAGTTGGAGCAGGTGCTCAGTGCGGGCGCAAAGGCCTTGTAATGCGTGCGACGCTTGGCGGAACGCGATTTGGAATGGCGGTGGGTTGGATTTGGCATGGGATCTCCTGGTCCTGGATATTACTCTGAACGCTGAATTTTCTCCTGAAGCACCGCCCACCGTGGATCCGGCTCCGGCTCACCGGCCAGATGCTGCTCAAGGTGGGGGTTGCTGCACACGGGGTTGCCCGCATCATCCTCGCCGCAGGTGATGCGCATGGGAAGGCACAGAATCAGCGCCTCCCGCACATCCGCGGTGATGTCGATGGTCGGGTCGCCCGGGTCGAGCCGCCGGATGTCGTCCTCGTCCACCTGGGCATCAATGCCGCCCGATCCGTAGCTGTAGACGAGTGTGAGCGATGTGGCATGCTGCAAGCGGACCGGCTCGAGACACCTGTCGCAGGTGTGCACCGAGGATGTCGCCGCACGGGCGGTCACAAGATACTGGGAACGCATCCTGACCACCTCCACATCCACATCCACCGGGGCACGGAAACTGTCGGGCAGCTCCAGGGCCCCTTCCGGCACGTGAAACGAGAAGTCGTGCCCGCCATCGGCGAGTCCGGAAAGGTGAAGGATGATATGGTTGTCGTGCGTTTTCATGATGATGCTTCCATCAGCCTGTAAATCTATTCAAAAGACATGAAAGTTCAAAGCCGGAACGAGTCGTGGGAACCGGGCCGGGCCACGGGCCGGGGAATGCGCTCCGCGGGAATTCCGACACCGGCCATCTTCTGCATTTGGATTCCCGCCGGAAATGGTGTTATATTTGGGGCCGACATGGTGAGCGTAGCTCAGTTGGCAGAGCATCAGATTGTGGCTCTGAGGGTCGCGGGTTCAAGCCCCGTCGCTCACCCCCCAGGAAACGCGGCCGCCCAAGGGCGGCCGTTTTCCGTCCAGGCACACCCGATTCATCCACGTCCAACCACCGATCCCATCCATGCGTGACATCATCGCCCACCTCGCCGGGGAGTTCTCCCTCCAGCAACACCACGTCGCCGGCGCCATCGCCCTCTTCGCCGAAGGCGCCACCATCCCCTTCGTCGCCCGCTATCGCAAGGAGGCGACTGGGGAAATGAACGAGATCGTGTTGCGCGAACTCCTCGAACGACACACCTACCTCACCGAACTTGAAGATCGAAAGGCCACCGTGCTCAAATCCATCGCCGACCAGGGGAAGCTCACCGACGAGCTCCGTCGCCGCATCGAGGAGTGCATGCAGAAGACCGAGCTCGAGGATCTCTACCTCCCCTACAAACCCCGGCGGCGGACACGCGCCACCATCGCCCGCGAGAAGGGCCTCGAACCCCTGGCCGACCTCATCCGCGCCGCCAACACGCCCGAGACCCACGCCTTCGACCTGTTCGAGGTGGCGGCACGCTTCGTCTCGGAGGAGAAGGGCGTCACCACACCAGGCGAGGCCATCCAGGGCGCGGCCGACATCCTCGCCGAGGAGGTCTCCGAAAAGGCCGCCCTGCGCGCATGGATCCGCGACCACCTGTTCGAACACGGCGTGTTTGTCACCTCCGTCCGCGATGGGTTTCCGGAGGGGACCACGAAGTACGAGATGTACCGCTCCTACCGCGTCCCCGTGCGCAGCGTGGCACCGCACAACATGCTCGCGATGCGGCGGGGCGAGGCGGAGGGCGTCCTCGCCATCGAGCTCGCCTTCGAGGAGGAGGTGGTGCTCCATCACCTCCGCGACGAGGAGGTGCACAGCGGCGCCGTCGATGTCCGCTCCCTCTACGACGACATGATCGCCGATGCCTTCGAACGCCTCATGCGCACCACGCTCATCTCCGAGGTGCGCCTCGACCGCAAGACCTTCGCCGATGCCGAATCCATCAGGACCTTCGAGGACAACCTCCGCAACCTCCTGCTCGCCTCTCCCGCAGGCATGAAGCCCACGCTCGGCATCGATCCCGGCATCCGCACCGGATGCAAGATCGTCGCGCTGGACCGCGTCGGCCGCTTCTGCGAATACCGCCTCATCCATCCCTTCCACTCGGAGCAGCAGAAGAACGATGCGCGCCGCATCATCGTGGAACTCGTCGGGAAATACGGGATCGAGCTCATCGCCGTGGGCAACGGCACTGCGGGGCGCGAGACCGAGGCCTTCACACGCCAGGCGCTCGAGGGCATGGCCGCCAGCCCCCTCGTCGTCATGGTCAGTGAATCCGGCGCGTCCGTCTATTCCGCATCCGATCCGGCCATCGAGGAGTTCCCCGATCTCGATCTCACCGTCCGTGGCGCCATCAGCATCGGCCGCCGCCTGCAGGATCCGCTCGCGGAGCTCGTGAAGATCGATCCCAAATCCATCGGCGTCGGGCAGTACCAGCACGAC
>CAYUYM010000163.1:0-7675 GCA_964449305.1 uncultured Chromatiales bacterium | reverse complement strand
AGGAGGATCCTTCCATCCGGTGACAATGCGGGTTGTGATGTCCACCACTTTTCCTGCTGAATCCCCGTCAGTGGCTGGGGATTCACGAAGGCTCCGGCATCATTGCGCTTCAGCATCCACAAGGTGTACATCTGCCGCGTGCCACCCGGCGAAAATGGCGACTGTGGCTGGAGTGGCTGTTCAGAAGCGAGGATCATCATGTCTCCGGCGATGGTGACCGAGCCATTGCCCCAGCGATCAAAGGTCGCCTCACGTCCTCGCATGGCGAGTGGTGTCGCCCAGCGCTCGTGTGGAGTGGTTCCGGGAAGAAGCGACCGCCTTGAACGGAACACGTTGCACGGCTTGGAGGTGGGATTCTTGCCGTCAAGTTGACGACTTGAAGTGAACCACAGATTCTCCTCCCCCCCCCGCGTTTCAATGCATGGCGCATACTCATCGGCGGCTCCGTTGATCGATCCTGGAAGGGAACCGCCGGAGGTGCAGCAGACAGGAGGTATCGGTGGCTGCTGCACCGTCACGACGGAGCTGCCAGCGCAACCGGCAATGATGATTGAACTGAACACAATCATCATGCATGATGCCGGGTGCTTCCGACAGATGAATTCGAACAATTGAAACGGTTTGATCATGTTGGATGGCATGGTGCGCCCGCGACGGTTAGTAGATGAGAACGGGATAGATGATGCGGAACTCGATGCCTGACTGGTGGTTCGTGTTGGCGTTCTCCTCACCCTGCCCCACCGTGCGGCTGCGAACATAGAGAAGTGCCATTTGGCACGAGAGCGTCGCTCCGTTCAATTCCGGATTTGTGCTTTGGTATCGACTGTCGACGGACAAGAGATAGACCTCACCCGGCACCGGCCGGATGGATGCCGCCGTGATGGGCAGCGTGAATGGCAGCGATGGAGCGTTCAGATAACCAGGATTGCCTGCGAGGAGCGACTGAAGGTAGAGCCGAATCGGTTGAATGGTGACGAAATTGTTTTCTGGGTAATTCGTGGCGATACGCCGTATGTGGGTGAACGCGGATCCAGTGGAGCGGAGAAGTACGGGGTCCTTTTTCGGAAGGGGCGGGAAGGCAATGGACGGATCCTCCACATCCACCCAGATGTCGCCATAGTAGGGCGGATAGACGGCCCGGCCCTGTCCATCGCCCATGCCACGTGTGCGACCGATGCCTGCAGAATCCACATGGCACACCTCAAATGCCGGGATGCTGACAAGGTCGGTCACCTGCCGGAATGCCCTGAGGTTGCCGATGGGTGAAAGGGCGCTTGCCTGCGACACCTCCACCGAATAGATGATCTCCTGTGAGCATGTGATGCCACAATCTGTGGACGACAGGAGAATGCGTATCGTGAACGTGCTGTCGGCAGCCGTGCCGGTACGTACGCGCGAACCGTCGGTGAAAAGCGTGTTGAACTCCAGAAGCGTCGGTGCAGTGAACCGGACAGTGAGCGCTCCACTCCCCCCTCTGGGAACCGCGATTGATGAACGCGGCGTGACAACGAAATACCTCGACGCCACCTTGGTGGCCTCGTCGTCCCGCACATCGATACCGACGCGCATCTGTGCGCAACATGATCCCTCGTTCAGCCCGAGAAGAATGGTGTTCGTTGAAACTTCTGTGCTCCTGCATTCCGGGCTCGAGAATGCCACATTCTTGCCAGCGATCCTCCAGGGCGAGGTGGAGAACCCAAGTTTCTCCTTATCGAGTTCCAATGTGGGACACGAATCGAGGCAGCCCCTGCCAGAGAAATAGACTGTCAGCGTGCAGGGAACACCATTTGCCAGATGGAGGTACAGGGTGCATGTATCTTTACAGTCACATGCAGCAGTGGGTGAGAACGTGGTGCGCAACACCACGCGTCCATTGTGATGCGCTTCGGGCAATGTATTGAGGATCCTCCATGCAACCACAGGAGTCGTCACCGCCTTCACGCTGTCGAGAATGATGGGATCACACTCTGCCGGAAAATCGTCGATGACGAAATCGAAGAGAGCATCCCTCCCCGCGGCGATCGGAGTTGCTCCCGCGGTGAAGTTGTAACTCTTCTGACTCGGGCATGCGCACTGCATTTCCACAACCCTGGCGTCACACCGCACGCGAATCGTCGATGGGGGCTGCGCGCTGTCGCAGCAGGTGGCACGGAAGAGGAAGTCACCATGAAACATGCCCACGTTTTCCGTCCCCGCAGCGAAAACCACGTTCAGGATTTCACCTGGATGCAACACGACAGGATTGTCCCGCGACATCGGCAGGGTGACCATGCGTGGCTGCGTGCCTGAAACGACGAAGGCCTGGAAGATGGTGAACGGGGCTGACGGGAGGCTGTCGATAAAAAGACAAAGATTCGTTTCCCGACAACTGTTGCGTGCAATCGAAAGCGGCATGGTATAGCGCTTCAGATCCTTTGGCATGTTCTTCCGAAGCTCACTGCTTCCTCGTTCGTCGAGAAAGGTGAGATTGAGGCTGTCATTCACCGCGTCGCAGCAGATGTCGTTCGGCGGTCGTGAATCGAAGCACACCGTCACCGATGTGTCGCGGCAGTACTTGATGAACTCCGGCTGCGAGAAGGCGATCATGCCACTGAAGGTTCCCACCACCTTGATCTGGACACCTGCAACCGGCCAATCGCCGGTATGCACCGCACTGCCATTCGCGTCGGTGGTCAGCGTTGCCACCTGGCGCTCCCCATCGGCATCCATCTGCATCACGGCGATGGATGCCCCCTCCACGGGGAGAGTGCAAAGGCCATTCTGATCCTTCTGCATTGCATGCACGGTGAGTGTCCGGGTTTTCATGGGACCGAGATTTGCGACGTTGTCCCTGCATCCGGCGAGAAGGAAAAGGACATACACCCAGAAGATGCAGGCCACAAGGGAGATCGTCCCGATGCGGGCTTTGTCGGAGATTGTCATGGAATCCTCTGTGTCAATGGGATTGAAGGGAACATGTGCCGGATTCAGAACGTCAGACCGAGGCGGAGGAGTAAGTTGTGCGTCTTTCGTATCGGTTCACGATCACGACGAATGACGTCGGGACAGCAATCCGTGAGTGGCAGCGGTGTGTGGATAAGGCGCCAGCCGATGTCAATCCCCAGATCGACATCCCTTCCGAGGGCCATCTCATACCCCAGGCCAAGTCCACAGAAGAAGCGGCGTTCAAACGGTTCATGATAGAAATACACGCCCGAGCTTCCACCGTGCACCCAGCCGACATCCCCGAATACATACCATGTGTCGCAGGTGTTGTCGAGATCGCACCAGCATCCATGGGGTTCCGGTCTGTTGTTGAATGTGATCCGCGGGTGGAGGGCAGTCGGGATGAAGATGGAACCATCAACCGGCCAGGCACCACCCATGACGCCAAGCTGCAGCTCGGTGGACTTCGAAAGCGAAAGGACGTCCCACATCAGCGCGAGCTCGCCACCGATGGTGAACTCCGTGCCTCCCCTTTCGAAGCCGAAGGTTTCGGGCTGCCAGACCTTCCCGCCCGCATCATCCGGATAAAACACGGCCGACTGCTTCCCACGGTACGCTCCCATGACTCGAAACTCCACCTTGTCAAACGCGAGGAGTCCATCACGAACGCGTGTGCATGTCGGGACCGGCTCGACGGGATTGGCGGTGCAAGGTGGCGTGCGGTCGTTCCCGGAATGCGTCAGAGTGTCAATGTCACGTGCATTGACAACAAAGGACTGAGGCAGTCCCGTCGATGGGCACAGAACACAGAACCGGATGATCCCCTCCGAGCCGACGACGATGTGTTGGGGTGGCTCAGTGAGGACGAAGGACTGCCGGGACTGGTTGGAACAGCGGTCAAACACGGGCTGTTTCAACGCAAGGTGCCAGTACACGCCAGACGAGTCATCACGCCCCGGGCTCCTCTCGACCAGGCTGTTGGATGAACAGCATCCGTTGAGGAGCAGGACAGTGATCAGCACCAATGGCGAGGTGAGATGCCTGGCCCGTATGCGTGGGATCAAACGCAGCTTGTACGACGCCATGCGTGTTTGCTTCATTTCCAGCTCGTGGTTTGGTTGTTTGAAGAAGGGTCCGCAGTTGAGTGGGAGTCTGCCGCAGCCGGATGAGAGAATCAGATGTGATGCGGGCTGGCCCTCGGCAAAGCCATATGCACGAGGGTATACTTCCGGCCGTTTGCGATCCGGAAAATCCGGTTGAGTTTTTTCAGGAAATTGTGCAGTTTGTTCCATGACGTTGAACCAATCCTGGCATCGCATGATCAAGGTTCCCAATGGCGACATTCCAGATGTGCTTGCCGCAGTGATGCGGGACGATTTGACCAATGCCGACATCCTTAGTCTCGTCCGCCACGCCACCGCTGTGGCGAAAGCCTATCTCCGACTGCGCTATTGGCAGTACTTTCCCCGCTTCGAAGATGCCGGGTATTCGCTCCATGATGTCGCCATCCGTTGCATCACAATTCTGTTTCTTCCCGATGACACGTCCCTCTGTCCCAGAATACGAAATGGACTGGCCACCATTCTTCAATCCAACGCCCATCCCGATGCTGATGATTTCACCCGTGCATTCCGCGCGCTGGTGACGCAATCCGTGGAGAACTCGGTGCCGCAGGTCCTCGGCGAGTTGGATCCGTGGTACAAGAAGGTGCTTCGCAATGTTTCCGACCACATTCATGAAAGTGCCTGCCACTCAATGCAGGGTTTCCACGAGACGCTCATCCATCGTGCCGCAGTGGAAGAGCTTCATTGCGAGCTCCCGGAGTATCCTGCTGAATCACTTCTTGCCGACCTCTTCGATCTCCACCCGGCATCCGATTCAGCGGCTGACCTGATCGAACACATCTTCGACATTCTGGATGGTCAGACAAGCCATCGGCGCATCCTCCCATTGTCGGTCATCGTCCGAACCCTGCGGGACTATTTCGTCCTGCGTTTCGAGATGGAGGAATCGGACGAGATGCACATCGAGGCAACCATGATCCGCAACGACCTTCTCGCTCTTGTCCCATCCATCGTTCAGGAAGGTGTGGACACCGTGTTACACGGGTATCTCATGCGGGAGGAGATCACCACCGACCAGGCGGCCTGTTTCACCGAGGCTGCTCATCAGTATCTCCGTGAGCTGTTGGATGGTCAGGAGTCTCCGGTGGATTGGTACTTCGACATCCATTTTCGTGCAATGCCGTGCAACGGTGACACCGCCTGGAGAAAGAATCAATTGCGCTACTTCCTCAAGGTGGTGCGGCAACTGTTCATCAAGAGGGGTCGGCAATTTTTCTCCTGACAATTTTTTTGCGAAGTTGACCGTCGTGCGTATATCCCCATGTTCGAAGACCATCAGCCGATCCACCAATGACCATGCATCCATCACCTGACAACCTTGAACTCTTTGCCACTGAGTCGCCCCATCTCGATGAGGCGACACGGAGCGCAGTGTTCGAGCACCTGCGGGGATGCAGGCTGTGCGCGGACATTGTCCGGGACCATCGGATGTTTGTACGCCTGATCGAAGGTGAGCTGTCGACATCGGGGATCACGGACAGCATGATCGAGTTGGCTCAACGGGCATCGACACCGCTTCATCCTGCATCGCCGAGAGTCATCGAGCTCCACGCGCACAAAGTCGGCAGGTCTGTCCAGCCTGCCTTCTCGAATGTCATCGCCCTGGCCGCGCAGGACAGCCAGTCGCGACAGCGCTTCACCGTGATCGGAACATTGACATCGCACGACAAGGCATCCCTCGTTCGCATTGTGCGGGACAATGACACCGGCCAGGTGCTCGGCCAGATCATGTCAGACAATGCAACATGTTACGACCATCCTGTCATCTCCTTCGACGGCATCCCCGGAGCCTGGCCCGCCGACAGTTCGGGAGAGATTCGTTTGTCCCTCTCCGATGATGTGGCGATGTCGGATCTCCATGCCTTCATCCATCTTCCGGTCGCAACGTTCCATCTTCCCGAGGACGTCAATCGTGTGCTGGTCGAAACCGGACAGTTCACCTTCACTTCAGATGCATGGGAACTCACCCTGCAACGCGAAGGATCAAACCTCGTTGTTCACGGCGCATGCGGCATTGCCGCAGGCCAGCTTCGCTTCATGCAATTGGTCGATGGTGGCGACACCACGATATTGGAGTTTCACGAAGGCGTGTGCTCACTGCCATGGAGTGACTTGCCTGCATCCCAGACCGCCCTGTTCTACACCTGAAGCTCGCATGTACCCGGTGAAGGGCACACCGGATAAGCCGACCGATCTGGCGAATCATGTGACCGACGCAATAGATTGCCGAAGAACCATTGATGCGTGCCAAGGACATTCTTGAACGGTATGAACGGATGCGGGAGCAACTCAACTACCTTCCGCAATCGCCCCGTAACACCGCGGAGGTCCTGTGGCGCTTCCTTGATGAGATCCTGGAAATCGAGGATCCTCAACGCTGTCGATTGCTGGTGCTCGAAACGCTCGACCTGCTCGGCAAAGCCATACGGAGGCTTCCACATGCCGGCGTCCCTCCGGAGTTCTATCACCACCTTGCGCAATCAATCGAGCGATGCGGGCGACAGGTCCCCCTGATCGCTGATCAGATGTCCATCGATGCAATGCTGGACCTGTTGCATGGAAGGGAATTCGCGGCATGGAGCCTTGTCGGGGAACCTGACCAATCCCTGCCGGTCGAGGAACGATCGATTTTCCGGGCCGCACTCTCCAAGGATGGAAGTCCCCGGGAGGTTCTTGACGCGCTTCTCGCTCATCCCGGACTTGATGCATCAGTGGCAGAACATGTCGTGGCGATGGCACGGGCATGGGATGTCGCGACAGAGCGTCATGCCGGCACCGTCTGGATCCCCGTTGTCGAACAGGACATCAGTGGTGGAGGGATCCAGGATTTCCGACAGCATGGCCGGCTCGTCACGCTGCGCCTGGTGGTGGACGCATCCGGGGCGGAGCAGAAGGCGGGAGGCCTGAAGCTTACGATCCAGGGGATCGACGACGAATACTCCAGAGTCAACCTGGAACGCGTGTGCCAGGCGGCGGAACAGGTGAGCAGACGCTTCATCCTTCATCAACCCCGACACCCACATTCCGTGGTGGCCACCTTTTCCGACACCTCTGCATTGGTCAATGGAACCTCCTACAGCCTGGGGCTGGCAACGTTGCTGGCCTGCACGCTGTCACGGCAATCACGGGATCCATTGCACCTCTCCATCGCCGATGGATGCGTGTTCACAGGAGCAATTGATGCGGCAGGCGCTGTACTCGCCGTCTCGAATGATTCGATCTGCGAAAAGCTTGAGGCAGTCTTCCACTCTCCCTCCGAACGCTTCATACTGCCCAAGGGGAACGAACAGTCGGCACAGGAGCGTCTTGATAAGCTTTGCCAGAAGTATCCGCACCGATCCCTGAATCTCATTCCAGTTACAAGCCTCGACGATGTCTGCAATCATCGCGAGGTGGTCAGAATGCACCTCGTACCCATGACGCAACGCATGGTGAACGTCCTTGCGCGCCACGCACGCAGCATCACCATCGGCGCCATATTTGTATCACTGCTTTCGATCCTGACCACCTACATCCTTGGCATCGACTTCGACAACAATCCCCACCATGTGAAGGTCACAGAATCACAGTTCCTCGTCCAGAACAGGAATGGCAGGAAAAACAGTTTCAAAATCAAAGAAATACAA
>CAYUYM010000162.1:0-7710 GCA_964449305.1 uncultured Chromatiales bacterium | reverse complement strand
CATCTTCGTGCGGGGCGCCCCCCGTGGCGCCCCATGCGTCGTGCGGGGCGCCCCCCGTGGCGCCCCATGCGTCGTGCGGGGCGCCCCCTGTGGCGCCCCATGCGTCGGCCTGCGCCCCCCGTGGCGCCCCATGCGTCGGCCTCACGCGCCATTTCGCTGTGCGAATATGACAATGCCTTTCAATTGCAGATTCTGGTCGAGCACCGCTCCGGGTGGCACAAGGATGGGAAAGCGAAACGCATTCCCGCCGGTCACGATCACATGGACATCCCCGCCCAGTTGACGCGTGATCTGGTCGATCATTCCTGCGACGTTGTGACGCAGGCCGTTCACCACTCCCGAGGCGATGCACTCCTCTGTGGACCGACCGATCACCGTGGGAAATGATGCAGGCTTCACCAGCGGCAGCAGCGAGGTGCCCCGCTCCAAAGCCTGCAACACCAGATCGATCCCCGGTGTGATGGAGCCGCCGATGAAGGCGCCACTACGATCAAGCACATTCAGCGTGGTCGCGGTGCCGAAGTCCACCACAATCACCGGATACCCGTACAACTCGTGCGCCGCAATCACATCGCACAGGCGATCCCGCCCCAGCGTGTCTGGTTCATCATAGGCGATGTCGAACCAGTCCACCTTGTTCACGTCAACATCGATGCAGGCCATTGCGAAATCGCGCTGAAGGATCCGGTGGATGATGGCGTCGTATTCGGGCGCCACCGACGAGATCACCGCTGGTACGCGCTCCTCCGCCGTATCGAGCAGGCGGGTGATGATGGACGGAATCGTGCGACCGGAATCGAACACCGAATGCAGCAGGGCCGTGGAGATGAGAATCAGATGATCATCCATCAGCGCGAAACGGGTTGTCGAGTTCCCGACATCTATCACAAGTCGCTGCATCAGTGCCTCCGGTGTTCCTCATGTCCCACAAGCAGAAAATCGATGCGGTGCGCCTGCGTGTCCACGCGGACGACCCGCACCACCACGGCATCGCCAAGCCGATACACACGACCATGCCGCCTGCCGATCAGGGATCTGCGCCGCTGATCAAAGGAGTAGTAATCGTCGTCGATGTCCTTCACATGGACCAGCCCCTCCACGAGGCTCGGGAGCAGCTTCACGAAGATCCCGAACTGCGTCACACCACTGATCACTCCGGGCAGCTCATCCCCCAGATGACGGCGCATGTACTCCGCCTGCTTGATCTTCAGCGCCTCGCGCTCGGCCTCCATCGCGACCCTCTCGGTGAGCGAGGAATGCCTCGCGATGTCGGCAAGCCGCTGCACATCGGGGCCCCGCCGGGAACCTCCCTGCAGATCCGCATGCAGCAGTCGATGGACCACAAGATCGGGATACCTGCGGATCGGGGAGGTGAAATGCGTGTACCGCGCAAAGCTCAATCCGAAATGCCCGATGTTCTGCTCGCTGTAGACGGCCTTCGCCATGGCGCGTATCGTGACGTCGTGGATCACGTTCTTTTCGGGCAGATGGTCCACGGATTCCAGCAGACGCTGGAACGATCGCGACGATGTCGGCTCCAGCAGACAGGGGATGCCGAGATGGTGGAGGAAATCAAGCAGCTCGTTCACGCGCTCGGGATCGGGCGCATCGTGGACGCGGTAGAGGAAGGGCCGCTGCTGCGCCTCGGACCGCCCGCCGGCGAAATGCCCGGCCACCGTCCGGTTGGCAAGCAGCATGAACTCCTCGATGAGACGCATCGACTGAAGACGCTCCACCGCCATGATGTCCACCGGGCGCCCCTGCGAATCAAACTCGAAGCGCACCTCGGGAACATCGAAGTCGATCGATCCCTCGCGATGACGCTTGCGTGTGAGCACCCGGGCCAGGCTGTTCATGCGCACAAGCTCCGCAGCGTGCGGACCCGATCCGCTCCTTATCACCTCCTCGGCCTCGGGATAAGAGAAGCGCTTGCGCGAGTGGATGACGGATTTCCCCGCTTCATACGACTTCACAGCACCGCGAGGCGACACCGTCAGAATCACACTGAAGGTCAGACGGTCGACATCCGGCTTCAGGCTGCAAAGGTGGTTGGACAGCCGCTCTGGAAACATCGGCACCACCGTGTCCATGAGATACACGGAAGTCCCGCGCCGCTCCGCCTCGCGATCAAGCGCGGATCCCTCGGGCACGAAATGACTCACATCGGCGATGTGGACACCCAGCACGTGGTTGCCGTCCGCATCGATGTCGATCGAGACGGCGTCGTCGAAGTCCTTCGCGGTCTCCGGGTCGATGGTGAAGCACACCTGCCCGCGCAGATCCAGCCGGCCGGCGAGTTCCTCCCTGCCGATTGTCCCGGGGATGGCTGCGGCCTCGTCCTCCACCGTGCGTGGAAACACGGGAGTGAGCTGGTAGCGCCGCGCAAGAGCAACCATCTCCACATCATGCGCTCCCGACCGCCCCAACACTTCCTGCACCATGCCCCGCGAGGGATGCCCCCCATGCGCCGGTTCGGTCACTTCCACCACCACCTTGTCACCATCCCGCGCCTGCGTTGTGCGCCCCGGGGCCAGGAACACATCGCCCGTCCATTTCCCATCGGGTTCGATGAAGTAACGGTCGCGGATGCGCCGCACCGTCCCGGTCACCACATGCGTCGGCACGTGCAGCACGCGCGTCACCTCCCCCTCGGCCCGCCGGCCGCGGCTGACCGGCAGGATGCGCAGCTCAACCTCCGCCCCATGCACCGCGCCATTCAGGCGCGACACGGACACATGGATCTCCCGTGGTGGGGCCTCGCGTGTGGTCACCACGCCAAAGCCCTTCTCCATGATCTCGATGCTGCCGATCACCGGCGGGTCTGCGGGACGGGCCCCCCACTTTCTTCCCTCCACACGCTCCACCAGCCCCTCCTCATGCAGGTCGTGCAGCATGGCCTTGAGCCGCTGATAGTCGTCCCCCTGCTTGGGCAGGTCGAGGCTGCGTGCGAGTTCCTTCGTCTTGAAGGAACGGGGGAACCGGTGTTGAAGGAAGGTGACGAGCTGTTTCTTGGTGAGTGTCATGATGGTCAGAAGGAGATGCGATAGAGGAGCTTCACTTCATACGTCGTCGGGCCCTGCGGTTCGGCGGTCACTTCCGCCGTGGGAACCGTGGTGCGGAAGGTGGTGGCCATGATGAACCCGTAGCCCACGGGGATTTCCAGCACGAGCTCGGAATTGCCGGGGCTGTTGATCTGGCCGTCGTAGATCAGCACCACGCGCCCGATCTCGATCGGGACCTTGATGCGGGCGGCCTGCGTGCCGATGCCGCCGATGTCGACCCGCTTGATCACATCCTGCAGTCCCACGCGGTTGATGAACTCCGACGCCGCCGCCGACACCATCGATGATGTCAGCGCGTTGCTGAGGTTCTGTGCCTGATCGAGCACCTTCCCCTTCTCCGATCCACTCAGGTCGCTGGTGAAGGATCCGAAAAGGATGAAGGAGAAGGCGTCGGACTGACTGTCGCCGCCGCTGCCGATCACCTCGCCGTCCTCCGCGTCCCAGCGCATGTCGAAGGTCAGCGCCGGCTTGTCCTTCGATCCCTTGATGGTGACGATCACAAACACCTTGCGCCGCGCGTTGCTCTCCTTGGCCGTGTAATAGCTGTTGTACACGGCCCGCAGGTCGAGATCGGGATTCGCGGCATCGCCGGTGAACGAGAGGCTGCCCGAGGCGGCAAACCGCTTGCTGAGGAACATCAGGTAGGAATCGCCTGTCAGGGCCACGTTGCCGACGAAGGCGCCGAAGCCGGAGGCATTGGAGATGCGGAACTCATCGATGCGGAGCTTCGCATTGAGCTCCTCCTGGGAGATGGCGCTGAAGGGCATCGCTATGCCGAGCGGTCCGGAGGTCGAGAGGCGCAGGTCGTAGGCGAGGTTCGTTCCAAGCCCGCCACCGTTGCCGTTCGCACTGTCGGCTTCCGTCTCCAGGTCGCGCCCGAACAACGAGCCTTCGCGCGTCAGCACGCCCGACCCAAGCGAGGTCGTCTTTCGTTTCGTCGTGTCATCGACCACCACATAGGTGATGTTCGTGTTCTGCGAGGCCTCCATCGTCTCCTCCTGCATGGCGAACACAAGGTCCCCGCGTTCCACGACGAGGTCACCCGACATGGAGGATCCGGCGGGTCCGCCCTCGAGGAGCAGTCCATCGCCACCGAGGGCAAGGGCGAGATCGCCATAGACCATGCGACTGGTGCTGCGCGAGGCACGCTTCAACACCTTGAGCCTGCCCTCCAACGTGGAAGTGAAATGCTGCAGCGTGAAGCCATCGAGGTCGATCATGCCGGTGCCGGTGATGGCGCCATCCTCCCAGTCGGCGGGGTCGTTGCGGATGAGAAGCGTGTCGATGTGGATGCGGGACTCCTCCGGGCGGAGCGTCAGGGCGAGGCGGTAGGTCATGTTGTTGTAGACGAGCCGGCCCACGGCGTCATGCGTTTCAAGAAACCCGCTGTACGAGAGGCGGGGCAGAGATCCCCGTACACTCAGGTCGGCATTGGCCTCGCCGTTGAGCGGGTTGAACACGCGGATGAACTTCTCCACCAGGAAGAGGGGGAACTGCTTCATCTGGAGCCGCAGATCGGCCTCACGGTCGTGTTGCTCCGCAAGCGTGTCCCGTGCGCCGAGGCTGATGGGCAGGTTGCCGGATGCGAAGAAGATCTTCTTCTTCGTCCCCTCGCGCGTCCGGTAGGCAAGATCGGAGAACAGCTCGAGCATTTCGTTGTCGTATCGTGCTTCTGCGGAGAGCTCGCCGATGGCGATGGAATGGTAGCCGAGATTCGGGATGAAGATGTCGGTGGCAAGCCGCGGGGCATCGTCGCTGCCGGAGATGTCGGCGGTGATCTCCGCCACGCCGGAGAACCCCTTGCCCTTGGGCGGGTACCTGCCTCCCGCGAGCATGGCCTCCACATCCTGCAACAGCAGACTGTCGATCTCCAGCGTCAGGGCATTCGTCCCGTCGAAGCGCCGCTGCCCGGTGAGTTCGATGACCGACGGCCCCCTGGCAAGCCGCAGACTCCCGATCGTGATCGCTCCGCTGTCCATCGTGAATGCCACAGGACTTGGGGCCGACCACGCCTGACCCAGCCAGGTCACATCGAGGACGGGGATGCTGAAGGTGTAGATGTGCGAGTGCACCGCCCCCTCCCCGCGCAAGGCGACGGCAAGGTTCGTGTCGAGGCGCCCCCGGAGCATGAAGCGCAGCTGCGACTGGTCGAGGCTCACGCTCGTGGAGATGCGGTTGAACTTCATCCCGTTGTATCGCGCATCTGCCGCCGTGAACGACGCGCGCACGGTGGACGCGGACAGCGGGCGCGTCGGTGACAGGCTGTCGATGGAATGCTGGAAGAACAGCCCCGCTCCGAGGAAGGTCAGCTTCCGCAGCGTGTCGATGTAGTACAGGTCGCTGATCTGCACATCGCCACGCATGGCCATGTTGGACATGCCCCCGCGGATGCTTCCGCGGTAACCACCACGCAACGTGATCAGATGCGGCAGCAGCCGGCGGATGCGTTCGAATTCCTTCACATTCACCAGCACCTGGGCATCCATGAACATCGTCGTGTCGGGGCCGGCATCCACGGCTGCCATCCGTGAGGGACGCACACGTGGACCTGTGGCTCTGGTCGCGGGAGCCACTGCGGCGATGCTGTCGGGCCGGAGCATGAAGGCCTCCACTCCCGCGGCGATGGAATCGGCCTGCACCGAAAGCCAGTCGAGAAAGCGCGGGATGTCGAAGCGGCCAAGCACCTGGACATCCCCGTATCCGGAATTCAGGACGAGGGCGCGTGCATGGGGGTCGCGCTGGTCGAGACGGAGGATCATGGTGTCGGCTGGCAGATGCGTCGAAGCTATGCTGCCGGGGGCGAGCATGAGACGGCCGTCGACGGAGGCCGTGGCCGGATTGATGCCGTCGCCACGCAGCGAGAGCACCCCCGTGAGATCGGAATGCAGCGAGTCCTCGCCGAGGATGGCGCCGAGGTTCACCGCACGGAAGTCCCCGTTCAGCGCAAACGCCCGGATGCTGTCGCGGGAGATGGTGACCATGGAACGGGCGGTGACGGAGCCGGCGTGGGAGCGCAGGTCGGCGTTGAGGCGGAGGCTGTCGCCCACGGCTTCCAGCATGATCGCCGCCTGGGACACGGTCCAGCGCTGGAAGCGGGTGGAGTCGATGTGCAGCTCCGCATGGGCCCGCATCGTGCCCGGAGTGAAGCCGACCCCCTGCAGATGGGCATCGGCGTTGATGGCAGACGACAGGGCGGGGGTGCCCAGCACGGCGGCGAGATCGAGCCGCTGCGCCTGCACAGTGATGTCGTAGACAAGCTGGTCGCCGGTGATGTCGAGCTTCGCCGTGCCGCGCGCCGAGCCGTGCCGTGTCGCGACATCGATGCGGGACTCAAAGGCGAGCGGCGTGCCGCTGTAGGATGCGAGGGTGATGGTGGCCGGGCCCATGTCGGTGTAGTCCGGGAGCGGGATCCCCGGCATGGCGACCGGCAGATCAGCCGGGTCGATGACGGAATTGGTGATGGTGGCATCCATCAGCATCTCCGCGCCTGCGGGGATGTTGCGCAGGCGCCCGGCGAGCGTCAGATCGGAGTTGCCGGTCCTCAGGTGTATGGTGCGGATGTGCAGGTCGTTCAGCGTGCCCGCCGCATCGAGGTCGAGCCCGGCGGTGGAACCGAGGAAGTCGAGCGCCGGCAGGAAGTACCGCACATCGCGCAGGTCGGTGGACGGCGTGTGGAGGGCCACCTCCATCGGGGCGTGCTCGAAGGCTCCGTCGGGCATCGGCTTGAGGAGGTCGAGGCTGTCGAGCCGTGCGGAGACGCGGATCTGCGACCGGTCGGTCACCAGCGCAAGGTCCCGGATGTGGGAGGACTGACCGCCGAGGAGGATGTCGCCCGAAAGCGATCGCAGCGAGACATCCCCGAAGCGGTTGGCCCAGGAGATGGTCTCGATCCTCAGCCTCGCTGTGGACGGGGTCATGGCCCCGCTGCACGCAAGCATGAGGCTGTCCAGCGCCATGTGCGTCGGGCTGAAGCTCGCACGCGATCCCGTGGTGGTGGAATCGAAGACGAGCACGCATCCATTCACGATCGCGAGGTTGGACAGGGTGATGGTCCAGTCGAAGCTCGATGAGCCCTCGCTCGTGGTGGTGTCCCTCACCAGGTGGGCGATGTTCCACTCTCCTCCCACGGGGCGCACGATGCGTATGACCGGATCCACGATGGTGACATCGCGGATGGTGACGCTTTTCCATGGTGCGTTCCAGATGTCGTAGCGCAGGGAGATGCGCCGGACTGTCACGATGGGCCCGTCATCCCCCACCAGGCGCACACCGGTGAGGTCCCAACCGTCGAACAGGCTGCCGTCGAGTTCGTCAATCTCGAGGCGTGCGGTCAGGGCACTGTTGGCGGCGTCGATGATGACCCCTTTGAGGATGGAGCGGAACCAGGGCGTCTGCATGAAGAGGATGATGAGCGCGAAAAACACCACGAGGCCGGTGGCGATGAACGCGAGGCCTCGGAGGATCCGTACAGGAAGCGATCGTCTCCTGCGTGGAGGAACGGACGGCGTGGTGGCGCTATGGACAGAATCGGTCAAGTACCGTCTGGATGATGTTGGTTGATGAACGATCGGCGACCAGTGGGATGGTGAGGACGGCCCCGCCTGCTGCCTCCACCTCCTCCCTGCCGACAATGGCGTCGAGCGTGTAG